>NZ_JBIWFI010000026.1:0-115620 GCF_044762985.1 Streptomyces sp. NPDC096339 | reverse complement strand
CCCCCGAGACCGCCGCCACCCCCCGCTCCCAGGCCGGCTGGCGCCGCCTGGAACGCACCCCGGGCTTCCGCGCCCCGCACAGCTGGCAGGGCTGACGCCTCCGGGTCAGCCGAGCGGGCGGAGGGGGCGCAGCGGCCCCGCCCCCTCCGCGGACCGGTCCGGAATGCGCAACCGGCCCCGCCGGGGCGCCGTTCTGCGGCACGATGGGCCGGCCGCGGCCCGCACCGGCGCGGCGGGGTCGGGGACACCGAGGGGGCTCGGAATGTGGCAGGCCGTTGTAGGGGGTGGGCCCTGGGCCCTGCCGGTGGTGTGCTGCGCCTACCTGGCCATCGTGTTCATCACCAGCAGGGGACTCATAGCCGCCCCCCGCTACCGACAGCTCCAGACCTGCATACGCGACACCCGTGCCCGTGCCTCGGTCCTCGGGGCGGCGGCCCCCGACGACGGCGCCCGCGCCGCGGAGATCGCGGCGATCACCTCACGCCTCGACGACCTGGAAACCAACGGCACGGTGGCGTCGCGGCTCCTGCCCACCTCCTGGACCATCGCGATCCCGCTGTCCAAACTGGCCGCCGCCCGGCGCGCCCTGCACAGCGCCGAGCGCGGGTTGCTGCACCTGCAGAGCCCGGAGGAGAACTCCGCCCGGCTCCGCGCGCTCAGGATCCGCCTCGCCGCCTCCCCGCACCCCGGCGACGCACAGCTCGCCGCCGACCTCGCCGCACCGGCGGCCGGCAGTCCCGAAGCCGGGGCCCTGCTGATCGCCGCCACCGAGCACCTCCACGAGCGGGAGGACACCGAGGCCGAGCAGGAGTACGAGCAGCAGCGCACCGCCCTGTGGCTGGCGGCCACCGGCCTCGGAGTGATCCTCCTGATCGGCCTCACCTTCGACCACCGGCTGACCCTCACGCTCGGCGCGCTCGGTGGCTTCCTGTCCCCGGTGGTCAGCGTGATGCGCTCCCAGCGCCCGGCCTCCTGGGGCGTCCTGGTCCTCGCCCCGGTCGGCGGCGCGCTCGCCGCGGTCGCCGGTCTCCTCCTCGTACGCATGCTCGCCGACCCGGAGCTCAACGTCCTCGGGCACGTCTTCCTCGACAACTCCTGGGACGCGCCCGACCGGCCCATCGCCCTCGCCATCGCCCTGCTCTTCGGCTTCTCCGGCACGCTGTTCTCCCGGCTCGCGCTGACCGCCACCGGACAGTTCGTCTCCGCTCCCGGGGCCCCGACCACCGGGCAGCAGCCGTAGGCCACGCCGGCGGTCCTCGCCGGCCGGCGGGGCGTCGGGCACTCCGGGGCGCCGCCCCGGAGCGTGCCCTGCGTATTCGGGCTGCCGTACGAGCGCTCCACCGGGAGCGGGAAGCACCCCCGCGAAGTTCCCCAACTGGCGCTCAGGGGCGTGACGGTGCGGTCTAGCGTGGGTATCCGGTGATCAACACCGGGCCCCGGGAACGCCGGTGGCCGGGCCCCACGTACCGAGGACACAGATGTCCGGACCCCGCGCAGCCCGCCACGCCCCGTCGAGACACGCCGCCACCGGTCCCGGCCGGCAGACGGGGCCCCAGCTGATCCGCGCCGCCGTCCTGCCCACGCTCGCCGCCGCGCTGAGCGGGGCCGCCGCGGTGATCTTCACGCTGCAGCTCGGCGGGGGAGCGGGGGAGCGGGACGCCCGGCTGTGGCCCGTGCTCACCGGCTGCGCCCTGCTGGTGCTCGGCGCCCTCGCCGCGGCGCTGCTCGGGGCCCAGCGCGCCGCCAAGGGCGTCCGTGACCGGTGCGAGGCGCTGCGCCGCTCCAGCGTGCGAGGCCGCCAGGAGCTGCGCACCACGGCCGAGCGGCTGGAGCGGGGCGAAAGCGCGCCGCGTCCGCTGCGCGGTGGCGGTGGAGGCGCGGCCGGGCCGGGCCCCGGCGCGGACCCGGCGGGCATCGACGAGTTCTGGCTGCTCTCCCAGGAGCTGCGCGGCGCCCGGGAGCACGCGCACACGACCCTCGTACGACTGGCCGGACCGGTGGCGCCGTCCGACAGCGACCGCAAGGTCGAGGTCTTCGTCAACCTCGCGCGTCGCCTCCAGTCCCTCGTGCACCGGGAGATCTCGCTGCTGGACGACCTGGAGGACACGGTCGAGGATCCGGACCTGCTCAAGGAGCTCTTCCACGTCGACCACCTCGCCACCCGCATCCGCCGCCACGCCGAGAACCTGGCCGTGCTCGGCGGCGCCGCCTCCCGCCGCCAGTGGACACGACCCATCGACCTGAGCGAGGTGCTGCGCTCCTCCGTGGCGGAGGTCGAGCAGTACACCCGGGTCAAGGTGGTGCCCCCGGCGGGCGGCAGCGTACGCGGCCACGCCGTCGCGGACGTGGTGCACCTGCTGGCCGAACTGGTGGAGAACGCCACGGTGTTCTCCGCGCCCGACACCGACGTGGTGGTGCGGGCGGAGCGGGTCACCGCCGGGATCGCGGTCGAGGTGGAGGACCGAGGGCTCGGCATGCCGGCGGAGGAGCAGCACCGGATGAACGCGCTGCTCGGCGACCCCGACCAGATCAGCGTCCGGCACCTGCTCGCCGACGGGCGGATCGGCCTGTACGTGGTCTCGGCGCTGGCCCGCCGGCACGGCATCGCGGTCGAGCTGAAGTCGAACATCTACGGCGGCGTGCTCGCGGTGCTGGTACTCCCGAAGGAACTCCTGGGCGCCCCCGACGCGGCCCCGCTGCCCCACCTGGAACCGGCCCGGGTCCCCACCCCGCCCCAGCGGCCATCGGCCTCCCCGCACCCCGCCCGTGCCCCCGGCCTGAGCGCCGCCAATGCCTCCGCCACCGGCCCCCTCGCGACCCCTGCCCCCGGCGCCGCCCGCGGAGAGGTCCTCGGCGCCGGCCTCGACCTGGGTTCCGGCCCCGGTGCCGGCCCCGGTGCCGGCCCGGGCGGTGCGCCCGCAGGCGGGGCCGTGGTACCCGCGCCCCGTGCGGAGTCCACGGCGGGCCCGGCGCACCGGGGCGGGCCCCGGGGCGCCGGCGCGTCCACGACAACGGGGGCCGCCGGGGCCGACGCCCAGGCCGCGCCCCCGCCGCTGCCGGTGCGGAGGACCGGGGTGGCGGGGGAGGCCGCCGCAGGCGGGACCGGGCGGCCCGAGCTGCCCAGGCGGCGGGCCCAGCAGCATCTCGCGCCGCAGCTCCGCGAGGCCCCCGCGCCCCGGCCGGCGGCCGACGACGCCGAGCGGCCCGTCCACGACCCCGGCCTGATGGCCGCCTTCCAGCGGGGCTTCGGCCTCGCGCAGTCGGAGAACCAGGCATGACCCCGATCAGCCCGATCACCCCGATCCACACCCCTCACATCGGCAAGGAGCACACCCCCATGGGCGGCGAAGTGGCGACCAAGACCGGCAGTCGGCTCTCGGACCTCGACTGGCTGCTCAGCGGCCTGGTGCAGCGCGTCCCGTACACGCGCAGTGCCGTACTGCTCACCGCCGACGGGCTCGTGACCTGCGTACACGGCCTGGACGCGGACAGCGCCGACCACCTGGCGGCCCTCGCCTCCGGGCTGTACTCGCTCGGCCGCAGCGCCGGCGCCCGCTTCGGCGACGGAGCCGAGGTACGGCAGGTCGTGGTCGAACTCGACACCGCGCTCGTCTTCGTCTCGGCGGCCGGCTCGGGCACCTGCCTGGCCGTACTCGCCGACCGCGAGGCCGACGCCGGCGTACTCGGCTACGAGATGGCGATGCTGGTCAAGAGCGTACGACCGTACCTGGCGGCCCCGCCGCGTCGGCCCGCAGCCGACCCGGAGCGATGAGGGCCCGGGCGAGGGGGGCGTACGGAAACGGAACGTCGTACCGGGACACACCGTGGCTCGACGACTCGGCGGGCCGGGTGATGCGCCCGTACACCGCCAGCGGCGGCCGCACCCGGCCGGGCGTGGCGCTCGACCTGCTCTCCCTGGTGACCGCGACCGGCGTGCGGCCCCGCGTCCCACTCGGGGCCGAGCACACCCTCGCGCTGCGGACCTGCGCCCGCGCCGGGGCCGGCACGGTCACGGTCGCCGAGGTGGCCGGGCAGCTGCGGCTGCCCGCGGCCGTGGTGAAGGTGCTGCTGGCCGACCTGATGGAACACGGGGCCGTGGTGGCGCAGGCCCCCCGCTTCCCCGGCCCCGGCACGGGTGCCCGCGCCGGGGCCGGGACCGGCGCAGACCCCTTCGGCGCGTTCGCCGCCGCCGACCAGAACCTGCTCAGGGCGGTGCTCGATGGCCTACGCGCACGACTGTGACACCGCGGCCCGGGCGGCCGTCCCCGCGACCCTGAAGATCCTGGTCGCGGGCGGGTTCGGCGCGGGCAAGACCACCTTCGTGCGCGCGGTGAGCGAGATCGAGCCGCTGAGCACCGAGGAGCTGCTGAGCGACCTCGGCTCGGCCGACGACCCGCTGGACGGCGTCGAGGCCAAGTCCACCACCACCGTCGCACTCGACTTCGGCCGGATCACCCTGGACGAGGGCCACGTCCTCTACCTGTTCGGCACGCCCGGCCAGCACCGCTTCTGGTTCCTGTGGGAGGAGTTGTGCGCGGGCGCGCTCGGGGCGGTGGTGCTCGCCGACACCCGGCGGCTCGCCGACTGCTTCCCCGCCGTGGACTTCTTCGAGCGGCGCGGGATCACCTTCGTCCTCGCCGTGAACGAGTTCGACGGGGCCCTCCGCTACACGCCCGACGAGGTGCGCGAAGCGGCGGGACTCGGGCCCGGAGTGCCCGTCGTCCGGTGCGACGCGCGCCTGACCGGTTCCGGGACGGGCGCGCTCGCCGCCCTCGTCCGCCATCTGCTGTGCCTGACCGACGAGCCGGGGGGACCGCCATGACGTACTACGAATCGACCGGACACCTGCTGCTGACTCCCGTGGACCGGGAGGCGCCCGCCCGCACCGTCCGGCTGCGCGAGCTGGGCCTGGGGGACCGGACCGACACCGAACTGGACGCCTTCGCGCGCCGCGTGGCCGACGCGCTCGAAGCACCGTACGCGGGGGTCAACTTCATCGGCGAGGAACGGCAGTTCTTCGCCGGACTGCACCACGCGGCCGATGCCCCGGCGAGCGGATACCCGGCCCGGGTCCTGCCCCGCGAGCACGGCTACTGCCCGCACGTGGTCGTACGCAGGCGGGCGCTGGTGCTGGAGGACGTACGCGATTTCGCGCGCTTCGCGGGCAACGCGGTCGTGGACGAGAGCGGGGTGCGCTCGTACGTGGGCGCGCCGCTCACGGACCGGCGCGGGATCGTCCTGGGCACGGTGTGCGCGGTGGACGTGGTCCCGCGGCGGTGGGGCACGGAGGGCCTGGCCACGGTGAAGGCCCTGGCCGCAGAGCTGGTGGGACTGCTGCACGAGAGGGAGGACCGGGGCGCGTGAACCCGAGCGGGACGCGACTGTCAGTGGCGGGCCCTAGGGTCGTGGGACGAGGGTTCGCCGGTGGCTGGAGAGGAGCCGCGACGATGGCCACAACCGCGCGGGACGTCCGCATGATCGCGCTGTCGCTCCCGGACAGCAGCGAAAAGCTCGCCTGGGGCATGCCGACCTTCCGGGTCGGCGGGAAGATCTTCGTGTCCCTGGCCGACGACGACACCTCGATCGGGGTGAAGTGCCCGAAGGAGGACCGGGCCGAGCTGATCGCCGCGGAGCCGGAGAAGTTCTTCGTGCGCGAGGGCCACGACGACAACTACGCCTGGCTCCGGGTCCGCCTCGCGGCGGTGCGGGACGTGGAGGAGCTGCGGGCCATCCTGACCGACTCCTGGCTCCAGGCGGCCCCCAAACGGCTGGCCGCGGCCCACCCGGAACTGGGCGCCGAAGACACCGCCTGACCGGGAGGGCGGAAAGGTGCGCGCGACGACCCCGTGAAGTGCGGTATTGTTCTCCTGCGCCTGCAAACGGGGGAAACCCCAGGTCAGCAGGCATCGGGACGTGGCGCAGCTTGGTAGCGCACTTGACTGGGGGTCAAGGGGTCGCAGGTTCAAATCCTGTCGTCCCGACTCGAAAGAGTCGCAGACAAGGGGCCGTTTCGGAGTGATCCGAAACGGCCCCTTGGTCTTTTCGGGCTGGTCGGGGACCGGCCCCTCACGTTCTGGCAGGGCCCGGTCGGCCCCACCCCGTCCGGCCCGTCGCCCCCCTCTCGTGGCATCCCGTACGCAGGTCACCGACACCGTCGGGCTGTGGGTCGACGACCACGGGAGGGCGGCCTCCGCCCCGGCCTCCGCCGGCGAGATCACGCTGAACGCGGCGGGAGCCCGAGCCGGTGTCCGCGCGGCCGTCGCCGTGTGCGCCGGGGCCGCCGTGTTCGTACGCCTCCGCCGGGTCGAGGCAGTCCCGCTGCCGCCGACGGTCCGTCAGGTCCTGGCCATCGACCCGGTCTTGTGGCGGGCGGGCCGGACCCCGTCGCTCCGACCGGTCCCGGCACGCCCCTGCGCCGGGCCCTGCGGCGCCGCGGCGGGACCGTTCGCCCCCGGCGCTCCCGCCTGACCGCCCGGCCCGGTGCGCAGGACGGGAGGGGAAGAGGGTGGGACGCTGGAGTGAGGGGCCCGCGACTGGAGGTCCGACTGCGCCCCGTTCGTACGGGACCGGGACCGCGCGACCGACCCGGAAGGCAGGTGCGTCCCATGCGCACGTCGACCCGTATCGCCGGTGCCCTCACCGGCCTGACCCTCGCCCTCGGCGGCACGGCCCTCATCGCGCCGGCCGCCCACGCGGACGTCACGGCCTGCATCAACCAGGTCGAGCGCGAGCTACGGGGCGGGGAGGCCCCGGACTACGTCCGTATGGCGTGCTACGTCGGCCTGACCGGCGACGACGCGCAGTGCGTGTCCGGCCTGACCGCCGGTGGTGTGACCAACGGGACGGCGGTGAGTGCCTGCCGGGTGGCCCCCGACTAGCCGCCGACGCGAGTCGAGTCCGGTTTCCGTACCCAGTGGACGTCCGGAGAGCAGGTGACTCCCATGCGCAGTCAGATCCGTACGGTCGGTGTCCTCACCGCACTGGCCCTCGGCTTGGGCGGTGCGGTCCTCGCCGCACCCACGGTCCGGGCGGACATCCCCGCCTGCACACAGATGGCCACGCAGGCCGGTGCGACCGACACCGATGCCGTCTCGGCGGCCTGCAGCCGCGGCGTGGTCGGCGACCTGCAGAGTTGCGTCAGCGGGCTGTCCGGTGCCGGAGTGGCGGGCGGCGCCGCGACCGGTGCCTGCCGGGCGGCGGCGTACGAACCGCGTTAGAGGGCCGCGCCCGTACCCGGCCCCGCCTCGCGGGGCCCGCGCGGAGCGCCCATGCTGAGTACGAGGGCGCCGTCGTCCTGAGACTTGTCCTTCCCGAGGGCCGAACGAAGGCGCCCGAGAGGAGGAGGAAGTCATGCGCACGCGAAGGATCCTGGGCCTCGCCCTGGCCGCGGCAACCCTTGCCGGTATGAGCGCCGTCGGCGCCGTCAATGCCCAGGCCGCCTCGTCCCCGAACATCAGCAGGGACGACTGCACGGCCGCCGGCGGACAGGTCGTGGCACAGCCTTACGCCGGCTACAGCTGCAAGCTGCCCGACGGGACCTCGCAGCCGATCACTTGATCGGCCGGGCCCATGCCCCATGACCAATCACCAATGACCAGTGGTCAATAGCCGATAACGGATGGACGATTCGGAGCCGACCGGCATGCAGGACCCGCCGGTCGGCTCCGCCGTGCCCGTCGACGGCCTCCGGGACGACTCCGTCGTTCGGCCCATCAAGGGCACCGGCCACCACGCCGAAAAGGATCAAGCGGAGTCGCCCCACACCCCCCACCTTCCGTCACTCCTCCGCGCCGGCCCGGAGGAGATCCCGCATGCGCGTCCTCGCGCCCCTGACCGCCGTCACCACCGCCGCGTTCCTGGCCGTCACGCTGACCGGCGCGGCACCCGCCGCCGCGGACCGCGACCCCGGCGGCACACCACCACTGGTCAAGGTGTCCGACGGCGACCCGTACGCGGAATGCACCATCGGCGCGAGGTCCCCTGACAGCGTCGTCTACCCGGGCACCGAGGTCGAGCCGTACCTGTCCGTCGATCCGCGCGACCCCAAGCGCGTGGTCACCGTGTTCCAGCAGGACCGCTGGAGCGACGGCGGCGCCCGGGGACTCGCGGCCTCCTGGTCCACTGACGGCCACACCTTCCACGGGAGCACACTGCCGTTCAGCCTGTGCGCCCCCGGCGGCGCGGACTTCGAACGGGCCTCCGACCCCTGGGTGAGCACCGGACCGGACGGCACCGTCTACGCGAGCGGCGAGGGCGTCGACTTCACGAAGAGCACGCGCAGTGGCCTGCTGACCGTCACCTCCCGCGACGGCGGCCGTACCTGGCGGAACCTCACCACCACCCACGTCGACGAAGAGCCGTTCTTCAACGACAAGCCCTCGCTCACCGCCGACCCGGTCCGCGAGGGCACCGCCTACCAGGTCTGGAACCGCCTCGACAACGACCCACTCGGCCCCGGCTCCCTCGACGGTCCCGGCTACATCTCCCTCACCCGCGACGGCGGCCGCACCTGGAGCAGGGCCAGGCAGTTCGTCGACACCAGCGCCGTGCCCAACACCCAGACCATCGGCCATCTGATCGTCGTCGACCGGCGCACCGGCACGCTGTACGACTTCTTCGACACGATCACCTACTCCGACGACCTGAGCACGGTCGTCGAGGCCCACTACGCGGTGGTCACCTCGACCGACGCCGGAGAGACCTGGAGCGCCCCGGTCACCGTGGCCCGGGACACCTCCGTACCGGAGGTCGACCCGAACGACCCCACGAAACCGCTGCGCGCCGCGTCCACCCTGCCCAGTCCGGCCGTCGACCCGAAGACGGGCACGCTGTACATGGCCTACGAGGGCTCGGACTTCTCGGGCGGCGCCTTCGACTCCGTCCAGCTCGTGCGCTCCACCGACGGCGGACGCACCTGGGGGACCCCCGAACTGATCAGCCCGGAGGGCGTGCCGGCCTTCTCGCCGTCGATCGCGGTCGACGAGCGGGGCACGGTCGCGCTCACCTACTACGACCTGCGCTTCCTCAAGCCGGGCGACACCACCACCCTCCCCACCGCCTACCAACTGGCCACGCTGCCGCACGGAGACCCGGAACTCCTGGCCGAACGACGCATCTCGCGGGTCTTCGACTGGCTGCAGGCGCCCTTCGCGGGGGGCTACTTCCTCGGCGACTACCAAGGCCTGGTGGCGGACGGCAAGGGGGTAAGGGCGGTGCTCACCGAGACCCACTCCGACGCGCCCCGCAACCGTACGGACGTGTACACCGTCAGTCTCCACACCCGGTGACCGACCCGGACGCCGTCGTCGCCCCTGTATTCGGGTGAACCTCGGCCCCCGGTCGGCCGCGTGGCGACGGCGGAACCGGCGTGGCGTGGACCCCGCCACGGAATACAAGGCGCAAACCCCCCACGGAGAGGCCCACGTCCCTCATGCGCCGTCGTTTCCCCTTCGCCGCCCGCACCGCGGCGACCGCCTTCACCGCCGCCCTGTCACTCGCCATGACCGCACCCGCCGCCTCCGCCGGGCCGGGTGGCGGCGGGGGCGAGCACGAGCCCTGGGTGGTGCGCGCCGCCGCGCAGCACACGGACGCCAAGGCGTTCCGTTCGCTGTGCGGCGAGCGGCACGAGGGCGAACCCGAGCGCCACACCTTCCCGCTGTTCGGGCGGGGCAAGGGCTTCACCGCCGTGGAGGACTTCAAGCGCTTGCAAGCGGACGGCACGGTCTTCTGGAGCGGCCACGACCCGGAGAACGAACAGGACACCATCTCCGTCTCCGTCATCGGGGCCTGCACGAAGGGGCCGGTCACCCTGTCCGGCGTCATCAACGAGGACTTCCGCCAGTACGAGTACGACCCGCTGGCCAAGCGCCCCGGCTGGTACGAGCTGAAGGAGATCGACTCCCTCGCCCTGCCGCCGAGCGGGCGGGGCATCGACACGGTCAGCGTCCCAGGGAAGAAGCCGCACCACCCGCACCACCCACACCACCCGGAGCACCCGCAGTACCCCGGGCTCCCGCAGCCTCCGCAGCCCCCGCAGGCTCCGCAGTACCCGCCCAAGGCCGGTCTGAGGGCCGCCGCCACCCCCAACGCCCCGGCCGCCATCGACGTCGTCGTCGCCTACACCCCGGCCACCGTCGCCACCGTGGGCAGTGTCGACGCGGTCCTGTCGACCATCACCTACGGCGTGAACCAGCTCAACAGGGCCCTCGCCTTCAGCAACGTGCCGGCGAGCGTGCACGTCGTCAACACGTACCAGACCGCGGAAACCAACGTTCCCAACGAGAACGTGAACACGCTGCTGTCCATGATCAGCAACCCCACGAACCTGACGCTCGGCTCCACGGCCGCCGCCCAGCGGCAGCGTTACAGCGCCGACCTGGTCGCGCTGATCGCGGCCGTGCCGTTCAACGACAGCTCCGGGGCGGCGAACCTGCCCGATCCGGTGGCGTCCGCGTCGACCGCCAGTGCCGCGTTCTCGGTCACCAGTCTCGGGTCCGTGAGGGCCTGGGAGAACCTCGGGCACGAGATCGGCCACAACTTCGGCCTCAAGCACGACCGCGCGACGGTCGCGCGCCAGAACGGAACCACCCCCGCGGGCACGTTCAACTACGGCTGGGTCACGCCCAGCGGGCAGCACCGCACGCTCATGGCGTACTCCCAGTCCTGCCCCCAGGCGTGCAGCGTCGTCAACGCGTACTCCAACACCGAGCGCACGTGGAGCGGTGAGGCCCTGGGCAACGCCGACAACAACAACGCCCTCGCCGCGCGCCAGAACGTCGACGCCGTGGCCGCCTACCGCGCCTCCACGGTGACCAACCGCACCTCCCTCACCCTGCTCCACGACCCCGCGGACGGCGGCACGGTCCGGGTCAGCGAGTTCGGTCCGTACGACCCCGGCACCCAGGTCACCGTCACCGCCGTCCCCAACCCCGGCTTCCGGTTCGACGCCTGGTCGGTCGACGGCATCGAGCAGGAGGGGAACAACCCGAGCTACCAGCTCACCATGAACGCGAACCGGACCATCAACGCCCTGTTCGCCCCGATCGAGCCGCCCGCTCAGTGAGGAGCCGGCCCCGCGCGGCGTCCGCGTGACCCCGGTCTCCGCGGGCGTCGCCACCCGTCCGCCGTGGACCGACCCGGACGGCTTCGGCGGCAGGGTGGCCGCCGCGTTCGTGGTCGGCCACGGCGACCTCCTCGACGGGGGGACCCTCAAGGCCGGCTGACCGGATGTGGATTCCGACCAGGGTCGGGCGGAGGGCTCGGAGAATCGGCAGAACCTTCGGGCGGTGATTG
Organism: Streptomyces sp. NPDC096339; assembly: GCF_044762985.1. Classification (NCBI taxonomy): domain Bacteria; kingdom Bacillati; phylum Actinomycetota; class Actinomycetes; order Kitasatosporales; family Streptomycetaceae; genus Streptomyces; species Streptomyces sp. NPDC096339. The sequence continues at coordinate 104,328 of NZ_JBIWFI010000026.1, read as the reverse complement.
GCAAATGCGGTTTGTTCGATATCTTTACCCTGCATTTGCCAGCCGGGTTGGGTGATTGTGATCGCAGGCGCGGCCAATCTTCCGGGGTGCGCCGTTTCATCGGAGACCGCCCGGCCCCAGAGAGGAGTCCCGTCGTGATCCGTCGTGCATCGCCCGCCGTGGCCGCCGTGGCAGCCGTCGCAGCCGTCCTGATGGTGGCCGGCTGCGGTGGCGGCACCCCCGGCAAGGCCGCGGGTTCGCCGGCGCCGGCTTCGTCGGCCGCGGGCACCCCCGGTTCCCCGGCCGCGGCGCCCCCGGCGCCGGCCCTGAAGCCGGGCGAGGTGCGGGTCGCGGGCCAGGTGGACAAGCCGTACACCGTGACGCTCGCCTCGCTGCGCGCGCTGCCACAGGCCTCGGTGGAGGTGGAGTACACCAGCTCCAAAGGGCAGCAGAAGCACACCTACCAAGGTGTCCCGCTGCACGACGTGCTCAAGGACGCGCAGCCGCGGTTCGACGCCGCGAAGAAGAACGGCCGGCTGCGCGGGGTGGTCGCGGCGACCGGCGGCGGCGACTACCGGGCCGTGTTCGCCTGGGCGGAACTCGACCCCGACTTCGCCAAGTCGCAGATCCTGCTGGCCGTTTCGGAGGACGGCAAGCCCTTCGACGACGCGGCGGGGCCCCGGCTCGTGGTCCCGCAGGACACCAAGGGCGGCCGGTACGTCTCCGAACTGAACCAGCTGTGGGTCGGCACCGTGGACGCCACCGTCGACGGCGCCGGCGGGGTCCCCGGTGCCGGGAGCTGAGCCCGGGCCGGCCACGGGTGCGGAGGTGGCCGCCGGTCGTGCTCCGGCCGGCCGGCGGCGCGTCTCCCGGCGGGCGCTGCTCGGTGCGGGCGGCCTCGCGGCGCTCGCCGGAGCCGGAGCAGGAGCGGGTGCCGCCACGGTCGCGGCCTTGGGCAGCGGGGACGAGGGCCCGGCCCCGGCGGTCGTCCCGTTCCACGGCCCCCATCAGGCGGGGATACTCACGGCGCGCCAGAGCCACGTCCGGCTGGCCGCCTTCGACCTCGGGGCCCGCACGGACCGGGGCCGGGCCGCGGCGCTCCTGCGGCGCTGGACGTCCGCCGCGGAACACCTCGCACGGGGCGAGGCCGTACCGCCCGGGCTCGAACCGCCGGGCTCCCGGTCCGTCGAGACCGGGGTCCTGGCCGACAGCTCCCCGGCCCGGCTCACCCTCACCTTCGGCCTCGGCCCGAACTTCTTCGACCGGACGGGCCTGGCCGCCGCCCGGCCCGAGGCCCTCACCCCCTTGCCCGCCTTCCCCGAGGACCAGCTCGATCCCGCCCGCGGCGACGGCGACCTCCTCGTCCAGCTCGGCGCCGACGACCCCTTCGTCACCACCCACGTCCTGCGCGTGCTGCAGCGCCTGGCCCACGGCGAGGCGAAGCTGCGCTGGACCATGACCGGGTTCACGGCCGCCGACGGGCGGCGCAACCTGATGGGACAGGTCGACGGGACCAACAACCCCGATCCGGCCCGCGCCCTGCTGGACGGGCCGGGCGTCCCCACGTGGCTCGCGGGCGGCTCGTACGTCGTGATCCGGCGCATCCGGATGCTCCTCGACCACTGGGACGGCCTTCCGCTGCCGCACCGGGAACAGGCCCTGGGCCGCCGGGCGTCCGACGGGGCCCCGCTGACCGGAGGCGCCGAGCGCACCCCCGTCGACCTCGCCGCCGTCCGCCCCGACGGCGTTCCGGTCATCGCGACCAACGCCCACGTCCGGCTCGCCGCCCCCGCCTCCAACAGCGGCGCCACCATGGTCCGGCGCAGCTGGTCGTACCACGACGGGCCGCGCGGCGACGGCACTCCGGACGCGGGCCTGCTCTTCCTCGCCTGGCAGCCGGACCCGCGCACCGGCTTCGTCCCCGTGCAGAACCGGCTCTCGCGCGGTGACGCGCTGTCCCGGTACCTCGTCCACGAGGCCTCGGCGCTGTTCGCCGTACCCGGGGGCGTCCGGCCGGGCGAGTACGTGGCCCAGGCCCTCCTGGAGGGATGAGGCCGGGGCCGCCCCCGCGTGGGCCGGTCCGCTCAGATCAGGGCGAGTAGCTGCTTGAACGAGCCGCCGAACCCGCGGTGTTCGTCGACCAGGTGGACCTCCAGGAGCCAGTGCGCCTGCCACCCTCCCTGAACGGTGCGGCGCAGCGGCCGGCCGTTGTCCGGACCGATGTACGCCTCGGCCCGCGCGCCGCGGGGATGCGGAGCGGGCACCTCTCCCACGAGGTGCCCGGCCTGCCAACCGCCCAGTGACCAGCCCGCCTTGGCGGCGAGCGCCTGAAGCACCTCGTGGAGTTCCCGGCCGCTGATGCCGGCGTCCGCCTGGTACGCCTCGCGTGCGGCGGCGAACACCTTCGGCAGGTCCTCGTGGAGCCGCAGCCGGTCCGGGTCGTCGCCCAGGACCAGGGTGCGGGCGAAATCGGTGCCGTGGCCGCCCAGGAGGAGCGGGCCGAAGCGGGCTATGACCATGTCGTCCACGTCGATGACCCGGTCCGCGCGGGGCTCCTGCCCGCACGGGAGCAGCGTGTGCCGGCCCGAGCGCACGAGACGCCCCGGCCACGGAGCCCCCGCCACGGACGACTCCCGGTGCAGGGCCCCGATCCGGTCGGTCACCTCGTACTCGCTGCGCCCGGGAGCGATCAGACCGCGGGCGGTGATCCCGGCGAACAGCGCCTCGGCCGTCCGCTGGGCCTCCACCAGCCCGAGGGCGCGCAGCCGTTCGTCCATCCGGTCGGGTGCTGCCATCGCGCCTTCCTCTCCCTCGTGTGTCGTCCTACCGGATCGCGCTACCGGGTCGCGCTACCGGGTCGCGCGCGGCTCCGCAATGTGGCGTGGGCGATGAAGGAGTGCGCGCCGTCCTCGTACTCGGTCAGCCGCCAGCCGGCGGCGTGCAGGGCGGGTCGGAGGTTCGGCTCCGCCAGGAGGTCGTCCGGGCTCGGCAACAGGCCGTGCCGGGCGGCCCGTTCGGCACGGCCCGACGGGTGGAACAGGAGCAGCTCCCCGTCGGCCGCGCTGATGCGCGCCCATTCCCGCAGGGCCGCGTGGGGCGCCGGGAGGTGGTCGAGCAGTCCCGCGGAGAAGATCCCGTGCACCGAGGCCGTGGCCAGGGGCAGCCGTGTGCAGTCGGCGGTGAGGAGGCCGCCGTGGCGGGTCCGCCCGTGGCGGGCCGCCGCGACCAGCATCGCGTGCGTGACGTCGATGCCGAGGACGCTCCCCGTCGGGCCGACCCGGGCCCGCAGGGCAGGCATGGCCCGTCCGGTACCGCATCCGAGGTCGACGGCGCGCAGCCCCGGCCCCAGCCGCATCCGGGCGACGGCCGCCTCGTACGAGGGGGTCTGGTGGGCGAAGCGCTCCTCCCAGGCATCGGCCCGCCGGGTGAAGAAGGTTCGGGTGGCGGTGCGTTCGGCGCGAGCCGCGACCAGTGCCGCGAAACGCCCCAGTACTCGCTCCTGCCAGGCGCCGGGGCGGAACCGGACCCCCCACGCGCTGCCGCCGACGCGGAACGCCCGCACCGGGTGCCGGTCGCACGAAGCCAGGACCACCGCCCCGTGGGGCAGCCGCAGGGCGGCCAAGGGGGAGTGCGGAACCCGCTGCCGCCCGGCGGCGCCCGCGAACAGGGCGTCGGAAGCGGCGGCGGGGGTCACGCCCACCTCGTCCCACCCGGTCCCGTCCTCGGCGCCGGGCGCGGCGGAGCCTCCGGCGGCCACCGCCAGCAGCTCCGCGCCCTCGCGGACGCCGAGTACGGGAACCTCGGCGGCCAGCGCCGCCCGCAGGAGCTTCAGCTCGGCGGCGCGTCCGTCGGCGTCCTCGTCGGCGGCGCCGATGAGGACCAGGCCGTCGACGCCGGTGAGGTCGCCGGGGACGCAGGAGCCGTCGGAGGCCAGGACCGCCTGCGTGGCCAGTCCCTCCGCGGCGAACGCGGCCTCGATCTCCGCTGCCGCTGTGGCCTCGGCCCCGGAGAGGCCTTCTCCTTGTGCGTGCCGCACGATGAAGACCGCCATCGCTGCCCCCTCGGACTCGAGCCACCAGGCTCGTTTGAGCCGCGTCTGCGTAAGAGTGCATCGAATCTTGCCGCATATGCCAGGCCTGGTCAGTGATTGAGACGGCAGGCGCGGGGTTCAGTCCACCGGCCGGCCCGCGTGGAGTTCCAGAGGGCCCGTGTGCGTGGTGCGGGCCGTGAGGGAGGCTTCGATCTGGCGGCGCAGGGCGCCCTTGACCAGGTCGCGGAGTTCCGCCGGGGGCACGGTCCGCCACGCGAGGAGTTCGACGGGGTCCAGCCGGATCCGGGCGAGGGTCGGGGCGTCGAGGACTCCGCCGTCGTAGAGGAAGCGGACGCGGGCCGGGCGGCCCGGTTTGTGGGACCAGTTCACGGCGAGCAGGCGGCCGGGCGGGAGGTCGAGGCCGAGCTCCTCCTGGACCTCCCGGCGGGCGGCGGCGCGGGGGGTTTCGCCCAGGTCGCTGTCGATGCCGCCGCCGGGGAGGTGCCAGCGGCGGGTGCTTCCGTACGCGGGGCGGACCAGCAGGATCCGGTCCTCGGCATCGGTGAAGAGCACGCTCGCCGCGGTGAGGGCCTTGGGGCGGTTTGCCCGGTGGCTGGCGGGGTCGAGGGCGCCCGCGTGCCCCAGGGCGGCCCGGCGGGCCGGGTCCAGGCCGGCCGGGGAGCCGGGCTGGGGCACCCCGTCCACGAGGTGGGCGAAGGAGCCCGCGTGCAGGGCGGCCAGGCCGGCGCGCAGCCGGGGTGCGATGCGCGCCGGGAGGACCTCGCAGGCCTCCTCGGGCGGCAGCCAGCGGGCCTCGGTGATCTCGCCGTCGGGGAAGGAGAGCGCCGAGGCCTGCTCGGTGGTCAGCGGTCCCACGAGGTGTACGTGCACGATCAGGGAGCGGCCGAGCGCCCCCGGCGGCCGGGAGTCCACGGCCAGCAGCCGCCCGACGGGGGCGTGCAGGTCCAGCTCCTCCACCAGCTCCCGGGCCAGGCCCTGTTCAGGGGTCTCGGTGTCCTCGACGGTGCCGCCGGGGAGTTCGAGATCGGGCTTGTAGGAAGTGGTCAGTACGAGGACCCGCCCGCGGGTGTCGAGGACGATCCCGGTCGCGGCCACGAGCGGGGCCGGCTGGGCGGCGTAGTACGCGCGCACCTCGTCGGGGGAGGGGCGTTCGGGCACGGCGGGCTCCAGCTCCACGGGGTCGGTCCACCGCACTATGCCACGGGGGGTACCGGTGGCCGGCGGGCCCGCGCCGGACGCCACGCGCCTGCCATGCGGGCGTCGACCGGCCGTCGGCCCGGCGCCATGCGGCCGTCAGGCGCGGGCCAGGAGCAGGCCGCCCATGGTGACCATCGTCGCGGCGACGAGGCCGTCCAGGACCCGCCAGGCCGAAGGGCGGGAGAGCAGGCCGCTGAGCAGCCGGGCCCCGTACCCCAGGGTGGAGAACCAGGTCAGGCTGGCCAGGCCCGCCCCGATGCCGAAGGCCCAGCGCAGGTCGCCGCGGTCGGCGGCCAGGGAGCCGAGCAGCAGGACGGTGTCCAGGTAGACGTGCGGGTTGAGCCAGGTCATGGCCAGGCAGGTCAGTACGGCGGCCCGCCGGCCGGAAGCGGCGGAGCCCTCCGAGGTGAGCGCGGCGCCCGGGGCGGGGCGCAGGACGCGGCGGGCCGCGAGGACCCCGTAGCAGATCAGGAACCCGCCGCCGGCGATCCCGACGGCGGTCAGGGCTGCCGGCCAGGCGGTGACGAAGGCGCCCACCCCGGCGACGCCGAGGGCGATGAGGACCGCGTCGGAGACGGCGCAGATGGCGACCACGGCGAGGACCGCGTGGCGGCGCGCGCCCTGGCGGAGGACGAAGGCGTTCTGCGCGCCGATGGCGACGATGAGGGAGAGGCCGGTGCCGAAACCGGCGAGTGCCGCCGTGATGATGCCGTGTGTCATGCCCTTGACGGTAGGCAGCGGGTTTCGTTCAGTACAGCTAAAGATTTTTACGTACCATTAGCGCTCGTGATGGAAGAGCTTCCCCTGGACCAGGTGCGGACCCTGCTCGCCGTGGTCGACGAGGGCACCTTCGACGCCGCGGCGGCGGCCCTGCACGTGACGCCCTCGGCGGTGAGCCAGCGGGTCAAGGCGCTGGAGCAGCGGACCGGGCGGGTGCTGCTGATGCGCACGAAGCCGGTGCGGGCGACCGCGTCCGGGGAGGTGGTCGTCCGCTTCGCCCGCCAGCTGGCCCGCCTGGAGCGCGACGCGCGGGCCGAGCTGGGCCTGGCCGACGGAACGGGCCCGGTGCGACTGCCGATCGCGGTGAACGCGGACTCGCTGGCGACCTGGTTCCTGCTGGCGCTGACGCGGCTGCCGCAGGACCCGCCGGTCTGCGTCGAGCTGCACCGCGAGGACGAGGCGCACACGACGGAACTCCTGCGGGAGGGGCAGGTGATGGCCGCCGTGACCTCCTCGCCCGATCCGGTGGCGGGGTGCGCCTCGCGGCTGCTGGGGCTGGCGCGGTACCTGCCGGTGGCGAGTCCGGGCTTCGTGGCCCGGCACCTGACGGGGGCGCCGGAGCGGGACCTGCCGCTGGCGCCGACCATCGTGTTCGACCGCAAGGACGAGCTCCAGGACGTGTTCGTGCGCGAGCTGACGGGCGACCCGGCGGCCGCCGCGGGGGTGGTGCGGCACTACATCCCGACCTCGGAGGGGTTCCGCGACGCGGTGGTCGCCGGGCTGGGCTGGGGGCTGGTGCCGGAGCAGCAGTCGGGGCCGCTGGTGCGGGCGGGGGAGCTGGTGCTGCTGGCGCCGCGCCGGCCGATGGACGTACCGCTTTACTGGCAGCAGTGGAAGCTGGACTCGCCGGCGCTGTCGGCGGTGGCCGAGGTGGTCGCGGCGGCGGCCGGCGAGGCCCTGCGTCGTCCGCCTGCCGGCGGGTCGTAGGCTGCGGGTCATGGAGTCCTACACGATCGGTCAGGCGGCACGGCTGCTTGGCGTCAGCGTCGACACGGCGCGGCGCTGGGCGGATGCGGAACGGTTTCCCACCCGCAGGGAAGGCACACGGCGGATGGTGGACGGGCCGGACCTGGCCGCGTTCTGCGTGGAGGCCGCGCAGGAGGGCGCCGATGGCGAGGAGGCCCCGTACACCTCGGTGCGCAACTCCTTCCCCGGCATCGTCACCGGCGTGAAGCTGGGGTCGGTCACCGCGCAGGTGGAGATCCAGGCGGGCCCGCACCGCATCGTGTCGCTGCTGACGCGGGAGGCGGTGGAGGAGCTCGGGCTGGAGGTGGGCGCGCGGGCCACGGCGCGGGTGAAGTCGACGAGCGTGTTCGTCGACCGCACCTGACCCGGCGGGCGGCGCGTGACGGCCTCCGGCCCAGCCACACCATCCACCCCGCCCGGCGTCCCTCCAGCCTCGCCGGCGTTTGAGGCGCGGGGGTCTGGGGGCGGAGCCCCCGGGGCTTTCAGCCCGTCCGGCGTTTGAGCCCTGGGCACATCCAGCCTCGCCGGCGTTTGAGGCGCGGGGTCCGGGCAATTCCAGCCTCGCCGGCGTTTGAGGCGCGGGGTCCGGGGCGGAGCCCCGGGGAACGGTGGAAGGGCGGGTAGGGGACTGCTCCGCGCAGCGGCACCCCCGGGGCGGCCCGCACGTGAGGGGCCGTCGGGGCCGGGCGCGCGGCGGGGCACCTCCTCGGGCGTCGAACGTGACGAGGTACCGGCAAGCAGAACGGGGTTGCGTTCGACGCCCTGCGGGGGCGCCCCACCGCACACCCGACCCCGACGGCGCGGGGGGTGCCCCACCCACGGGGGCGCCCCACCGCACACCCGACCCCGACAGCGCGGGGGGTGCCCCACCCACGGGGGCGCCCCACCGAACACCCGACCCCGCCGGCGCGGGGGTGGCACACGGGCCGGCTCGCCGGGAGCGCACGGGTCTCCGTGCCGCCAGGGCGGTGGTCCGGGCCGGAGGCCGGGCCGCGGCGGTGGCAGACTGGCCGGTGATCCGCCGAAGGGGAGTAAGACCTTGTCCATGTTCAGCAACCTGCGCCGGGCCGTGCGCCGCGGCTACCGGCGGGCGGTCGACCTCAGCCACCCCGCCCGCTCCCCGCTCGGCAGCGCCGTCGTCAACTGCGTGGTCTACCAGGACGGCGTACGGCAGGACGGCTGCGCGGAGGCCGAGGAGGCGCTGCGCCGGGTCCGCAAGACGGGCGAGGGCTTCGTCTGGATCGGCCTGCACGAGCCCTCGCAGGAGGAACTGGCCGGGCTCGCCCAACTCTTCGGCCTGCACCCGCTCGCCGTCGGGGACGCGGTCAACGCGCACCAGCGCCCCAAGATCGAGCGCTACGACGACACCCTCTTCGCCGTCTTCAAGACCGTGCGCTACGTCGAGCACGAGGAGCTGACCGCGACCAGCGAGGTGGTGGAGACCGGCGAGCTGATGGCCTTCACCGGCCAGGACTTCGTCATCACCATCCGGCACGGCGGCCGCGGCACCCTCGGCCCGGTCCGCGAGGCCCTGGAGGCCGACCCGGAACAGCTGGCCAAGGGCCCGGCGACGGTCCTGCACGCCATGGCCGACCATGTGGTCGACGACTACGTGGCCGTCACGGACGCCGTGCAGAACGACATCGACGCCGTGGAGACCGCGGTGTTCAGCGAGCACGGGGGCCGCGGCGACGCCGGCCGCATCTACCAGCTCAAGCGCGAACTCCTGGAGCTGCGGCGGGCGGTGGGTCCGCTGAGCCGGCCGCTCCAGCAGCTGGCCACGCAGCCGATACCGGTCATCCCGCCGGAGATCCGCGCCTACTTCCGCGACGTCGCCGACCACCTGACCCGGGCCACCGAGCAGATCGGCGCCTACGACAACCTGCTCGACTCCATCCTCCAGGCGCACCTCGCGCAGGTGACCGTCGCCCAGAACGAGGACATGCGCAAGATCACCGCATGGGCGGCGATCGTCGCCGTCCCGACGATGGTCTGCGGGGTCTACGGCATGAACTTCGACCACATGCCCGAACTGCACTGGACCTACGGATACCCGGTCGTGATCGGCGTCATGGCGGTCGCCTGCATCGTCATCCACCGGGGTTTCCGCCGCAACGGCTGGCTCTGACGCCCCGCCCGAAACCCGGATGTGTCCGGCCGGTGCCGCCGGTTAGGGTCCGCCTGTCATCGATGATCACAGGGAACGGGCGGGTCGGACATGCGGCAGACATCGGGGGAGTCCCACGGCGGAGCGCTGGTCGGTGAGCGCGTACGGCTGGAGCCGCTCGGGCGCCGGCACCACGACGGGCTGTGCGAGGCGATCCGGGACGGGAAGCTCTGGGAGCTCCCCGTGACGATGGTCCCGCACCCGCGGGAGGTGCCCGCCTTCATCGACGACGCGTTGGCGGCGCGTGAGGAGGGCACCCAGATCGCGTACGCGACGGTGGACCTCGCGACCGGCCGGATCGCAGGGTCCACCCGGCTGATGGTGATCAACACCCGGTTCCGGCGACTGGAGATCGGCTTCACCTTCCTCGGCGCGTCCTGGCAGGGCACGGGGCTGAACACCGAGGCCAAACTCCTCATGCTCACCCACGCCTTCGAGGCGATGGACATGAACCGGGTCGAAATCCTCACCGACGTGCGCAACGGCCGGTCCAGGGCGGCGATCGAGCGGCTCGGCGCGACGCACGAGGGGGTGCTGCGCCACCACATGCCGATGCGGGACGGATGGATCCGCGACACCGCCGTCTACAGCGTAATCCGCCCGGAATGGCCGGAGGTGAAGCGGGCGCTGGCCGCCCGGGTGCAGAGGTCTTGAGAAGCCGAGAAGGCTGGTAGTAAAGTTTCCTAACCAACCGGGAAGCCTCAACTACCCCACGGAGGCCTTGTGTTCACCCCCCACCGCAAGACGCTGGTGGTCGGCGCACTGCTCGGCAGTGCGCTGATCGCCTTACCGGTCACCGCCCACGCCACCGCCCCGGCCACCCCCACGGCAACCCTCGCGGCCCCCGCCGCGTCGGCGGCGATCGGGCTCGACGATCCGGCGAAGAAGGAGATCGCCATGAAGATCGTCTCCAGCGCGGAGAACTCCTCGCTGGACTGGCGGGCGCAGTACAAGTACATAGAGGACATAGACGACGGCCGCGGCTACACGGCCGGGATCATCGGTTTCTGCTCCGGCACCGGCGACATGCTCGACCTCGTCGAGTACTACACCCAGGTCAAACCGGACAACGTCCTCGCCAAGTACCTGCCCGCGCTGCGCAGGGTCGACGGCACCGACTCGCACGCCGGTCTGGACCCGAACTTCACCAAGGACTGGGCCAAGGCCGCCCAGGACGCCGAGTTCAAGAAGGCCCAGGACCACGAGCGCGACCGGGTCTACTTCAACCCGTCCGTCAAGCAGGGCAAGGCCGACGGGCTCGGCGTGCTCGGGCAGTTCATCTACTACGACGCCATCGTGATGCACGGGGACGGCGGCGACCCCACCGGCTTCCGCAACATCCGCAAGCGCGCTCTGGCCAAGGCCAAGCCCCCGTCGCAGGGCGGCGACGAGACCAAGTACCTGAACGCCTTCCTCGACGCCCGGGTCTGGGCGATGAAGCAGGAGGAGGCGCACAGCGACACCAGCCGCGTCGACACGGCCCAGCGGGTGTTCCTCAAGAAGGGCAACCTGAACCTGAACACCCCCCTCGACTGGAAGGTCTACGGCGACTCCTTCCACATCGGCTGACGAGGGAAGAGACCTTGACCGGGCAGTAACATCGGCATAAATTCTGCCCCGGCTTGCTCCAGCAGGACTGGCCCACCACCCGTCCTCTGGGGGGACCCGTGCACTACTACACAGACGTCCTCAAGAAGTACGTCGCCTTCTCCGGCCGTGCGCGACGGCAGGAGGTGTGGATGTTCATCCTGTGCAACTGGCTCGTCGAGGCGGTCGTCCTGACCGTGGACTTCGTGCTCGGGCTGAACTTCATCCTCTACGGGGTGTACACCCTGGCGATCCTCCTGCCCGTCGTCAGCGTCGCGGTGCGCCGCCTGCACGACCAGGGCAAGTCCGGCTGGTGGTACCTGATCAACTGCATCCCGCTCATCGGCTGGATCTGGATGATCGTCCTGATGGCCACCGAGGGTGACCGCGGCACGAACGCGTACGGCGCCAGCCCCAAGGCGGCCTACGCCCACCTGTAGGCGCACCCATGGCCCCGTGCCGTTACCCGAGCGCCGCCTCCGACGGAACCCGTCGGAGGCGGCGCTCTCGCGTGACATGTGCGACACGCCTCATCCGGACCTTGGGGCAGGGGGCTGTCCTGAGCGGCCCGATCACGAGATATCTTGATGTCGAGCAATGTTGCAGACGAGAGACGCAGACTGTGGAGCGGAGCAACCGGTGACTGACTCGACCATCATCTACACGCACACTGACGAGGCCCCTGCCCTCGCGACGTATTCCTTCCTGCCTGTGATCCAGGCCTACGCGTCGACCGCCGGTGTGAATGTCGAGACCCGTGACATCTCCCTGGCCGGTCGCATCATCGCCACCTTCCCCGAGCACCTGGAAGAGGGCCAGCGCATCGCCGACGCCCTCGCCGAGCTCGGCGAGCTGGCGAAGACGCCGGAAGCCAACATCATCAAGCTGCCCAACGTCTCGGCCTCGATCCCGCAGCTGAAGGCCGCGATCGCCGAGCTCCAGGGCCAGGGCTACGCCCTCCCGGACTACCCGGACGACCCGAAGTCGGACGAGGAGCGCGAGATCCGCGCCCGCTACGACAAAATCAAGGGCAGCGCCGTCAACCCGGTCCTGCGCGAGGGCAACTCCGACCGCCGCGCCCCCGGCTCGGTCAAGAACTACGCCAAGACCCACCCGCACCGCATGGGCGCCTGGACCCCCGAGTCCAAGACGAACGTCGCCACCATGGGTCAGAACGACTTCCGCTCCACCGAGAAGTCCGCCGTGATCGCCGAGGCCGGCACCCTGCGCATCGAGTACGTGGACGCCGACGGCGCCACCACCGTGCTGCGCGAGTCCGTACCGGTCCTCGCCGGTGAGGTCGTCGACGCGTCCGTCATGCACGTCGACGCCCTGCGCACCTTCCTCAACGACCAGATCGAGCGTGCCAAGGCCGAGGGCGTCCTGTTCTCCGTGCACCTCAAGGCCACGATGATGAAGGTCTCCGACCCGATCGTCTTCGGCCACGTGGTCCGCGCCTTCCTCCCGAAGACCTTCGCCCGCTACGGCGAGACCCTCGCCGCCGCCGGCCTGTCGCCCAACGACGGCCTCGGCACCATCCTGAACGGCCTGGGCGCCCTGCCCGACGGCGACGCGATCAAGGCCTCCATCGACGCCGAGATCGCCGAGGGCCCGGCCCTCGCGATGGTCGACTCCGACAAGGGCATCACCAACCTGCACGTGCCGTCCGACGTCATCGTCGACGCCTCGATGCCGGCCATGATCCGCACCTCCGGCCACATGTGGGGCCCGGACGGCAACGAGGCCGACACCCTCGCGGTCCTCCCGGACAGCAGCTACGCGGGCGTCTACCAGGCCGTCATCGACGACTGCCGCGCCCACGGCGCGTTCGACCCGTCCACCATGGGCTCGGTGCCGAACGTCGGCCTGATGGCCCAGAAGGCCGAGGAGTACGGCAGCCACGACAAGACCTTCGAGATCGCCGCCGCGGGCACCGTCCGCGTCGTCGACGCCGCGGGCAACGTGGTCATCGAGCAGGAAGTCGCCGCCGGCGACATCTTCCGCGCCTGCCAGACCAAGGACCTGCCGATCCAGGACTGGGTCAAGCTCGCCGTCACCCGCGCCCGCGCCACCGGCGCCCCGGCCGTCTTCTGGCTCGACGAGACCCGCGCCCACGACGCGCAGCTGATCGCCAAGGTCAAGACCTACCTGGCCGACCACGACACCGAGGGCCTGGACATCCGGATCCTCTCCCCGGTCGAGGCCACGAAGTTCTCCCTGGAGCGCATCCGCCGCGGCGAGGACACCATCTCGGTGACCGGCAACGTGCTGCGCGACTACCTGACCGACCTCTTCCCGATCCTGGAGCTGGGCACCAGCGCCAAGATGCTGTCGGTCGTCCCGCTGATGGCGGGCGGCGGCCTCTTCGAGACCGGCGCCGGCGGCTCCGCCCCGAAGCACGTCCAGCAGCTCGTCAAGGAGAACTACCTGCGCTGGGACTCGCTGGGTGAGTTCTTCGCGCTGGCCGCCTCCTTCGAGCACCTCGCCACCACCACCGGCAACGCCGGCGCCCAGGTGCTGGCCGACACCCTGGACCGTGCGACCGGCACCTTCCTCAACGAGGACAAGTCGCCGAGCCGCAAGCTGGGCGGCATCGACAACCGCGGCAGCCACTTCTACCTCGCCCTGTACTGGGCGCAGGAGCTGTCCCGCCAGACCGACGCCCCGAAGCTGGCCGCGGCCTTCGAGCCGCTCGCCAAGACCCTGACCGAGCAGGAGGAGACCATCGTCTCCGAGCTCATCGCGGTGCAGGGCTCCCCGGCGGAGATCGGCGGCTACTACCAGCCCGACGCCGTCAAGGCCGCGGCGATCATGCGTCCGTCCGCGACCTTCAACAAGGCGCTGGCCCTCCTCGGCTAGAGCCAGGCCCGTTCGATCCGCCCCGGTCGGCCCCGTGCCGACCGGGGCGGACCCCTATGCGGGGTCGGCCACCACGCGGAAGCCGATGTTCCCGGCCGAGCTGTCGGGGGTGTTGCGGGTCCGGGCCGCGACCCGGTAACGGTTGCAGTACGAGTCGTGGCACATGTGGGAGCCGCCGCGCATGGCCCGCTCCGGGCCGCCCGAGGGGGAGAAGCGGTCCGCGGACCACTCCCACACGTTGCCGACCACGTTGTACAGCCCGTACCCGTTGGGCCGGAAGGACTTGGCGGGCGCGGTACCCGCGTACCCGTCGGCCCGGGTGTTGTGGACCGGGAAGTCACCGTTCCATATGTTGCACATGTACCGCCCGTCGGGCCGCAGTTCGTCGCCCCACGGGTAGCGCTTCCGCTCCAGCCCGCCGCGCGCGGCGAACTCCCACTCGGGCTCGGTGGGCAGGCGCGTCCCGGACCAGGCGCAGTACGCCTGCGCGTCGTTCCAGGAGACGTGGACCACGGGGTGGTTCTGCCGCGCCGCGAACGAGGAGCCGGGTCCCTCCGGGTGGCGCCAGTCCGCCCCGGACACCCCCCGCCACCACGGGGTGCCGGCCACCGCCGGTGACACGGAGGCGAGTTCCTCGGTGAGGAAGCCCCCGAAGACGAAGCTGAAGCCGAAGGACTCCGCCTCCGTGACATGACCGGTCGCCTTCACGAAGGAGGCGAACTGTGCGTTGGTGACGGTGGTCGGAGCGACACGGAACGCCCCGACCACCGCCTCCCGTACCGGGCCCTCGCCGTCCGCCGCGAACCCGTCCGGGTCTTCCGTCCCCATCAGGAACCTGCCGCCCGCGAGCGGGACGAGATCGCGGACGGCCCGCGCCGCGGCAGGGTCGGCCGCCGCCTTCGCCGCCACCGGGGCGGGCGGCCGCGGGACCAGGGTCAGCAGGTCGGCGGACGGCTCGCGGCCGGGGGTGCAGCAGGGTTTGGGCGGCATGGGGTTCTCCAGGGGGGACGGTCGGATGATCAGGCCGTGCGGTCGGCGGCCAGCGCCGCGGCCAGGGCGGGTATGCCGAGGGCCTGTTCCTGCTGCGGGGTGGCCTGGTACAGCAGGTTCTGCAGCTGGTACGGGTCGCTCGCCAGGTCGTAGTACTCGCGGAAGGTGACCTGCCCCGTGCCGGAGACGGCGCCCGTGGCATCGGTGTGCAGGTCGTAGTACTCCGTGTACTGCTACAAGACGCACAGGCCACCTGGGTCGATCACTCTCGGCGATGTCCCGCCGCCTCTGACCTGGTGAGATGAAGTTTCCTTGAGTTGGCGTGAGTTTCCTTGAGTGAGACATCTGAGTCTCCCCAAGCGCTCCCCACTCCCCAGATTCTCCCCAGGTACCCCCACATGATCAAGGCTCGCGCCCAAGCTTGCCAGGCAGGTAGGCCCGCCCAGCGCGAGCGGCAGCACGCTCGCGCTGGGCTTCGAGCAGCACCACGCAGTCTCGGCAACCCCGTATGTCGAGCTTGCTTCCGACCCGCGGCTGAAGGGTCTTCAGGTGTGTCGTCTCCACTTGACCGAGCCCTGGATGCCGGAAGCAAGTCCCGTTTGCCCACTCGTAGAGCGCTAGCAGGTCTGCGGGGTTCATTGCGTATCTCCTGACTTGCCCGGGTGCTAGATGGCCAGCTGGCCGCCTTGATCACAAAAAGCGGGATGTATCCCGCAGACAAAACGATCTTGATGTTTGAGTGTTCAAGGGGTGCAACCTGCTACACCGCCATGGATCCTGCAAGCCCGCATCGAACTGGGTAACCGGATCCGCGACGCCCGCATGGCGGCAGACCTCACGCAGGAGAAGCTCGCCGAGCTGGCCGGGGTCGACCGGACAACCCTGCAGAACACCGAGGCCGGCAAGACCGATCCCAAGTTCAGCCAGCTCCTCCGCCTCGCGCGTGCACTCCGCCTCCCCGTGAGGGACCTCATGCCGTGACTGCACGCCTGGTTTCGGCCAAACGACCGGTTCTAGTTTGCATGTCATATGCCAGTTTCAACAGAGTGTAAGCAGATATATGCACGCGGGTACTTCACACCCCGTGCGAACCCGGTACAACTGCCCCACGGATGCGCCGTATTCCGATTTGAAACATCGAACGGGCGTCCGAAAGATTTGCTCGGTGAAGCCACCCGGGCGTGTCCCTACTGGCTGGTTCCCGCCTCTCCCTCCGCCGCCGCGGTGGGAGAGGCGGGGGTCTAGGGGGCGTGGCCTGTGCAGGCCCGCGGGAACCAGCGGATCCTCAGGTCGGCGATGTGCGCGTGGCGCTCGCCCAAGTCGACGGCCGGCCCGCTGCCAAGGTGGATACCGCAGTACACGCACGCCGTCCCGCGGACCTGCTGCTCGGACAGCTCGGATAGAGACGGCAACTGGTCCAGCCGTTGCGCTTCCATGATCCCTCGCGGTTCTTCGGCAGTTGGTGGCGGTGTACATGGATGATGTCCAGGCACGCAGAACGGCGAATAGGCCATCGCGTGGCCACGCGTGGCCACGTTGCGGCCACGGCCCAAGGTGACCGCAATGAGCCCTCAGACTTCCCCCATGAGCCACCGCAATGACGCGCTACGGGCCGCACGACTGCGGGCCGGCTGGCGCACCATGGATGTCGCCGCGGAGGCCCTCCAGGCTCACGGCCAGCGACTCCTCGACGACCCGCACTTCACCGTGTCCGCGCGCACCTGGCGGCGCTGGGAAGGCCGGGCCGACGACAGGCGTTGGCCGCCCGAAGAGACCGCGACCGTGCTGCATGACGCGCTCGGCCGGTGGCCTGAAGACCTCGGATTCCCGGCGCCCGCCGGATGGATCCGTCCTGAGGCGCACCAAGAGGAAGACGTGAAGCGACGCGCTTTCGTATCCGTGACCGCAGCCGCGCTGATGCCCGGCCCAACAACCAGCCAGTACGTAGACCCCGCGCTCATCGACTACTTCCAGCAGCAGTTGGAGGGCCACTACCGCGCTGACATGCTGCTCGGGCCGCACGACCTGATCGGCACGGTCAGCGCCCAGTATCAGCTCATCGACAAGCTGATCCGGTCGGCGCAAGGCGAGACCCGCCGCGGCCTGCTTCGCGTGGGCGCCGCCTACGCGGCCCTGGTGGGCTGGCTGTACCAGGACGCTGGCGACATGGGGGCCGCGGCTTTCTGGCGGGGGATAACGCAGGAGATCGCGGCCCGCTCAAGAGACCCGCACCTGATCGGCTACTCCCTCGTGAACCTGGCCCAGGTGCGAACGGACCTCGGCGACGGGCACGGCGTCATCGACCTTTGCGAGGCCGCCCTCGACGACGACCGCATCTTCCCGAAGGTGCGGATCATGGCCATGCAGCAGCAGGCCCACGGGGCGAGCCTGACCGGGGACCGGACGGCGGTGGACCGGCTCATCGACACGGCGGACGGACTCCTCGCCCGCGTCGACGACGACCTGCCGTGGGGCAACGCGTGCCGGCGGACGCCCGGCTACCTGGAGGTGCAGCGGGCCACCTGCTACGGCCGTCTCGGTCTCGGCCGGGAGGCCGTCGACCTGTGGGGGCAGGTTCTTGCCGCAGTGCCCGGTACGGCCCGCCGGGACCGCGGCGTCTACCTCGCCCGGCACGCCACCGCCGCAGCCTCCGCGCGGGAGCCGGACCGCGCGGTCGAGATCGCCCGCGAGGCGGCGACGATCGCGGCTGAGACCCGCTCGGCCCGGATGCTCCGCGAACTGGCCACCCTGGAGCGGGCGATGAGGCCATGGCAGGATGCGCCCGTAGGCCGGGACCTCACGGAGATCCTGGCGCCGGTGACCGAGGGGGTATGACATGGGTGTGCCGCGACCTATGACGCACGAGGAGATCGCCGAGCACCTGGCGGGCCTGCCAGGCTGGGAGCAGGACGGCGACTCGATCACCCGGACCTACCCCATCCGCTACCACGCCGCTGTCGCCGCCATCGTGACGATCGCCGACCGATCCCGGCGGATCCAGCATCACGCCGACCTCGACCTGCGGATCGACCACCTGCGGGCGTCGATCACCACGCACGACGCGGGCAACCGACTGACCGCGGCCGACTTCGATCTCGCCCGTCGCATCGACGAGATCGTGGCCGCGCATCAGGCCCTACCGCTGGACTGATAGTCGATATCCTGTGCGACATGTCCCCCACCCCTGCCGACCGCGGTCCAACGCGCTCCCTCGCGGAGATCGACGCCGCGATTCGTGTCGTCGTCCTCGCAGGTCGGGCTGGGTCGGAGGAGTACGCCGCGCTGCTGGTGGAGCGGGCGGAGTCGCTGCGCATCGAGGTCCAGCAGGCGGCTTAAGATCGCGCGGTGGCTATCGAACCCCCTGACGAATTGATCGAGCTTCAACGTGCTTCGGATGCGGCGCATGAGGCTGTGCGCGCCAACGCTTCCCCGGCGGCGTGGGCTGCTTGGCGGGAGCGTGCGGGCGAGGCGCAGGCCGCGGTGACCGAGTACGCGAAGGAGATCGGCGAGCCCCGACATCAGGTCGAGGCGGCAGTCAAGAAGGCCGTCCGGCATCCGGCGCCGCCCGAGGCCTGACATGCCTCCGCCCCGCCGGGCGCTGTCCCCTCGTGGGGTCCGGTGGGGCGGGATCGCGCAGCACCCGCAGCCCGCGGGCAATCACGTTGATGTGACGTGTCCACGCTAGACCCAGCCACTGACAACAGGGCCGCACCCTGGCGGTAGACTCGAACATGTGTCCGATCCATCCGTGCCTCGTCTCGACCTGCTTCGCTTCCTGGAGAAGGTGCAGGTGCGCGACCTGGAACGGACCCGCGGCTGGATCGCCGACGAGGAGAAGCGCCTGGCTGAGCTCGACGCCCGCCTGCCACCCGCCCCGCTGCCGGAGTGGGAGCTGGAGATCGACCTCGGCCGGCGGCCCGTCCGTGTCCACGTCGGCGGTTGCGGCATGGGCGGTAAGGGGCTGCGGAGCCGAGCGATCAGCCGTGAGGATGCGCTCCGGCTCCTTGGTGTCGACCGGCTGGAGAGCTGCCCGTACTGCCGGTCAGCTGCCGAGCTCGGCGTGCTGGACTGACTGCAGAAGCGCAGGCTGGAGGCATGCCGGATCAGACGGAGATCGTCGTCCATCCCGTGTCGCCGAAGGGCGGCCGGAAGGTCACCGCGCACGTCCACGGCGTGGACGCCGATCTCGGCCGCGCCTTCACGCCGCTCGACGTGAGCGAGTTCCTGCGGCGGGCCGGCCTCGAGGACGTCGACCTGTCCGAGGACGGGCCGATCCGCTGGGAGGGTGGCGGCCCCGAGGTCTGGACGGCTGACATCTGACCTGGGCGCGCGACGACCCTCCCGTGGGGAGGACCGGGAGGGGCGCCGGCCCGGGATGGTCCGGTGGATGCACCGTAGACCCGCAGGCCAGGGTGACGGTAGGCATATGACAGGGGAAGTTCCAGAAACGAAGAAACCCCCACCCGGAGGTGGGGGCTGTTGCGACGCCGCTGCTGCACCGACGGACGTCAGCCGCCGAACACAGCCTCGAGGGTGCGGGCCATCGCCGCGTCGAAGCCAGGCGCCAGGTTGTCTGTCCGCAGGTGCCCGGTCTTGTCCGTACCGAAGTAGGCGTCGATGTGGGCGACGGGAGCACCGTCTTCCAGTGCCGCCGTCATGGCGGCCTGCCGTAGGTCGTGCATGCTGACGTGCAGGCGGGCCTGCTCCGTCTTCTCGGTGAAGACCCGGCGCATCATGTCGCCGTGCCGCTGATGGAAGCCGAACAGTAGGGGCTCGTCGGGCTCTGCGTCCTGTCCATCCAGGTACGTGTCGAGGGAAGTGGCGGCCGACGGGGCGATACAGATGCGACGGTTGCCGTCCACCGTGACACGGGGCTCAGGGCCCGGCTCGTAGTCGGCGACTGTGAGGCGACTGACCTCGCCAGGCCGGAGGCCGACGAGCAGCATCAGCGCCACGCCAGCGTGCAGCATCGGGTCGTGCTGCACGCTGGGGAGTACGGCGCGGGCGACCGGGATGGACAGGGGCAGACGGTCGACTAGGGGCACGTTTCCTCCTTCAACGGCGGGACCCCAGTGTGGCAGCGGGAGAGCGGGCACACTCTGCTCATGCCCGACAGCGACTCCCCCGTGATTTGTTCCGAGTGCGACCGCGAGGTGTGCGGCCTGTGCGGCGCTTGCCCGTGCGACGAGCAGGACCTCTGGGTCTGCCGCACCCGCTACGAGCACTGGCGGTACGGCGCCAACGCATAACGTTCCCTTAAGTCCTGGTCAGAGCCCGATGTCGTCGCTGGCAGCGTCGACCCATCGATCGGCTTCCTGGATGTACCCCCAGAACACGGGGCTGTTGGCGGCGTGGCCGCTCTGGGCACGAATCTTCTCTTCGCGCTTCCCGGCCTTGCGGGAGGTGGTGATGAACCCGGCTCGCATGCTGTGTCCGGTGAGGCGGACCGCAACGCCAGCACGTTCGGCACTGCGGGAGATGATTTCTTGGCATCCAGATGGGGTGAGTCCGTCGGCGCCGAGGTGCCCGTGGACGCTGACGGGCCGGAAGGCTGGCCCGCTGGTGAGTCCGGCGGCAGCCTTCCAGGTGAGCCAGGCGCGGACCGGGCAGGTGTCGGGGTTCTTGCCGTAGGCGACGACGACGTCCCGCGGTGGCCGCTGCTTCACTGAGGGGACGTGTACGTCGAGTCCTTCGCTTACGAGCTGGATGCCGTCGGCGCGGAGGGCGGAGACTTCGGCGGACCGGCCGGCGATCCCGAAGGCCATGAGCCAGAGCGCACGGTCGCGGAGTCCGGCGAGGCCTGCCGGGGCGGCGGCGTACATCTGCTGGAGCTGGGCGGGTGTGGCGGCGGGGGCTTTGCCGCGCCCGCGGGCGATTCGGTCGGGGTCGAGCTTTAGGGGCTTGAGTGCCTTCCGTGCGGCGACGGTTGCTTCCTTGGGGACTTCGACGCCGTGCTCCTTGCGTGCGGTGACGGTGACCCCGGTGATCCGCCGGTCGATGCTGGCTGGCGCCGCGAGCTTGATGGTGTCGAGCCAGACGACGAAGCCGACGAGCATGCCCTTGGTGACGTGGGTCGAGGCGACGCGATGGCCGGTGCGTTCGCCAAGCCAGTCGTTGAACTCCTCCCAGAGCGCCCAGTCGTTGGCGTAGCCACGCTTGGTGTTGTGGGGGCGGATGGCGTCGAGGTGTTCCTCGGCTGCTTGTTCCATGGCGGCGAGGACGGCGAGGGTCGCCGGGTCGTAGACGGCCGGGGTGGCGGCGGGCTGGATCGGGACGAGGTCGGTCACGCCGCTTCCTCCTCGACCACGCCGAAGATGGCGGTGATCTGGCGCCGCTCGGAGCAGGGGAACTGTCCGGATCCACAGGCGCAGCCGGTGTACACCTTCCAAAGCAGCTCGCCGGTCGCGGTGTCCTTGGCCACCCCATCGGTGCACCAGTCGAGCTTGGGTCGGTGCCAGCGGAGGGCGAGGCGGGCGACGGCCTTCAACTGGTCGACGCCGTCCGGTCGCTTCTCCGCCCGCTCGATGAGGTCCGGCAGCGGGTCGTAGGGCTCGGTCATACAGACCCGTCCAGGTCCTGACGTAGGACGTCGATGACGGTCGCCTTCGCCACGTTCGCCGGGAGGCGCTGTTCCCAGGCGTCCAGCCTGCGTTGTACGCGTTCGACCGCGCGGTGGTCGGCTGCCAGCAGGTTGGCTGCCCGCTCTGCCTTCCGCAGCCTCTCGCGGAGCTGGTCGTTCTCTTCGTTCTGCGCCTTCACGGCATCGGCTGCCCAATCCAACTGCATCGCGAGCCCGAGGAGCGTTCCCCGCTGGTCGCGGGTTGCCGGGTCGTCGAGCTGGTCGTGGATCTCGGTGAGTTTTTCGGACGCGTAGCGGATCTTGCCTTCGGTGCTCCGCTCGCTCAGTACGACGGGGGCGATGCCCGCTCCGTCGGCAGGGTTCTGAGGCATGCTCAATTGTACCAATTTTGGACAGCGATATGGCATCTTATCGAGGCTCAACTCCGCTGCTAGGAACAGCAAAACACCCCCACCGCCGTGGCGGTGGGGGCTGCTCGCACTCCAGTTCTCACACGTCGATGTGGTGGAGGTAGTCGCGGACGCGCTCCGGGATCGGCGGCGCGGCAGGCGGCTCCATGCCGGCCTTGCGGATGTACGAGACGAGGGACCTGACACGCAGCACGAGGTAGTTGAGGGCCTCCGCCTGATCGCCGACCAGCTTTCGCTGGTCTTCCATCTCGTCCTTCAGGTCGTCGATCCGCTCGTTCAGCGCGTCCTTCACCGTGGTGAAGTCGTCGCGGTTCTCCTGCCGCCTCGTGCGCCGAGCGGCTCGGCCGACGAAGGCAGCGGCGACGGTGGTGGCCGTGCCCGCGCCGACCTGCACCCAGGTGTCAACGTTCATAGGGGGCTTCCGCTCTCTTCTGGCGGGGCGGCTCGGGCCACCCCGCAACGACCATGACCGGGACGGTGATGACCGTCCAGATCGCCGCGGCCACCCAGCCTCTGGGGTAGTCCCCTAGTAGCCAGGTGGTCAGATACGAGGCCATCCAAGGCACCACGATGAGTACCAGGCCTACGAATCCGGCAGCGTCACGGCCCGGCGGAGCCCATGCGCACACCACTGCTATTGCTCCTGCTGTGATCCAGCCCCACGCCCAGGTGTCCAGTGGGATGAGGCGGAGGGCAAGCCCGAGGCCTCGCTGGTCCGGTTGCGGGGTGACGAGCTGTCCGTAGCCGTACAGGATCCAGACGAGGCCGTAGCAGGTGAGGATGACGCCGCGGCGGCCGAGTCGGCGCCTGAGGCGCTTGGCCGCGCGGCACTGCATCACACGCTCCGCGGCTGGGACGCCGTGACGAGGCTGTCCTGGGCCTTGCCGGAGACGCCGGCGGGCTTCCAGAGGCCGAAGTGGGCGAGGACGCCGGTGGCGAAGCTGACGGCAGCGAGGATGGCGGCGGTGCCGAGGTCGAAGCCGGGGCCCGGGTTGGCTACCTCGACGAGGAGCCCGTTCGCCGTGGACAGCGCGAGCAGCAGGACGGCCTTGGTGCCTGCGGACGTGACGCGGGTCGTGACGAGCCCGACCAGGACCGGCAGGACGACGGAGATAAGGAGGCCAAGCCAGTAGGCGCGGTCGAGGGAGACGGTCATGGGTCAGCTCACCTTCGGAGTGGTCGTGGTCTTGTCGTGGACGGTGACGTCGACGTCGACGGTGCCTGCGGCGAGGGCGTCGGTGACAGCCTTCTTGACGGCTGCGCCGACGGCGGCGACGTCGAGGTCGTGGTCGGCGGCGACGAGCTTGACGAGGCTGGCGACCGTGGCCTGCTGGGCGGCGAGGTCGTTCTTGAGGCCCCACAGCATCGCGTTGAGCTGGCCGAACCAGGCCTCTGCGGCAGCGTCCATGGTGAATCCCTCCGGGGTAGGCGTTACGGTTCCGGCCGCGAGTAGAGCGGCCCTGTCGATGGCTCCCGGATCCCAGTGATCGTTTCCGGGGACGTTGCTGTGGCCGTAGTGGCCGCCACGGGTCTGCCAGATCGTCAGAGGGCGAGGCGAGTCATCGCTGTACGACTGGGCCAGTCGACCGGCCGGCCACTCGTCCGGCACGCCCCACGAGCGGATCGCCCGGAGCAGGGCGGCAAAGTTCTTGCCCGGCTTCCAGTAGCTGGTGAACGGGGTGCCCGCCTTGGCCATGACCTCGATCTGGATGCAGACGCGGCCGGTCCTGTTGGTGCGGACAGTCCCTGCGTTGACCAAGGCCTTCGCCGACTGGTTGAGGGGTCCGAACTGGCCGAGCTGGTCCGTGCGCGGGTCGTACAGGATGTGCGGCTCGTAGTTCTCGGACATGAGGTAGTCGGCTGTGCCGTGGAACGCGGCGCTGCTGCCGGAGCTGCCTTCGGTGGTGTGCCAGACGACGCGCGGCGGCAGGTTGGGGGTGTCCATGGCGCCGGCTCCCGCGATGACGCCGTCGCCGAGGCGTTCGGCCTCGGGGATCCAGATCTCGCCCATGCTGGGCCTTTCATGAGGGAGCCCCCGGCGGTGGGCTCGGGGGCTGGGGTCAGGTGGCGATGGTGGCGCCGCCGCCAGGGTCCGGGTTCTCGGGTGGATCCGGGATAGGCGGCAGGTCGGGAGGGTTCTGCTCACTGATCGGCAGAGGGAGCTCGACGACGATGTCGCGGGCGCCGGGTGGCATGTCGGGCGGTGTGCCCACGGCGGTCTCCTAGGCCTGGATCTGGGAGGCGGTGATGATCTCGCAGCGAACGTTGCCGGTGCCGGAGGCCATGCGGCCCTGGACGCGGAGGTCAACCGCGTCGAGTTGGGCGCCGGGGAGGGCGAAGGGGCCGATCGTCGTGGTGGTCACGCTGAACGACGTGCTCGTCGTGGAACCGCTGACTGTGGTCCCGTTGGCCGTTATCCGCACCTGGCCCGTCGCGGCAGCGACGTCATTGGTGTGCGCGAGGATGACGTAGCACATGGCCTGCTGCTTCTTGATCGTCGTCTGGTAGATGTCGACGAAGGAGCCGCTGTTCGTCCCCGCCCAGTCGTTGTACCAGGACCGTGCGAAAGGCACCGGGATGTATGGCAGGGCCAGGCCGCCAGCGGCCACCGGGTCATCGGCGACGACAGCCACGCCTTGCCGGTCGTACAGCGTCCACGCCTGCCGGTCCGTACCCGTCACCGATGGCTGCGCGGCCACCGACGCTACGAGCGACCCGTCCTCGCGGTAGATGCGGACGCCTTCCTGGGTCGACCCGTCGACGTGCGTGTCGGGCAGGGCGCCGGTCTCCAGGATCAGCGTGCCGGTCGACGTGTAGACGCGCAGGTTCCCCGTGCGCTCGGAACGCCTCGAGGCGATGAACTCCGACAGATCACGCCGCAGTTCGCGGACGGTCCGCCACAGGTCCGACGGGGACGGCGGCAGTAGGTCGGCGGGGTTCGGCATCAGTCCTCCAGCAGGATCGGTGCAACCTCGTCGCCGCTGATGTCGAGGTCCCAGCCGTAGGCGCGGCCCGTTGTGGTGATGCCGAGCGGGTGGCGGAGGCTGCGGCCTGGGGCGATCTCGACGCCGATGGTGTCGCCGAGCGTCCAGTCCGTGCCCAGCCGCGGCGCCGCCGACGCGGCTGCTTTCACCGTCCACGAGCGGGCGCCAGCCTGCAGCAGCGACAGTGTCTGGGTGGCGTGGGCGTTGAGTTGGTCGAGGTCGGAGATGCCGGTGCCGGGGCTGTAGCGGTGCACCCAGCGGGGCCAGCCGGCGGCGATCAGGGCGCTGGCGGTCTGCACGTCGGACTGCAGCCGCACGTCGCCCTCACCGTCCCCGGAGGCTTGGACGACCGTGGCCCCTTTGCCTTGCTCGTAGGACTCGGTGAGCTGGTAGGCGGAGATGCAGCCCGGCATGTCGAAGATGGCCTGAGGGGTGGTGGTCGTCCCGATCGTCGGCCGGATCCGCATGACCAGTGCGAAAGCCGTGTGGGCGGCGTCAGCCCAGACGACGTCGATCGTCCACTCTGGCGCGCCCTCCATCGCGGTGATCGTCTGGATCGACGAGAGGATGGTCTTGTCGTCGGTGTCGACGCTGACGTAGTCGATGGTCAGGCCGCTCGCCGTCGCATCGAACGTGAGCGGGAGTCCGTCGGTGATGATCGGTGCGGCCAGGTCGGCGATGACCGTCGAGGCGTCCGCGGTGGTGCTGTACGAGCCTGGGTAGCGACGGTCCAGGTAGCCCTCGGGGCTACCGATCCCCAGCTGAACGCTGGTCGCCGACCCACCGGCCCGGGTGAGAGTGATGCCCGCCCACAGCGGCGTGTTCGTGAGCGTGTCGACGGCAACCAGCAGCGTCCGCCCAGGATCGGTGGCGGTCTCCCACTCGCTCGGAGCGCCGGACAGGGCCAGGTCCAGGCTTGCGCTCGTCGCCGCACCCAGACGGCGAGACAGGCTCTGCGCGGTGACTGCGGCCAGTTCCTCCGAGATCCGGCCCGTGTGCAGGTCGCAGCCGTACCATGCCAGCTCCAGCGCAGGCACCTAGGCCGCCTCGTAGGCGAGCTGGAAGGTCATCAGGCTGCCGCTGCCCCAGGTGTAGCTGAGGCTGCCCGGGGACTGGTAGCCGAGGTCGGATTGCCGGACGGCGTACAGGATGGTCGTCGTCCCAGCCGACACTGTGACCGGCGCCAAGGGTTTGAAGGGATTCGCGCCGTCGAAGAAGTAGCCGTGACCCTGCCACACGATGTCGGCTGCCGTGACGGCCGTGACCGGCAACGTCGCCGTCACGTTGCTGCTATTGATCGTGCTGCCGGTGCCCCACTTCAGGACGCCCGTCGCGGTGATCATGTTGCCGACGCGTGTCCACCGCCCCTTGGACACCGACGAGCCCATCGTGGCCAGTCCCCCGCCCCACGTCGGCGTGTACGCGGCCCAGTCACCCTGCGCCTGCCAGGCGGAGCCGCTCCAGAACTCCAGCACGCCGCGGACTGTGTTGTACCGGGCCTGCCCGGCGTACAGGCCGGCGAGAGCGATGTCCGCGGCGGAGGTCACAGGCAGGATGCCGCCCGGGGCCACCGTGACCTGCCGGGCCGTCGTCGATACCGTCGCCGCCGCCGTACCGCCTCCGGCCACGGAGGGGACGGTGATGGTGGCCAGCACCGTGTAGATCTCCGTGGCGCCCGGCGACGGAGCGACCGGTGAACCGGACGGCGTGCCCGCCAGGTACACCGTGTCGGCCTTGGTCAGGCCGCTGGAGTCGACCGCGTTGTCCCAGACGCGGGCGTACACGAGGTCGATCCGGGTCAGGGTGGCGTGCGCTGCCGAGAGCGTTCCGGGGGATGTTGCGGCGAGTTGGAAGCGGTAGCTGCCCTGCCCAGAGCGGGTGGCGATACCCACGCCTGCGGAGACATTGACAGTCGTGCCGGCGAGAGACACCGCGAGCCCAGGATCGCCAGGGCGCACGCCTCCTCGTCCCATCGCCGCCGTGGACGTCGCCATCGTCAGTTGGCTGTCCATCTTGCGCAGCTCGGTCTCGTCGTAGGACAGACCGGGCAGCCACAGCGGATCGGTCGCAACCATCAGCGTCTCCTTACATCCAGGCGCTGCGGCAGGTGCCGGTCAGCAGGGCGGCGGGGTCGTAGGCGGAGGCGGTCCAACGCACGGACAGGGAGCTGCCGGGGGCTATCTCTGGCCAGTAGGGCTGGGCAGAGATGAAGGGGCGGCGACTCACAGTGCCGTTGAGGATGACCGAGTGCGCCGCTGTGTCGATGACAAGGGTGTCGCCGGCGCCGAGGGACTCGGAGTAGGCGAGCTGAGAGATCGAGCCGTCGGGGCGTGTGGCCGTGATGACCGGCAGCGCGGCTGGCCCGGTCAGGGTGAACGTCGGCCTGGTGGCGATCGTCCCGGCGTTGGTGAGCGTGAATCCGCCGCCGGTCGAGGTGGTGCTGATGGTGATCGGCATCGTGATCGGGAGAGTCAGGCCGCCCGTCACCGAGGGGAGGCCGGTCGACTGGGACTGCAGGGTGGTGGAGTACCGGCGCGGATCCGCCGCGGTCACCAGGGCGCTGTAGGTGGCGCTGTACTCGTTGACCAGTTCGATCAGCAGTTCGCCCGAGCGTCGGACGGTCGCCTGCTTGGGGATGGCCTCCGCTACGGAGAGGGTGGTGTCGGTCAGCGAGTCCGCGGCGATCAGTTGCTCGATCGCCGCGTCCCGCGCACTAGTGCTGGGCGCCGAGAGAAGGCCTTCGACGGTGATGGGCCTGCTGTCCAGGTAGACCGGTGACGCCCAGCCGCCGTGATCCGACTGCCGGGGTTGGTAGCCGGCCCGCACGCCTGCGGAGTGCCAACCCTTCAGGTTGGTGACGGTCCATTGCACACCAGCCGAGTCGGTATTGCTGAGTTGCAGCGTGCCCAGGGTGATGGCGACGGCCACCGTGCCTCCTTTCTCAGCCGTAGAAGGCCAGGCGCCGCTGCAGGTCGGCGGCCTGCTCGGCGGTGGTCATGCGGGAGCCGTCGAGGACAATCTGGTACGAGCGTTGGTCCGAGGTGCCGCCCCTTCCCGTGGCTGCGGTCAGACGGTCGAACTGGGCGGTGGTCAGGACCGGCTCGGGCCTGCCGGTGCCGTTGTAGGCCAGGTTCATTCCCGGCTGGAGATAGCCCCCCGTGTCATAGGTTCCGATGGCGGGGGCGAATCCGTACCAGTCGTTGAAGAGGCTGTTGTTGTAGCCGCGGGCGCGACTGCCGACGATGACGCCGTCGCCGCCTCTCGACTCGACATTCATTCCCGCGAGGGTGCCGGCGGTGTGGCCCACCCCGGCGTTTGTGATGCCGACCATGAAGGGCGATCGAAGATTGCGTCGCCAGCCAGCCGGGGCCGCGTCCCCCTGGAAGGAGAACGTGGACCACAGGCGACCGAGTGGGGACTGGCCGAGGATGACCTTTTGGATGCCGGACATGAAGCCGGAGCAGTCCCAGGATGGATTGCCTGCGCCGCCCCACTGGTAGGGCTTGCCGGCCTGGGAGCGCGCGAAGCCCATCGCCGCGGCGACGGACCCCGACGCGGTGCCGCCTCCGATGAGGCTCTCCGCAGCCGAAATAACCTTGTCCTTCAGCTTGCGAAGCAAGGTCAGCGGCAACTGACTCAGGGCCTGCGCGAACTGGTTACCGGTCAACTTCTCGCTGATCTTGTCGCGCAGGACCTTGGTTGCAAGGTCCCAGCCCTTACCGGGGTTCGACATGAAGTCGAAGGCTGTCATTACAGCCCCGCCGATCTGCTGCGCCTTGTCCGACAGCCAGTCGACGACGCCCCCCTCGGCGAACCGCGGGACGCCGACGGCGCCACCGGACGCGAAGGTTGAACCGCTCTGGAGGGCTCGCTGCCGCAGAGATTCCACGACCGAGTGGCCACCGGCCGCCTGCACCTCGCGTGCCGTCCAGACGTGTTCGCCGTTGGAGAGCAGGGCCGGGATCGAGTCTGACGTCGCGGTGCCTGCACCGAAGACGGAGCCGCCCGAGGCGAATTTCAACTTCTCAAGCTGTCCGAGTCCGGCAATCCTCGCGATCGTGTTCCAGACCGGCACAATACCGCCGTTGTAGACCGTGTCGACCACAAACTGGACCGGCCTGCGGGTGATGTCGACGAGCTGGTCCCAGACCGTCTTGATGCCGTCTTTGGCGAGGGCGAAAGCGTCCTTGACCAGGCCTACCGCTGAGCGGATCCGGTCGAACGGGGGCTTGATTCCGTTCTCGTAGAGCCATGTGGCCTTCTCCGCGATCCACCCGAAGAACGGCTTGACGTAGGACTCCCAGAACTCCCGGAACGCCACGCCCACCGATCGCGTAGCCGACTTGATGCCCTCCCAGGCCGGGCTGAGGTAGTCGCGCCACAGCGCGACCGCCGCGTCTCCGATCGAGGTGAAGACTGGACGGAGGACCGTCTGCCACAGCCAGACTGCAACGTCTGCGATCCCGCGGAAGGCGGGTGCGAAGACTTCCTCCCACAGCCACATCACGACTGCGGCGAGCGCCTTGAAGATCAGCACCAAGGGCGTGATCACGACCACGACAAGGACGGCGAAGAGGACGCGCGCCGCCAGCCAGATCCCCTCGAACGCGGGTTGGATCGCGTTCGTCCAGAGCCACATGGCCACAGATCCGAGGAACTGCAGAGCGGCCCAGATCCCGGCGAGGATGGGCTGCAGGATCGACCACACGTACTGGGCGCCGGCCTGGATGGCTTCCCAGACAGAGTTGACGATGCCCCGGAACCAGCCCCAGTGCTCGTAGGCGTAGATGACGGCCGCGACCAGCGCGATGATCCCGATGATGATCAGGACGAAGACGTTGGCGTTCATCACGGCGTTGAAAATGATCAGCGCGAGCGTCCACAGCCTCGTGGCAACCCAGGCGGCGTACATCAGCTGGATCAGCCACGGCAAGGTCTCCGCGATGGAGGCTATCGCCGAGAAGACTGCCCCCAGGGTCTGGAGTATCGGGCCGGACAGCGGTGAGGCGGCACGGGCAACCTCGAAGAGACCGGAACCGATGTCACCCAGGGCCTTGGCCAGGATCGGCGCCTGCGAGGAGGAGTAGGCCAGGAACCGTTCGAACGAGTCGGAGCCCTTGAGGCCGGTAGCCCACTGCGCCCAACGGCCCGTGATCTCCTGCATGCGCTGCGAGATGGAGTCCATGTGCGGCAGGAAGGCGTCCACGATCCCGGCGAGTGTCTTGAAGACGTTGCCGAAGGCGACACCCAGCCCTACCGTCGCCGGAACGACCGACTTGGCGAGGTCATCTCGGAAGGACTGCCACCACGGTGACCTGAAGCCCGCCGACACCTTGTCCTGCAGGATCCCGATCGCCTCGGCGGCGCCCAGCACGAACGGAGTCAGACCCGGAAGGGAGTTCTTGACGCCCTCGAGCGCGCGCGTGAACAGGGGCATCACGGCCGGCTGCAGGGACTCCGACCAGGCCTTGAACGCGGTCCGCAGGGACTGGAACGCGTCGAATGTGCCCCGCGCGCTGGGGCTCAGCTTGTCCAGCGCGGCCTGGTAGTTGGCCTGTGCGATGGCAGCCTGATCGACGCCCCCGGCCGCCGAAGCGGACGCGGAGGCTATGCCGCGCTGAGCGGACGCGATGGAGTCTGCGGCCTGCGCCGAAACGCGGGCGACGTTTGCCTGGGCCTTCACCACGGCTTCCTGAGCGTCGGCCACGCCGCGGCTCCGGTCGGCGACCGTCTGCTGGGTGTCCGACAGCCGATCCTGCGCGCGGCGGACCGTGTCGGAGCCCTCCACCCCAGCCGCAGCCGCGGTCGTCGACTCTTCCCCGAGCCTCTTCGTTTCGACGGTCTGCTGCTTCAAGCGCTGGGTTGCCTGGTCCACGGCAAGTGCAGCCCGCTGCTTTTCCAGCAGGGTGGCCTTCGGGTCGGCCTCCACCTCACGCCGTCGCTGTTGGGCCTCCGCCAGGGACAGTTCCGCCTCTCGGACGGACAGTTGGGCGTCGGCGTAGCGGCTGGACAGATCCTCGAGCTGTTGTGCCGCCTCCTTGCGTGCCGACACCAGGTCCAGCTGGGCCTGACGGGCGTTCTTCTGAGCGTCGGCAAGCTGCCGCTCGGCGTCGCCCACCCCGCGGGCGGCCTGACGAACCTGGTCGTGCGCCGAGGCGATCTGAGAGGCGGCGTTGCGCTGCGCGGAGGCCAATGCCTGCTGGGCTCCGGCCATCTGCAGGGCCCGCGAGGATGCCTGCGCACCGGCCTGGCCTCCGCGCTGGGACGCCGCAGTGGCTGCCTCCTGCGCTGCCTTCTGAGCCTGCAGGGCGCCGGCGATGTTGATGAACGCGGGGGCTGCGACAGCGGCGAGTGCGCCGACACCTGCGGCGGACGCCACAGCGGCTGACCCGATCGCGCCGATACCGGCCGCCAGAACCGGGATGGCAGGCAGGACGGCAAGTCCACCGATCGCAACCGTCAGCTGGAGAATCGCGGACAGCGCCCCGGACGTGTCGACGTCAATTCGTGCCCGCTTGCCGTCGACCGCGTCGATCTCCGCGTGGACGAGGGCGAGCTGGGCGCGAGCCGCTGCGGTGTCGGCCCGTACCTGGACGTTGGGGTGCCGGGCACCGAGCCTCTCCAGCTCGGCCTCGATCAGGCGGATCTCGGCCTTGGCCTCTGCCGCGTCGATGTCGATGCCGACCCGCTTGCCGGCCAGGGTCTCCATGCGGACCCTTAGCGCCTGTAGGTCCGCGTCGGCTTCACTGGTGTCGGCGTCGATCTGAAGCTTCGGCAGGCTGCGGAACGCTGCCTCGAGCTTGGTCTTCAGGCTGCGCGAGAAGGCGCCGCCGGCCTCGTCGCCCTGCCTGGCTGCCGAGGGGCGGGCGGCACGGCCACCGTTTTCGATGGCGTCCCGGACTGCGGGGACGATGCGGACCGTGAGCCTCTGGCCGATGACTCGACCCATGTCCTCGCCCACCTGCGTGGCAGCGGGCACGAGTGCGGAGTTCAGGCGTGTGTAGATCCCCTGTGTGTTGGGGACGACGTCGACCTCAACCGACCCTACGGAAATCGCCACAGGAGCCTCCTCCCGCGCGTCAGGCCGCGCCTCCGTTGATCAGCTCGAAGAGCTTGCGGGCGCCCGTCTCGGTGAGAACGGGCTTGGCCCTTCGGGGCCTTGCACCAGGTCTCGCAATGGGCTCGGGGGGAGCCGGGCGCTTGGCCTTGCTGTCGGTGTTCGCGCAGATCAGGACGTATTCGACGCGACGGAGAGCGTCGATGGCCGAAGCCAGCAGGAGCTCGGACTGTGACCAGCGTCCCTGCTCGGGCTTGCCCTGGTCGGCTTGCTCGTCGAGCTCTTCGTCCGGCATGGCGTTACGCAGGGCCGTCATCGTCGCCGACTCCGGCGGCAGGCCTTGGATCAGAACCCGGAGCCGCCGGGAGGACATGTTTCCGCGGTGGTAGGTCTCGAGCTGGTCAGCATCGCGTGGGTAGTAGCGTGCGAGGTCGGCCTCTAGCGCTTCCGCGTGCGCCTCGATGATGCCGTGGGTCCACTGGACTTTCCCACCGGTTCGCCGGAGGCCTCCCCGGCATCGGCGACGAATGCGCCGACCTCGTCGTTCGAGGGGTCGAGGTCGAGGTAGAGGTCATAGGAGTCAGGGCTGAGGACCCGCTCCATGAAGGCGTCGATGTCGCCGCTGCGGAGCATGCGCATGGTGCTCTGCTTCCACGCGCCGGACGGCACGACCTCCAGCGCCTTGCCGCAGAGTTCGGCAGCGACGTAGTGGCCGGAAGCCTCGATTTCCTGGGCCTCGGCGGGGGTCACTTCGGGGTGGGTCTGGGTCATGGCGCGGTCCTTTCATGCGGGCGCGGTCGATGGATGGTGCAGGCGGGCAGGCCGGGACCGCGCCAGGTGTCGGCCTGCCCGCCGTATCGGGGTCAGGACCCGGTGTAGGCGGGCGTGGCCGGGACCATGTCCGCGTGGTAGACCGTGTTGCCGGCGGCGTCCGGGTAGGCCGTGATGGTCCACTCGAAGCCCGCCATCTGGTCCTGCTTGTGGGTGACGTCGGAGCGGTCGCTGATCTCCCCTTCGGGGACGTAGAAGCCTCGCGAGGTGTCGCCGTCGAAGATCGCGAACCAGAAGGCGCGGCGGTCCGGGGTCGGGGAGGCCGTCTCCGCGAAGCTGGTGAGGCCCGCGACCGGGGTGAGACCGGCGACGGGGATGCGGTACTGCAGCGACTGGACCGTGGTGCGGGAGGTCTCCCACGCGGTGAGCTTGAACGTGCGCAGCGACTTGGTGATCTGGGTACGGATCGGGGAGGTCAGGCCCCACGGGGTGAACTCCTGGCTGTCCTCGTCGAAGCCCTGGACGAGACCGTCGTCGGAGATGCAGCCGAGCGGCTTCCATGCCGCGGCCGGCTGAGTCAGAGGGGTGGCGGGGGCGGCGGTACCGAGGTCCGCGACCCAGCCGCCGCCATTGGCGCCGATCTGGGTGAGGTCCGCGGCACGGGTGATGTTGACCATGAAGGGTCTCCTACATGCGAAGACCCCGCCTGCGGACGGGGTCGGGACAGGGGCCGGCGCGGTCCCTCAACCGGTCATGAGGCCGGATGGCTGTACAGCTGGTAGGTGGCTCCGACTCGGCGGAGACCGGTGTTCTCGTAGGGGCGCGCGCCTGGCGCGGTGACAGTCTGGACACGCCCGACGACGGCGCCCCCCGTGGTGGAGCCGGGTAGCTGCGTCAGCAGCAGGCCACGGATCTGGAGGGACAGTGCGATCGATGCGCTCCGCGTTGCGGTGTACACGTCGATGTCAATGCACGCCCGGTCGATCCGAAATCCGTCGTCGTCACCCGCCGCTACCCGCTCGACCTGGACGGTGGGAAGTTCGCTCAGGAGGTTGCTGTCGAGCTCGTCCCGGACGACGACGCCCGACCCGAGCTGGGCCTGCAGCCACTGAATGACCAGCAGTTCGACGTCCACGGATCCGACGGCCGCCATCAGAGTTCGCCTGCTTGCGCCGCACGAAGCAGTACGTGGTGAGCTGGCACCTTCTCCGTGCCGTACTCCACCCACCGCGCGTAGTAGACGCTGTTTCCGACGGTGGCCGTCGCGCGGTCTCGTCTGCGCCCTCCGCGGTCGGTGGACGTGACGAAGAAGGACTCCTTGTAGTTTCCGGCGTGCGGGTCAGAAGGACCGCCTGCCGGTGCGATGCTCTCTGCGACGGCCTTGATGACTTCCGCTCGGCGGACCATCTCGCCGAGGATCATCGGCGAGCGGAGCAGCTGACCGACGCCTTTCCGGGACATTTTGAAGCGCGCGGCCATACCCTCAGCTCCTCACCACTTTGGGGGTCGTATGGATGTCAAGGGCGTGCTCGGGCAGATCAGTTTCGACGGAGAGTGGATCACCATCACGAAGACGCCTGTCGGGCCCAAGCCAGCGCCGATCCGGATCCGCGCCGCAGACGTCACGGCCAGTCGGTACAAGCCCGGCAGCCGTCTCTTCCACGGCTATGTGCAGTTCGTCCTGCCCAACAGCGCTCCGGCGCCGGAGAAAGCGACGGGGTCGGGGAGCGGCGGCCGACCGCCCTACGAGGATCCGTACAGCCTGTCCATTCCGCGCCGGAGCAACGAAGCCGCGGTGAAGCTCATCGCGGCCGTCGAGCAAGCCCGCCCTATCCGGTGACCCTGTCCGCCGCAAACTGGACAGGGCCGGCAAGGCCGGTGAAGGCATTCCGACCCCAGTCGCCAGGCTCACCCGTGACGTCGCAAACTTCGCCCCGGATCCGTACCTGATCCGTCGTCTTCCAGTCGGATCCAGGCGGGGCGTAGACGGTGTACCCGACGATGACTGTGTCTCTGGCCTGCTGCTGGTCGCCGCCCACCTGAGGAGTCTCCGCCCGCGGTGCGACTACGCAGCCTGCGACCGGCGTCTCCGATAGCGGCCCGGGGATCGGCTGCCCGCGTGGGTCACGTCCTGGTGACACCCCGCGGCGCAAGCGCACCACGGTCTCCCCGTAGGGGTACGGGGCGGGCACTACACCCACCCCCAGCCAGGCTCGTAGGACAGCCCAGTCCCGTAGCCGTCGTCGACAGGCCATGTCGGCGACGGGTCGGCGGTCTCCGGTGTGGGGTCGACCGTGAAGGCGCCGCCGCGACCGGCCAGCGACTTCAGGGCCGCTTTGTCGGCCTTGGTCAAATACAGGCCGCCGCTGCCCGTCGGACGCTGGACCGACATCGGGCCGATCGTCTCGTAGGACACCTGCTGCGGATTGACGTAGGCACGGCCAGCCACGGACAGGACAACCGCGGTGGCCTCGTCGGGCAGCGGCTTGACCACTGACTGCCCCAGTGCGACCGCCTGCTCGATGAGGAGGTCAGCGCGATCGCCGTCGATCTCAGGCAGGCCCAGGTACAACCCCAGCTGCTCGGCCGTCGGAGGGACGAAGGTCATCACTGCCTCCTTAGGCCAGGGCCTCCACGGCATCGCACCACGCGGCAAGGTCCGCCGCCGGATCGAGCTCCGCGGACCGGGCCTTGGCCCGCTTCGAGACGAGGCCGTACTCGGTCCGCGAGGTGAGGAGCTTGCGGATGGCCATCTCGTACCCGTCCGCGTCGTGCAGGTCGATGAAGACGCCTGCCTCGCCCAGCGACTCGCACAGCCCCGGGGTGGGGTGGGCTATGACCGGGATTCCTGAGGCCATGGCTTCGACGCCGGCACGCCCCCATGACTCGTAGGACGACGGCATCAACAGGATCTTCGTCTTGGCATAGACGGCGTCCCGCATCTCATGGCCACACATGTGGTCGATGACCTCGACGTTCGGCAGGTCGGGAACGAGTTGCTCGCCATACGCGCCGACGACCGCCAGGAACTGCACGTCCGCCATCCGGCGGGCGAGCTTCTCGAAGAGCGCCCCACCCTTCTCCAGGTTCAGGTTGACGAGCGTCACCTTGGAACCTGGCTTGGTCCGGTACTCGTCGGCGAAGACGGGCGGCCGGACGATCACCTCACTCGTGGGCCGGACACCCTTGGGGTACTCGGCGAAGAAGAGTTCGGCCTCGCGCTGCATCCAGTGGGAGTTGTAGACGGCGAGTTCTGCGCCCTGCGCCATCTCCCTGAAGCTCTGCAGGTGCGTGTTGTGGCAGACAACCGCGAGAGGCTTGCCGTGCCCGCGGGCCAGCGCCCCGGCCGAGGGGACGTTCTCCAGGTGGGAGACGACGACATCGGCCTGGCGGATCGCGGTGCCCGCGTCCAGGCGGGATTGGAGCGGAACGACTTTGACGCCGTCGAGCTCGTAGTCCTGATTGTCCGCCGTGTAGCGGGATAGCCACACGGACACGTCGTGGCCGCGGTCGACGAGGGCCCGCAGCATGGAGTGGACCATCCACTCGGCGCCGGCGTTGTGGCGCGGCGGGTAGCCGTGCAGCCGGGCGACGATCCGCATCGGCGCCCGGCCACCCTCCACGCCCGGCATCAGGAGGAGCCGCCGGCCGCCAGGTACTTCACGAAGGCCTCGACGTCGCCGAGGACGAAGCCGTAGTAGGCCTCGGCGAGGAGGAGAACCAGGTTCTCCTGGAAGGCGGAGTGCACTCCGCCGTCCTCGTCGATGTAGGTCGCCTCGCGGCTGATCTTGACGGTGATGTCCATGCCGACGCCGTAGGCGGCCTGAGACCAGTCGCCGCCGATGCCGCGCAGGCCGGTGTCGACGGTGCCGGACTGGCGGCGGAGCTTGCCGGAGACGGCCCGGGAGTAGGCAACCGGTTCGCCGACCAGGGTGCCCGCGAGCGCGGCACCGGTCCCCGGGACGGTGGTGTCGACGAAGATGGGGCGGCCGGTGGTGTCGGTCGCGCCGAGCAGGGACGGCTTCATCCGGTGGTCCAGGACGGAGCCGGTGTAGTCCCAGTCGTCGTCGATGACCTCCTTCATGCCGTTGACGATGTCCTTGTAGATACCGCCCGTGGCCTGCGAGGCCGTACCGATGGTGACCGACTTGGTCGTCGCGGCCAGGTAGTCGGCGAAGGGGCCGGTGGCGCCCTTCATGGTCTTGCCGTGGACTGTCGCGCGGTCGAAGGCGCGGGCGAACGCGGTCGGCAGATCCTGCTGGAGCTGGGTCCACAGGCCGGCGGCGTTGCTGTCTGCGACCTCCATCGCGACGGGGATGAGGACGGCGATCTTCTTGCCGGTCATCTGCTTGATGCTGACCCCGCCGGACGACAGAGGCTTGCGGCCGGCCTGCTCGACCCAGTCGGCCGTGGGCACGTCCAGCGGCACCGGCACGGCCGTGTTGGCGGTCATGGCGAGCGGGACTCGCTTGGCCAGCGACATCACCGCGGACTGTTCGACGGACTTCGCGAAGATCGGTCCGACCAGGGTCTTCGGCAGGAAGGTGCTGTCGACGTCCGACAGCTTGATCGGATTGGTGTGTGCCATCTTGGGCTACCTCTCTCAGCGGCCCTTGAGGGCCCTTTGCATGAACCCGGCGAACTCGTCGCCGGGGCTGGTGGGGGTACGTGCGCCGTTGCCTGAGGAGCCCTGCGTGCGGTCGGGAGCGGGGCGGCGGGGGCTGCTGTCGTCGGGCAGAGCCCAGTGCGGCTTGCGCTTCAGCAGCTCGCCGAGGTCGGCCCGGATCTGGTCGGTGTCGATGACGCCGTCGCCGTCCACGTAGGTGGTGAGGTCGAGCGCACCGACCGCGTCTTCCGGGTCGGCGAACTGCTTGGCTGCCAGGGCCTCCACCTTGGAGGCGACCGCAGCGCGTACCGCTTTCTCGGCGCGTTCGCGCTGCGCAGTGAGCTGCTCGCCGAGGCGTTCGGCCTCCGTCTTCTGCGCGTCCTCGAGTTCCTTTGCCTTCGCGGCAAGGGGTTCCAGCTCGCGCAGCCGCTTGCGCAGGTTCTCCGCCTCGGAGTTCTTCTTCCGCAGCGCGGCCTCGGCCCGCTTGCGATCGAAGGGTTCCTCTTCGGTGGTGTCCGCCTCCGGGGCGGCTTCGGTCTCCTGCGGCAGCTCTTCGACATGCTCGGTCTGGGTCTCTTCAGGCATGGTGAAACGGCCCTCCAGGGGCTGAGAAAGGCCACCTCCAGGGCGGCCGGGGATTACAGAGCGGGTAGGTGCCCGTTGTCGGCGAGAGCGCGCCGGAAGCGCCGCAGCTGATCGCCCGAGTAGGGCGCGGCAAACTCCCTGTAGAGCCGCTCCCACTCGCGTGTATGGGTGGCCAGCTCGAAGCGCTGCCCCTTGAAGACGGGCAGGACGCCGCAGTGGCAGCCGTCGTGTGACCGAAAGTTCGCCGTGTCCTGCTTGTAGACCGCACCGCGGATGGCGAGGAGCTTGCAGAAGGAACACGCACCAAGGGCGGCCGAGCGGGCCCAGGCGGTTGCCTGCGAATCCCGGCGCACTGCCTCCTGGACGGTGCCGCGGCCCTGGTCGGTCACCAGCTTCTGCGCTACCGCTTCGGCCTTCTTCTCGGCCTGGTCGAGCCGCACTTCGAGCGGCTCCCGCTGAGCCTGG
This sequence comes from Streptomyces sp. NPDC096339, assembly GCF_044762985.1. NCBI lineage: Bacteria > Bacillati > Actinomycetota > Actinomycetes > Kitasatosporales > Streptomycetaceae > Streptomyces > Streptomyces sp. NPDC096339. Next base: position 66,294 of record NZ_JBIWFI010000026.1, on the reverse strand, counting down.
GTCGTAGCCGGATCCTCAGGATCACGCTCCCAGACGTCCTTGGTCGCCCACCGCAGGCTCGAGTCGACCTGGGCGTCCGGCGGGGGGTCCAGGAGCGGCACGGTGAACCTGCCGGTCACGCGGGCCGCGACCCGTTCGGCGTCGTAGTAGTCCGCAGCCAGGGCCGCCGACGCCGTACCGTACTGGCCGACCAGGATGCGGACGGCGGCCATCCAGTCGGGAATCGACTGGTCCAGCCGGGACGGGATGATCAGCCGCCGCAGTCCGCGCATGTCCCGGACCAGCAGCCGGGTAACCCCGACCTGCGCGGCCCTCAGGCGGCGCGCTCCCTCGGCGTCATCCGAGACCGCTGTCGCCACCGGACACCTCCGAAGCGGTCGGCACCGGAGTCTGGTTCCCCAATTGCGTCAGGCGGTTGAGCAGCTCGCCAGCCGCGGCACTGCCAGCGGCACGCCGCCGCTCGACAGTCACCCGGCGGCGCTGGTCCTCCGACAGGCCGGCCATCTCCAGGACGACATCGGAATCGGGCGGCAGAATGCCCGCCTGCACCATCTTCACCGCGGCATCCGTCTGGGCCGCGATGGTGGGCGTTGCCGGGTTGCGCCAGACCGTCTCGATACGCCGGGACTTCTCCGGCGGCTCGCCGTCACGGACCCACAAAGCCAGCCGCATCATGTCCCGGTACGTCGCCGAGAACCGCCGGATCCGCCGCTCGGCCTTCTTGACCAGCATGGCCTCGCTCGAGCGGATAGCGTCCGCGCTGGCAGGGTTGTCGCTGGTGTAGCCGAGCATGTGCGGCGGCAGCCCGAGCTGAGTTGCCATGATCCGGGCGTACAGGTCGATGATCTTTGTCTGCCCAGACGGGTCGTGAGCCGTGAACGCGCCGACAGTCGGCACGTTGCCGTCCTCGTCCCGCTCCAAGGCCAGCACCCGGCCGATGTACGTCTCCCAGGCGCTCTTCGCATTGCCCTCAGCGTCCTGGAAAGCGGACTCCGACGCGCCCAGGATGTAGCGCTGCGGCGCCCCGAAGAACTCCGCTGCCACCTCTATGCCCATCAGCCGCCGGCACGCCGCGTCGGTGATGGACATGACCTCGGGAGTGATTTCCGACTTGCCCACCCGGTCCGCGGTCCGCTGCCGGTTCGCCATCCGCAGTACCGGCACCATGCCGAGGTTGTGGATGTCCCGGTCGAGAACCTCCCAGTCGCCCTGCCCCTGCACCGCGTACACAGTCTGATCGGGGAGGTAGAGCGTGACCAGCCGGTCCTCCGGGGCAAGCCCGTACTCGGGCGACCCCAGGCACTCCCGCAGCGCGTACAGCGGGATCCTGACGCGCGCGTCCCAGTGCAGGGTCATGTCGAGCGGGGACTCGAAGCTGATGATCGGGGGCAGCTCCTCGCCGTCTCCGGAGCCGACTGTCACGTACTCGCGGCCGTAGGTCAGGGCGTCAAGGTGGGCGAGGGACGCCTCATCGAATATGTCGTTCGCCTCGGCTATCTCTGTCAGCTCCGCAGCGTCCGAGCCGTCCGCCCAGCGGAACGCCTCGAGGTCCAGGCGCTGCTCGAGGGCCTCCACACCGATCCTCGGCCAGCCGATCACCGTGTGCAGGTTCTTCAACTGGGGCGGGATCGAGATCCCGAGGTCGCGAATGACCTGCTCCCCGTTGAAGTAGGCATCCAGCAGATCGAGTTGGTTCCGCTGGGCCCCCAGATCGGCTCGGAGAAGGTTCAGGATCCGCTTCTCGTCCTCCGACAGGGCCAGCAGGGGAAGTTCGGGCGTCGTCACCGCAGCACCACCACCCGTCCCTTACCTCGCACCGTCGAGCGCTTCGTCCAAGCAGCCGAGTTCATGACCATCCGGCGCAGCATCCGCGCGCCGATTGCACAGACCGCGAGGTCGACCTTGCGGGCCGACTCCCGGTGCTCCTTACCGATCGTGTAGCCCCAGGCGTTCGTCCTGCGACGCGCGTTGGCGACATGCTGGCGCAGCACCTTGTGCCCGTCATGGGACAGCTGCCGCTCCAGAACGTCGCGGTAGAAGCGGTCCACGGCCTCGGTGAACGTCTGCTGCCGACGCCGGTCACTCATGTCCCACATGACCGCGTGCTGGCCATGGCCGGAGGCGACCGCCTTCAGCTTGAGGCGCTTCCCGTACCGCTGAGCCCATGCGTCGATGAAGCCATCCCAGTACCGTTCTCCGTCCGCCTCATCGAACCCCGAGCCCGGGTCAGCGAAGAAGGCAAGAGGCTTGTACGTGGCAAATGTCAGATCCACGACGCCGTCGACCTCCTCGCGGGGAATGCGCCACGGCACCCCGTCCGGCCAGTTCGGCGGCCTCTGCCACACACCCAAGGTCTGGACATGTCCGTCGGACAGTCGGCAGGCGACCAGGCCTGTCGCATCGTCCGACTTAGAGCCGTCGAAGAAGATGACGATCTCGTCGCCGGGCTGAAGCTCGATGCCCCCGTGAGGACAGGCATTCCACTCGTAGGGCGCCAAATAGGCATCCTCGGAGGCTGTGATCTGGTTAAACCAGAAGCGCCGGCTCCGGGACGGGGGGTTGCGGACGTCCAGGATCGACGCCTTCAGTCGCTCGATGTCCAACCAGGTTGAGTCGCCTCGGACTGCCCGCAGGGTGGGTTCGATCCACTCCTCTGACAGCTTCGCCTCGGAGGGCGCCTCAAGGCTGTCGTAGAACAGGCCGACGTCTGCGGCCCGGCCCGCCTCCGCCGACTCGAACGCCTCCCGCGTTCGCTCGGCCACCGAGTCTTCACCGGGCTCGTAGGCGTTGGTGTTGGCCAGCGTCCGCGACATGCCGTCCGCGGACTTGGTGGCGTTGCGCTCGATCACGGCCGCCATCTCATGGCCCTGGTTCGCCTCGACCCAGTGGTGGGTCTCGCCCAGGTTCACGGCCGTGGGTCGGCCGCCTTCCAAGGCCCGCGGCGAGGACGTGACCGCCTCAATCCGAGCGCGCCCCTTGTCGGCGTAGATGATCTCCTTGCCGAGGTCGATCCGGAACTCCTCGATCGCCCGCTTCGTCAGGATCGACGGAAACAACGTCATCGTGTTCCGGGTCTGGTCCTGCGACACCGCCGCAATCTGCACCCAGGCCGCCGGATGCTGCCGACCGAGGGGCTGCCCCGGTGGGACCCCCCACTCGTTGCCCTCATCGGCCACCTGCCCGAACCGGCACGGACCTACGAACTCGAAGGCCGACCAAGTCGCGATCAGCGGGTCTTTGCCCCAGCCCTTGAGTCGCTGAATGACGCCGTCACGCCACAGGAACCGGTTCGTCGCCGGATCCATGGCGTACCACCAGAGCGTGAGCCGGGCCTGCTCGGGCGTGTACCGCCACGGGGCACCGACGTAGTGCTGCAGGTAGGTGGCCGTCCAAGCCAGGGCCTGCCAACCGAGGGTGTACTCCGGCAGCAAGAACTTCCCGTCGGGGCCACGCTGCCAGGTGGGGCCGATCGTGAAGGGCTCGACGACCTCGGGGACGCTCTCAGCCACCGATCGAGGATCGGTAGTCGGCGATGGCAGTAACGCCAGCCGGAACCGCGGTGACGGTCGGCTTGCGCTCTAGCTCGATCCGGACGCGGCGCCGGTCGCCCTCCGTCGTCAACAGGCTCGCCATGACCGAGTTGAGAGCAGCCACGTACTGCCCGTTCGGCGGGCGATCTTCGGAGAGCCCGCGGGACATCAGCTCGGCCGCGTAGCGAGCCATTGCCCAGTCGGACGGCTGATAGAAAGCGGCCTGGCCAGACTCACGCAGGGACAGGTACCAGTCCTTGGCGATCGGATGCCACAGCTCACTGGGTTCCGGCAGATCCGGCAGTTCCTCCGGCGGACCAGAAGGGGCCTTGGCAAGGGGAACGCCCTCGTCCTTGTTGCGGCGCCGGCGCGCTTCGGAGCGCTCCGGGATAGGTCCACGCGTGCCCATGGCGACCTCCAGGGTCTGGCGCGCGCCTCCGGGGCGCGCTGGGGCGGTTGGCGGCGCCGCGCGGGCGCCAGGAAAACCCGTACAGGAAGTCAGGTGCTACACGGCCCCGATCCGGGAGAGCCGCAGGTCAGGGGCACCCCCCCAGGTCAGAGCCTTGATCATTCAGCGCCTCGGCCGGCCCGCCGACCAGCCCCGAGGGGTGATCCACTCGGTCGCCCTTGCTGCTATTGCAGCTCAGATGAGCGCTCTGGACGTTGATCATGCTGTGCTCGCCGCCGCGCGAGAGCGGAACGATGTGGTCCACCGACGCGCTCATCGGGTCAGGCCATGCGACCTTGGGGTCGATGGGCAGCAGGCAGAGCCGGCACGTCCATGCGTCCCTGGTGTGCACGTCGATGGGAGCGAACACCTCGGCCGTTCGGGCCTGCTGTACAAGCGTGCGCCGGCGGGCATCTGCGGTGGCTGCCACATCTGGGTATCGCTGGCGCCAGTGCAGCTGTGTCTGCTTGCGGCGCCGCTCGTACTCCCTCTGCTGCTCTGCATATCTGCGGTGGTTCCACTCGCCGGTCTCAGCTTTGCGTTGGCGCTGCCACTCCCGCATCCGCGCAGCGTTGAAGGCCCGCTTACAGTCGGGCTTGCCGCATTGCTTGCGTCGCTGGTTCGTCATGGGCTCGCCGCAGTATGGACATGCGCGCACAGCTTGGGCCATGTCGATCCGCTCTTGTCAGGTCGTCCATACCCCGGGTGCATTGGCGTACTTGCCGGGGGCCTTGTACGTCAGCATCCCATCCACCCCTGACAGCCCTTGAGTTGAGCGGGGGTCACTCCTCGGGCTCATCGTCGATGCGGGTGATGGTCGCGCCTGCGTGAGCCGGCAGTGCGAGACATGGTTTGTGCGAGTCGGCGAGGATCGCCCACTCGCCCTGGATGGTGAGGGTGAGGTCGGGGTCTTCGACGAGGATGTCCTCGCCCTGCTGGCCCTTGGGGTGGGTGATCAGGTAGCGGGCCACGGGATCACCTCTGGCCGGGGTGTTGTTCGGGCGGGCGGGTTCGTCCGGGCCGGGGAGTCTCACGCTGGGCGGCGTTGCCCTCGGCGCTGCTCTTCTGGTCGTGGCAGGGTCCACAGACGCCTTGCAGGCCGGCCTCGCTGTGGTCATCGGCCTTGGCCACGATGTGATCACAGAAGGCGCTTGGCCTGACGTGGCAGATCTGGCAGATCGGATCCCTGGCCAGGATGCGGGCCCTGATCTTTGCCCAGCCCGTCGGCAGGCGCCGCTTGCGGTCCGACCCCCGCCACCCACCGCTCATGTTGCGAGTGCCCGCTGTATGCCCTCTTCGAGGGTGACGGTGGGCGTGTAGAAGTCGAGCATCCTGCTGGGGTCGCAGACGCGGTGGTGGACGCCCTGTGGGGCGCCTGGCAGGTGCTTGAGGTTCGGCTGGTAGCCGGCCGCTGTGGTGACGAGGTGGGCCAGCTCGTCGAAGCTGGTCGCCTTGCCCGTGCCGAGGCTGACCGGTCCTTCGACGTCCTGCTCGACGGCCGCGAGGGTGGCGCCGACGAGGTCGTCGATGTGGATCCAGTCGCGGGTGGAGCTGCCGTCGCCCCAGATCTCGAAGGGGTCCTGCCGCTCCTTGGCCCGCCGGATGAAGGCAGGGAAGGGGTAGCTGTCGTCCTGGTCTTCCCCGTAGCCGGAGAACGGCCGCAGTACGGTCATGCGCGTACCGGCGGCCTCCGCGTACTGGCACAGCTGCTCGCCGGTCAGCTTGGCCAAGCCGTAGGTAGCGTCCGGCCGGCAGGGCTGCTCGTAGTCGACATCGGTCTCGACCAGCCGGCGTACCGGGCCAGGCCGCTGAAGGGCGACCGGATAGGCGGCGGAACTGGAGAAGTACACGGCCCGCTTGGTCTTGGTGCGGGCCAGCCACCGCATGTACCAGGCGTCGAGCGCCAGGTTGGTGGCGACGCCGAGCGGTGAGCCGTCGATGCTGGCCCGGCCGCCGACGACGGCCGCGCAGTGGATGGCGAGGTCGAAGCGGACATCGCTGGTGCGGAAGTGATCGAGGGCGTCACGCCGGATAACGGCCGGCGTTGCTGTGAGGTCAATCGCGGAGACCATCCAGCCGCGGTCGTACATGGCCTGGTGCAGGTGACGGCCGACGAAGCCCGCGGCCCCGGTAAGGAGAACGCGCATCAGCCGGCCTTCACCGCGCGGAACACGGGCCAGGGCAGGTCGCTGTCGACCCGTTTGAGGCCGATCCGCTGGCAGATGGCGTCCTGCCGGGCGCGGCTCCAGGTGGTGACGCTGATCCAGCCTCCGCCCTCGTGGGGGTCGTCACTGACGGGCCAGTCGAGAACGAGGAGTCCGTTGATGCGGACCGCGGCCCGGAGCCCGGCGATGATGCGCTCAGCTGACTCGTAGGTGTGGTGGATCAGCACGGCGAGGGAGACGACGGCGTCGGCCTTCTTCCCGATGGCTGCCGACAGGTCGGTGCCGTCGCTGAGCACGGCGGTCATGCCGGGGTCCCGCTTGGCGAGCCGGTCGAGCATGGCCTGTGACCCGTCGGCGCCCGTGACGTCGTAGCCGCGGGCACGCAGCGGGATCGCCACGCGCCCGTCTCCACAGCCGAAGTCGATGACCCTGCATCCTGCTGGCAGCACGCCGGCGAGGAGCTCGGCCTGGACCTCACCCGACTCGTCGTAGGCCTCTTCCGAGACCCCGCGGGTGGGGTGGATCGCGGCGGGATCGGCTTCGTTCCAGGCGTCGATGACGCTGTCGATGCTCATGCCATCTCCTTGGGCTCCTGGGAACGCGGAAGCCCCGAGCCAGGAGACTCGGGGCTTCCTTCCTCCGGTAGCTAGCCGAAGGCGTGTTGGGCTGGGATGGTTAGGCCGCTGGTCGCCCCTCGACGTAGGCGAGCGCCCGACGAAGGCCTTCAGCATCGTCGCCGAGCTGGCCAATGCTGCTGTTGCAGCGACGGCAGAGCAGGCCTCGCACCTTGCCAGTGGCGTGGTCGTGGTCGACGCAGAGGTTCCGTCGGCCGATTTCTTCGAAGATCATGGGGCACAGCGCGCACTTACCGCTCTGAGCTTGGAGGAGTTCCTGGAACTGAGCCTCGTCGATGCCGTAGAGCGACTTCAGTACGTAGTCGCGATGGGTTCGCTTCACGCGTTCGCGGTTCTTGCGGTACCAGGCGAGGCTGTCGGCATTCACGCACGGGCGGCACTTGTAGTTCAGGCCGTCGCGGGATGCCCTCTTCTTGTTGTACTGGTCAAGCGGCTTCTGTTTGCCGCACCCAGTGCAGAGTTTCAACACTCGGTCTCCTGTGACGAGACGAGGCGGGCCTCCGTCACAGGGTGGCCCGCCTCTAGCCTCGGGGATCAGCCGAAGCTATGGGCATGTTAGCTGGCTTCAACCAGCTTCCTCAGTTTATCGACGTCGGAGTGGAACTCGCCCTCCATATAGGCGAAGTAGGCGGCCGAATCGGCAGCCACCTGTTCCGTGCTGTTGCACTCCTGGTAACCCCCATCGAAGGCCGCCTTCGCTGCCGCTGGATGCATGTGCTCCAGGATCACGTCGCCGAGGTAGGTGATGCGGCCGATCGCCTTCCCCCATTCGAGCCAGACGAGGTCGAGGCACAAATGGACGAGGCAGCTTGGAGCCATGTAACCCAGCGTCCGGACGATGTCGCTGGTCATCGCGACGGCTGTCGGCATTCGCTCGGACATCAGGAGATCGTTGCCGTAGACGATGCCGGGCCCGCCGGACATGCAGATCCGGAAGCGCTCGTCCCATCCGGGCGTGCGGGGCCGATGGTCGTCTCCCATGAACGCGAGGAACCGGTAGTGCGGCGCCATCTCAACGGCAGCAGCGTTGAGGGTGCCGCACATCCGCAGGCGAGGCCCGGTCCGCCAGCGGATGTGCGGGTCATTGAGGGTCTCCATGTGCTCGCGGTAGCCGGGCAGCATGGGGTCGTCGTCATCGACGGCGAACAGGAGGTCGGCTGTGGCGCCGGTCTGGCGCCAGCAGTCGAGGATGGCGGGGACGCTGTCGGGCCGGCCGCGCGTGGGTACGATCATAAGGAGCTCGTCCATGGGAACCTCCTGTGATCTCGGCCGTGCCCGTTCAGACCGCGTACCAGCCCCAGGCTGTGCCGTTGTAGAGGGCTTGCACTCGAAGTGTCTGCCCGGTGGTGACGGTCGCTGTGGTGGCTCCGGTGCCGCTGGTTGTGTAGATGAGCTGGCTGCTCGTCGTTGCCACGGTCAGGTTGTTCGAGCCGACGTTCTTGAACGTGTACTCGACCGGGTTGAAGTCGGCGGCCGGCAGGGTGCCGGTGAACGCGCCGCCTGCGGTGGTGTCGCAGATGAGAGTGCGGTCGATCGGGCTGCAGGTGAACGCACTCGTCTTCCGCTTGATCGCCCGGGGTACTTGGCCGTTGACGATCTCGATGCCGGTCGGATCCGAGGTGGTGACCCCGGACTCGGTAAAGAGGCCTGTGAGTCGGATCGTCCCCAGTGCCGAGTTCATGGCGCCGGTCGAGTTGCCTGCGATGTTGGGTGTGCTCGACTCGGTGGAGACGTTGGCATAGATCGCCGGGCCAACACCTGAGGATCCGACACCCACGATGTACACCTCGTTGATGCAGGCTTCGATGCTTGCCGAGATGACGTCGATGGCGTGGACCGAGCCGACCGACCCGGCGTAGTTGCCGACGACGCACATCCCAGCCCAGCAGTACAGGCCCATGTAACGGTCGACGACTGCGTGTTCGGTGAGGAAAATCGCGTAGGTGTAGCCGCCGCCACAGCCGATGTTCCGCGCGATGACGTGGTCGTTGTTGCCGGGAGCCGGCAGGAGGAGTCCGACCGACAGGCCGGTCCCGAAGGTGCCTGGGCTGGTGTAGTCGCTGCTGGGCGAGGCGACCGTTCCGGCCGTGCCGTAGCCCAAGTTCTCGACGTGTGCGTTCGCGCAGCCCCATAGGTTCGCGGCCCCGTAGGTGAGGCCGTAGGCGCTGTGCGTGGTGAGGATGGCCAGGTTCTTGAGGACCGCCTGCACGTTGCTGAAGACAGCGCCGACACCGTATCCGGAGCCCTCGTTGGGCCCGGAGATCACACCGGGGTTGCCGTCGGCGTTGATCGAGTTGTTCTGCGCGGTCGTGGACGCGTAGACGCCCAGGGAGAGCAGGCACGAGCCCGCGTACTGCGGGACCGTCTGCTCCCAGTGTCGGACCGCGGCGGCGCCGTCGCCCTCGCCGCGGAACTCCAGGATCTTCTTGACCCCGGACGTCGCGATGGGCCCGAACACGATTTGCCCGTTGCCGCTCTTCGCAGCCGACAGAGGCCCAGCGACGATGTAGGGCCGCGGCGGGAAGTAGACCTGGGCATAGGTCTTGCCCGCGGCCAGGTACGCCTCGGCTGCGTCCACGGCGGCCTGGATGGCGGCTGTGTCGTCGGTGCCCCAGATGACCACGGCGCTTGTGACGGTCGTCGCTGCCGGGGCGGCGAGCGTGACCTGGGTAGCGCTCACACGGGAGCTGATCGCCGTCACCAGGGTCGTCACGCCGGTGGCGGCCGCGCCCTTGACCGAGATCGCCTTGCCGACGTCGCCAGCCTGGAAGTTCGCGGTCGCGGAAGTCAGCGTCGACGAGCCGGAGGTCATCGCTCCGTCGTTGACGACCTGACCATTGCCGACTGCCCCGTAGGCGGACGCGGTCACGTCGAACACCCACGGGCTGGCCGTGGCTCCACCTGTCCAGGTGCCGGGGGTGCCGCCTGTCGTGCACAGCCAGAGCACGCCAGCCGAGTCCTGAACGGTGTCGCCGGTCGACCAGGTGCCGCTGGTCGGGGCCCCTGTGCTGAGTCGGCGTCCGCAGAAGCGGATGTTGCTGAGGCTGTTCTTCTGCCCGATAGCAGCGACGCCGGTGGTGGCGTCGATGTCGTGGACGGTGTCGAAGGGCGAGGTGCCGAACTGGGTCCGCCCGATGAGGTGGGGGCCAGCTGCTTCCCAGCGCATGAGGTTGGACTGGGTGCCTGTGAAGTCGGCGTTCTGCCAGTGGCTGACCGTAACGTCGAGGCCGGCGACCTCGAAGTCGAGGCCTCCACCGGTGACGCGCAGCCGGTAGGCACCGGTGTCATCTGCGCGGGCCACTGTGAGGTTGGCGCCGTCGACGGTGAGGTCGCCGGTGACGGTGCCGCCGGCCTTTGGCAGCAGAGCAGCCAGGGCGGCGACTAGGCCGGAGATCTGGGACTGCGAGAGGCTCACGGGGTCGGCGCCAGCCGCAGCATGCGAGGCTGCGTGCGCCGCAGGGTTGCGTGCATCCGAGAGCCGCGGGTCAGTAGTGACGACCAAGGCTGAGGTATCCGCGATGCCGTGGACGCTGGTCGTGTCGGCCGAGTGGACGCCGAGGGCCGCGGTGGCTGCTGCCCGGTCGCCGTGGGGGTCTGCTGCGATTGCGTGCGCCGTGGTGGCGCCTTCCGGTTCGGCGTCCACGTCGTCCGCGTCAAGGACGACGATGCCCGTCTGCCCGTTCACGGACGACACTGCGCCGCCGCCTCCACCGCCGGGGCCGCCGCCAGGGGCGGGCACAGGGGTGAGGTCGGCGAGGTCGACGGATCCGGTGCCGGTGATGTTGGCCCAGAACCCATACCGCTGACCGCGTGCGGGCTGGACATCCACCCACCAGCGCCAGCCGACGGGCTCGATACCGGCCGCGTCGCAGGGCAGGATTTGCACGCTGAAGTGGGCATTGCTGTCGAGCGGGACCTTGCCGCCGCCTGTGTAGACGGCGTTCCGGCCCGAGTCGACCAGGCGAGCTGAGGGGGTCAGCACCACCTGGCCCGTGAACGGCGTTCCGGCCACTGCGGAGGGCAGCGTGCCGGTGAACGTGACGACGGGGGTGCCAGCGGGGAAGGCCATGGCGCACCTCCTCGACGGTCAGGCGGCTCGAGCTCCGGCAGGAAGTGGCGGCGGGTCTCCGAGGGTGACCTCGCCAGTCCAGGGGTCGACGGTCTTCCGGGGCAGTTCGAAGACGTTGTACCGGACCTTGCCTCGACCGGCGCCGTACCGCTGGATGCGCCCTTCAGCGGCCCAGCGCCGGATGGTGGAGGCAGGCCGCCCCGTGTAGTAGGCGGCGAGGTCTTCGGGGACCAGACCCTGCTCTGCGAGACTCACTGCCACCTCCGGGAAACACGAAGGGCCACCCGTGGGGTGGCCCTTGGCGACAGCGAGATCAAGTCAAGCACACGGTACGCTCGCCCAGGTCAGGCGTCAACCTTGGTTGTCGGGGTAGAAGTCGTGGCCATCCTTCAGGACGGAATTGACCCAGTTCGGAGGTCCCAAACGGTCGCGCAGTTCCTCTATGTGCGCCTGAAGGGGCGGGCCGGGGTGGAAGTAGTCGCCACCAGCCCGAAGTGGCTTGAACTGTCGATGGAGCGCGGTCTCGAGTTCCTGACCGCCGGGCTCCAATGCCAGGACTTCGTTCGGGCGGACGGACTGGAATCGGCTCGGCAGATTCGAGCTTGTGCCGATCTTGATGAGATAGCCGCAGCGGACGTAGTAGACCCAGTGCTTCTTGTCGGCCGCAGCCGATGCGGCGATGTCGGGCTGCCTTGGGGGTGGCATGGCGTGCGTCTCTGCGTAGTGCCGACGCACCATGGCCTTGGCGATTTCGACGGCCTTCTCGTCGATCTCTATCCCTTCAAGCTCCATGCGGTGAAGGGTGATGAGGATGTTAGCCCTGAGCGGGTCTTCAGGGTCAACCTTGTCGGAGTGCGGTATTCGGTCGCCAACGTTCTTCTGCGACCAAGGCTGGGGTTGGACGAGGAATCGAGGCACGGTCACATTCTCCCAGGTGGTGCCGACAATTAGGTCTGGCTGCGGGGGTGTTGCCAGATCCGCCACACTGCCCTTATGGACGTCTCATACATGGTCCGTGGCCGTACTCGCGAGCAGTGCCAGTCGGAGCTGGACTGGCTGCAGCGGACACGCGGTGCCGTGCCGACGATGCTGCCGACGAATCGCTTAGGCGACGGCTGGGTGGGGCGGGTGGTCATGCCGAAGGCCCCCGCAGACAGCGAGGGCCTGACGGTCGAGCGGTAGGTCAGTTGCCGTTGTTGGTGGTCCTGGCCCAGATGCCGCGGGTCTGTGTGCTGACGTTGCGGTGTTCCTGGTGGACGGTGCCCGCGTAGTGGTGATGGTGCTCAGTGTGCAGGCCCTGCAGGCCGCGGCTGGCGGACCGGATGAGCGCGCCTATGGCGAGTACGAGGGCGACGGGTGCGGCTGCTCCGATAGCGAGGGCCGTCGGGTCAACGTGGCCGAGGGTGTACAGGACGAGGCTGGTCGCCCCACCGACCGGAAGTGAAGCGGCGCCGCCAGCGAGCATGAGCATGCTGGCGTCTGTGGCCTTCTGGCTCATGGGCGGTCGGCCGGGCTGGGGCACGGGAGGGGCCGCTCCGATCGTGGGTGTCGGTGTCGGGTCGCGGTAGGTGGTGGGGGTGGCGTAGACGTCCTCGATGGCGTTGATGAGGTCGGGGTCGGGGGTCATCAGGGCTCCTAGGCGGCGGCTTGCGTGGTGGTTTCGGCGGCGTCGACGTGGTCGGGGTGGGTCCATACGCCGCGGTCGACGTCGATGGCCCGGCCGGTCTTCTTGAGGCGGGTGAGGCTGTTCTTGACGGCGCTGACGGTCAGGCCGGTCTCTTGCGCGATGGTGTTGCGGCCGACGGCGCGGCCCCACTTGAGGAGGAACGCGGCGACCTTGTCGTCGCTGCCGGCGGGCGCTTCCGCTTCGATGGCGGCGGTGGCGGCTGCGATCGGATCACCGGCAGCGGCCATGGTGACGGTGTCGGGGAGTACGACCGCGTCTCCGCGGAGGCGGGCAGCGAGCCGCTTGTGGCGTTCGGTGTAGGCCTTGCCCGTGCAGGCCTGGGCGGAGGCTTCCGGGGTGGGTGTCGTGCCGCTGAGTGCCCAGTGGGCGGGGTCGCGGTCGAAGTGGGCCCGGAATTGGGCTTGCCTGTTGTCGGGGCCCTTGATGTAGCCGAGGCCTGCGGTGGATGTCTTGTCGGGCCAGTACATGGGCAGCTGGGAGGGGTTGACGTCCCAGCCGGGCAGGCCGATGGAGTCGGTGAGGCTGCTGGCGGTGCGGAACATGACGGTGTTGCCGGACTGGAGCTGTTCGCGGATGTCGGTGGACTCGGGTCCGGAGCCGTACATGTTGGCCTTGGGACCCTGGAAGACGAGGCGGAGCTTGATGCCGCACTTGCGGGCCATGAGAACGATCTCGAGGACCAGCGCGGGGGCGCCTTGGAGGGCGAGGACACGGTGGGCCTCGTCGACCGTAACGGAGATCAGCGGATCGGGGTCGCCCACGACGAAGTGGTCACGGCCTCGGAGCTGGCGGCCCTTGTGGTCGGTGAACTCCATCATCGAGTAGCGGGCGGACCGCTCGTACATGATGTTGCGGACTTCGTGGAGCATGGCGAGGCCGCCGAGGGCGGTGTCCTCGTACCAGTCGACGGATTCACGCCAGCGGGGCAGGGACTGGCCGCCCTGAGGGTCGCAGACGAAGCTGACGATGCCGTTGTGGCGTTCGGTACCGAGGAGCATGTCGAGGAAGCGGGACTTGCCGCCGTCGGTGGCTCCGTAGATGACGGAGTGGACGGGCCCGGACGGCTTCCAGAACGCGTAGTGGGCGGGCGCCCCGTCGTAGAAGATCCCGACTTCGGCCTGTCCGGTCGTGGTGTTGAGGATGTGGGGGCCGGGGTAGTCGGTGCCCTTGGCGAGGGGGTTGTGGTCGAAGACGGCGATGATCGCCCGGCGGGCGGACTTACCCATCGCCTTCTCGATCTGGATCATCTCTTCAGGTAGGTCGAGGTCGCCGGCGATGTCGTGGAGGGCGGAGACGGCGCGCCGCCAGTTGCCCTTCTTGAGGACGATGACGCCGGTCCAGCCGTAGTCGGTGGTGACGACGTCGACGAGCTTGGAGCCGGGCAGGGAGCCGTCGGCGGAGGCGACGTTGTCCTGCCAGGCCTGCATCTGCTCGCCGAGGTCGCTGACGACGGGGGCCGCGGTGCGCCGGCCGCGCCGCCACCAGTACACGCCGTGGGCGAGGCCCCAGGCGAGGAGGAGGCCCGGGTAGGGGCTGTGGCCGGGCTGGAGTCCGCCGGTTGCCGCCATGGCGGTTAGGAGGCTGCCGCCGGTGGTGACCGCGGACGTTGCGGCGATGACGTCGCGGCGGGCCGGCATCCGCTTGCGGAGCCGCTTCTTCCCGACCCGCGCGTTCCAGCGTCCCCAGGCCGCCGTGACCGCAGCCCCGGTGAGGGTGGCGGCGACGGCCGTCTTCCAGCCGTCGGCGGGTACGGCGAGTGCACTGCCGGCGATGGCGAGGGTGCTGGTGGCGTAGAGGGGGGCCATGCCGCGGCGGGTCCGGTAGGCGAGCTTCAGGAGTCGGCGGGCCCGCTTGCTGGCCTGGCTTCGCCCTTTCCGGGCGTTGGGGGTGGTGGGCTTGGCGACGGTGCTGGTCTTCGACATGGCGGCCGTGTCTCCGTGTGTCGCGGCGGGAAAGAGAGGCGGCCCCGGCGGTCGCGCCGGGGCCGCAGTGGGGCTCAGACGTCGTTGGTGTAGGCCTCCTTGGCCGCCATCCGCCCGCCCTGGGCGGCGACGGCTTCCTGGATGTGGGTGTGCCGGTCGTGGATGTTCTTGCTGGACAGAGTGGCGATCGTGGCGCTGTCGAGGGCGGCCTTCTGGTACCGCTGTGCCATCGCGAGGGCCTCTGAGTAGGTGTCCCGAAGGGCGAGGAGCTCGTCGAGGGTGCCGCCGTCGTCGCCGAACTCCAGGGCGCCAGCCTGCTCGATGGCCGCCTCGATCGCGGCGAGCTGCTCGGCGGCGCGCTGGGCCAGCGCCGCGGCTTCCTCGGCGGTCACGTTGGCTTCGGACGCGAAGCGGGCGACGGCGGCCTTGAGGGTGTTGACGCCGGTGACTTCGGGGATGGTGGCAATGGCCATGGGGTCGTCTCCTGTGATGTCGGGCTGGTCAGTGGTCTTGATCAGGACGAGGTTGGGCTTGTTCCCGGGTGCGGCAGGGGGGCCGGGCGGGGTCGGTTCGGGGGTGGGGCCGGCCTCGGGCTGTACCTCGACGGCGGGTTCGTCCTTGCCGAAGCGGGCAGCGGCGCGCTCGCGGGCCTTGGGCCACTCGCGCTTCCAGCCGCGGATGAACCCTTTGCCGAAGGTCTGGCCGAACGTGGCCGCGGTCGCCGTGTAGGCGGCGAGCTTGGCGCCGAGCTTGCGGCCCGTCTTCTTACCGGCCTTGGCAACCCGCTCCTTGTGCTTGTCGCCGACGGCGCCGAGTGCGTTGTCGATGGCCTTGGCGCAGCAGTAGGCGATCGCGAAGAGCAGGATGAGGGCGAGCACGGTCACATCCCCAGGAGGAGACCGACGAGGCTGCCGACCTGAGTGGCGATGAACCCGAGCGCGCCGGAGGCGCCTTCACCGAGAGAGCCGGGGATCATGACGGCGAGGAACGGGGTGACCGCGGCGAGGAACAGGGTCCGCGTCTGCACCCCGGTCATGAAGTCGGAGATCAGCCACAGCAGAGCTGCCATCGCGAGGGCGAAGCTGATGCCGACGCCGGTGTACTGGCCGACGATTCCCGAGACCGCGCCATCGACCACGGTCACCATCCGGTTGAGAAGCTGACCGAGCGGGGTCGAGACCAGACCGATCGACGCGGTGAGCACGAGCACGGTCTGGATCTGCGGGCTCTTCATCTTCCCGGCAAGCTTGTTGATCCACGGCAGGCGGTCGGCGACGAACAGCACGCCGGCTGCGCCCAGGCAGGTCCCTCCGGTAGCGACGGAGATCCCTGCATCGATAGCAGGCATATCAGGTTCCCCTCTTGCGGTGACGGTGTGTAAGTGGTTTCATCGCGCGCGCGGGCGCGCGGGGGCGCGTTGGAGCCGGCGGCTCGTCCCGGACGGCTTGAGCCGAGCCGTTGAGCCATTACGGACGGTCAGCTTGCGGCGATGTCCTGCCGCAGCCCGTCGAGGAGCTGGACGGCCTGTTCGGCTGCTGCCGCTCGCCGGGATTCCGGGAGCTTCGCGATCGCGGCCCTGAGTTGATCGACGGCGATCGGGAGGGCGGTGAGGGGTCCTTCGGCGTCCGCGGCCCGGCGCCTGTCGCCCAGGTGCTGGGCGGACCGGGCCTGTCGCTCGGCCTGTCGTGGGCGGCGGGTGCGGGACGTCATCGGTTCCCTCCTGATGGGTGGCCTGTCCGGGTCTGCTTGCCGGGTCTGCGAGGGTTCCGCTCACCGGGGTTACTCGCCGGGGCTGTGACCTGCGGTTCTTGCTTCGACTGCTTCCGGCAGTCTCGGCAGAGTCCAGGGGCTGATGCCGCTGGGCTCCGCCGGCTGTGCCGGGGGCGAGTGTTAGGCGGGTACGGCTTCGGCTTCGCGAGTCGCGATCTCGCCCCAAATGCGGCGGACGCGGTGCTCGCGGGCCTGGAAGTTCAACTTGCGGAAGGAGGCATACGCCTGGCGGTAGGAGCGGGGCGGCTCCATCGCGTAGCGGAGCCAGCGGAGGACGACTTCGAGCTGTTCGTCGGTGAGAGTCACGCCCGGCTCGGGAACCTCGACGCCAGCGGCTGCAGCAAGTTCCTCGAGGGTCATGGCTCCCTCAAGAAGGGTCTGCTCCGCCCCCACTTCGCTGTCCGTTTCGTCCGTGGTCGCGGGCGGGATGGCCACGGCCTCGATTTCCGGGATGACCTGCGTGGCCACGGTGTGGCCATCCAGCTCAGGGAGGGCGTGGCCGACGTCCGTGGCCACGGGGCGTGGCCCGACGGTCAGGAGCTCCCGGGCCATGAACGCTGCGGCCTTCTTGCCGTGCTCCTCGTCTGCCTTGGCAAGGGTCTCCTCGGCCTTGGCGCGAGCCTTGCTGATCTTCTTCTGCGCGGTGGTCAGCACCTCAGCCCGCGCGGTTTGGCGGTGCAGCTCGGCGAGGTGCCCGGCTGTCTCGGCGAGGACTTCGGTGTGGGCTTCCGATTGCAGGTGTCGGGCGTCGGCTGCGGCCAGGGCGCGGGCATTGCGGTCCGCCGCCGACTGATCGGCGATCTGGGCCGCAGTCGCAGGGTCCGCGAGCACGTTCCCGGCGAACAGCCGCAGCCCCATAAAAACGGCGGCGGCGACCGGAACGCCGGCGAAGACCTTGGCGTGCCCGAGGATCAACAGCGTCGCCACGGACACGGCGATCGCCGCGGCCGAGATGCCGAGCATGACGGCCATGCCGATCCTGGACCGCTGCCGGATGGCGACCTCGGACATGCGCAGCGCACCGATCCAGAGGGCGTCGTAGACGATGGCGATGGACCAGCCGACAGCGAGTGCGGCTTTGCCGTGCAGGCCGATCATCTGGCCGAGCTGCCCGCCGACGGTGACGGCCATCAGCGTCAGTGCCGCGGCGGTAAGAAGCTTCTCGACTGTGGCGAAGACATCCAGGCGAGGCAGCCGATAGTCGGTGAACTTCACTGCCGTCCTCCTTAGTCCGTGTCGGGGGTGGTGTCGCGGTCGCCGTGCTCCCAGATCCAGGAGTCGCCCATGCCGTCGTCGGCAGGCTGGGGACTGGGCTCGGGCTCGGGAGGCGTCGGCCGGCTGAAGATGCCCATCACGCGGCCTGGGCAGTGCGCGCCTTGCGGCCGCGGTCGACGAAGCGGAGGGCGTCCATCGCGCGGGGGCCGTCCGGATTCGCGTGGTCGTGGTCGTAGGCGGCCAGCTTGATTTCCAGCTGCAGGTCCGGGTCGCCAGCAGCGATGGCGTCCTGATAGTCGGCGGCGAAGACGGCGATGCGGGTCTGAGTGGTCATGGCGGTGGTTCCTTCCGGTGGTCAGGCGGTGCAGGGTCAGCGGGCGTTGGAGTCGTACATGTCGAGGTTGATCGTGTAGTCGCCGTCGTCCTCGACGACGACCTCGGCCGGGACGGGCTGCGGCGCCGGCTGCTGCTCGGCGGGCTGCGATTCGGGCATGACTGTGCTCCTCGGGTGGTCAGGCCTGGATGGCGGCGAGTCGATCCAGCTCGGCCTTGTAGGTGCGCCGGTATGCGGCGATCTCGGCGTCGGTGACACCGTGCTGCTGACGCAGGGCCTCGACGTTCGCGAAGGCCTGCTCGTTGTCGGCCGTCAGCTCGCGGCCGGTCCGCTTCCAGTAGTCCTTGATGTGGGCGTAGGTGGCAGCGCCGGAAAGGATCCGGGTGTGCGCTTCGGCAGGGGTTTCGGGCATGGCTGTGCTCCTCGGTTGGTCGTGCCGGGTGGGGTGGCGGTCAGCGGTTCTCGAGCTGGGCCGCACGCTGATCGCAGTCGTCGGCCATGTCGCGGAACCGTCGGGCGAGGGAGGTCCGGCCGGCCTTCTCGTGCCAGGCGGCGGTCCTCCGGTGCTCACGGGCCTCAGCCCGATACGCCTCGGGGGTCGCGTGCTGCACGGCTACTCGCCGTCCTGCGGCTCGATGGGGTCGTGGCCGCCCTGCCCGCACCAGTCGCAGGCTGTGAACGCGGCGGCCATCAGGCGGCCCGCCCGTCGGACGGCGTGATGAGGGAGTTGGCGAGGTACTGGTCGACGGCCGCTTCGGGAACCCGGAGGCCACGGGGTCGGATCTTCCCACCGCCGTTGCGGTGAGCCGGGAGTCGCCCTTCGGCGATCAGGTTGTAGACGGTCGAGCGGGAGACGCGGAGCCGAGTGGCAACCTCCGCAGCGTTCAGGAACTCAGGCTGTTCGGTGGCCACGTTCTCCGTGGCCGGGGTCTCGTGGCGCATGAAGGCTCCCGGTGAAGGCATGGATGAGGTGAAGCCGGAGACTTAGACGGCTAAGTTCCGGTGTTCCAAGAGTGCGCCCACTTAGACGTCTAAGTCAAGCTCCAAGAGTTCCGGGCATGCAAAAGGGCCCCCGCCGAACGGCGGGGGCCCCGAGGGGAGCGATCAGGCTTCGGTGACGTAGTCGAGGATGTAGCTACCGGCGTCCAGCACCATGTCATTGACTTCCACGGCCCGCCCCGCGGCATCGAAGGCCGTGCGAACCACTCCCAGGACTGGAGTTCCCGGCTCTAGGCGCATCAGGGCCTCCTCGGCTCGCCTGGGCATCCGGGCGAGCACCTCCTCCTTGAAGCGAACCGGGCCGTGCCCAGCATCGTCGAGCCGGGCGTAGATTCCACCGGGGCCGGTGTCTTCGTCGGCAATGGGCGTGCCGTCGGCAAGGTCTGCCGGGATGTACGAGTCGGACATCAGAACGGGCTTCCCGCCGAGGACGTAGTGCCTACTGCGCAGGACGACTGGAGCGCCGCGCGGCAAGCCCAGGGCCTCGGCAATTCGCGGGGCCGCCTCCAGGTGGTCGACTCGCAGGCCGGCGACCGTGGGGCGCTCATTCCTTACGTCGACTGCCCACATGGAGACTCCGGCGCCCCACGTGGACTTGGAGAGGCGCTCAACCGCATTCCTCCGGACGGGCCTGAAGTCGCGAACCTTGGCCGCAGCTCCGCGGCTCACCGTCGTCAGGCCGTAGTGCGTCAGCTCTCGGAGAGCCTTCGTGACCGTTTCCCGCCCAGCGCCAAACTCCTCGGCCACAGCCGACTCGCTGGGGATCTTCTCCCCGACTCGATAGAGGCCCTGCTCGATGCGAGCTCGCAGTTCATCGACGATCTCTCTGTAGCCACGCTTCGCCCCAGCCAACGCTCCTCCTCCACGGTCGACGGCGAACGTCGACACCGATTTGGGTGACCGGCTTGACTTAGACGTCTATGTGCCGGACCGTATTCCAGTAGTTCCATCAGTACGCAGAGCCACAGGAGCGCCACTATCTGCTGCAACAGCGCTGCCGATGGCCCATTTCTGCGTACCTTCAAGCCACTGTACGCAGAACTTCCACGTCGAAGGGAAGGCGCCGTGAACGCGAACGGCCGGGCGGTCATCACCCGCCCGGCCTGTTCGACCAGCGAGTCATCACCTCGCTGATCAGTGATCCCAAACGCCAAGAAAGGGATACACCGTGAGTGTACCTGGCACGCCTCTGCTCGACTTCTCCAAGTGGGGATTCCTCTCAGCGCCGCTCGCCGAGCTGCTGGAGCGCCTAGGCGCTCGCATCGTCGAGGTCCCGGTCGACGACGACCACTTCCACGGCGGGTGCATGGACCGTGGCGGGAGCCTCGTCATCGTCCTGCCGGAGCGTATGAGTGCCCTCGAGAAGGACCTTTCGGCGCGCGGTCTGCTCGCCTACCGGTTCGACGTCGACACTTCGAACTGGCCCACGGGGGCGACGTTCTCCGACCTCGCCGACTTGGAGCATGCCGCGTGAGCGACCTTCAGGTATTCGCCTACGACGGAGCCGAGGTCCGGACCGTCGTCCTTGACGGTGAGCCGTGGTTCGTTGGCTCCGACGTCACCGCCATCCTCGGCTACGCCAACGGTCGGGACGCCCTCTCCTCCATCCCGGACAGGATGAGGAATACCGTCGCCATCGCCGACGGAAAGCGCGGCAACCCGAACCGGGTCATCGTCTCCACGCCGGGCGTCTACCGCCTGGTCATGCGCAGCACGCTGCCAGCCGCCGAGCGGTTCCAGGATTGGCTGGCGGAAGATGTGCTGCCGGCGATCCAGAAGACCGGGCGTTACGAGGTGCAGCCGTCGGTGCCCGCTCGCCGCGAGATCACGGCCGCTGCCGGCCCAGTCTCGTACAGGGATCAGGCGGAGATCCTCGCGATCCTCCGCCCCGCTTTGCCGGAGCCCTACGCCACTGCGACGGCGAAGGTCATCCTGGCCCGCGCGATGGGTGAGCGCCCAGAGCTAGACCCGGCGGAGACGCCGCTGTACGCGGCGACGTTCCTGGCGGAGAAGGGCCACAAGGCGAAGACCGTGGCCAAGTTCCAGTCGGGCTTCGGCGCCCGGGTGTCGAACGCCTTCTTCAAGCGACACGGCCGGCGCCCGGAGAAGATCGCCGGTCCGGCCGGTTCCCGGATCGACAAGGTCGCCGTCTACACCGAGGATGACCGGCCGCTGCTCGAGGAGGTGTACGCGGGGATGGCCGACCTGATCGCCGCGTTCGAGCACGGGGACCAGATCGCGCTCAGCGCCTGACCCCGGACAGCAGTGAAGGCCCCCACCCAACTGGGCGGGGGCCTTCGTCATGCCGCGATGCCGCCTGTCCGTTGCGCGAGCCGGATCAGCTCGCCGTGTTCGTACAGGCTCCCGCATCCTCGGCAGCCAGCGGACGCAGTGTCGAAGCTGAAGCGGAGTTGCCCGCCGCAGCGGCAGGTGGCGTACAGCTGGGCCGCAGGGCCGTCGGTGTCGCCTGCGTGGTGGAGGCAGGTGCGGTGGATGCGGGCGACTTCGGTAGCGAGTTCGTCGATCGCCTCGTGCTGGCGGCAGGCCGTGTCGAGGTTGAAGCGGAGGCTGGCGACGGCGGCGTCGAGGCGGTACTGGAGCCGGCCGCCGGTGCCCGGCTGCCCGTAGCCGCGGCTCGCCCAGTCGGCAACCCAGGTCTCGAGGATGGCCGTGATGCCGCCTTCGGCTATGAGTGACAGTGCGTCGAGGCGGACGGGGACGGGTGCGCTGCGGCTGCCGGTGACGCGGGGTCCGTTGCCTCCGGCGCCGGGTGCGAGGTCGGCGGCGATGCGGGCGTACAGGCCGCCGGGTCCGGCGAGTGCGGCGAGCTGCTCGGCGATGCGGGTCTGGCAGGGGTGGCAGGCGTATCGGCCCAGCTCGTCTTCCCACAGCTCACGGCGGCAGACGACACAGGCGGGGCTCTCGTTCACGGCGTGCTCCTTGTGCGGCAGTGCGGTCGGTCAGGCGGTGGGGCGGTTCATGCTCTGGACGTGGCCGGCGGCGGCGAGAAACCCAGCGGCCAGGTCGCTGTGGCCGCCGGCGAGTTCGGGGTACTGGGACCGTTCGGCGGCTCGTTCGTGGCGGTCGGCTTGGCCGCGGAGTTCGGCGACGACCGAGCGGAGGACGACGGCGAGGACGGCGTCGACGAGCTCGGCTTGTCCGGCGGGTGGGAGCCACCATTGCCCGTCGCGGATGGCTTGCCGGGCGGCAGCGAGGGCTTGGTCGCGGAGGCCGCTCACGGCTGGTCCTTCGGCGGTTCGAGCGTGGCGCGGAGCCGCTCGATGGTGCCTTCGTGGTCGGCCTGGAAGCAGGTCCCGGCCCTCATGCCTGCGTCGATGACTTCTGCGGCCACTTCGAGGCGGCGGCTAGCGCTGGCCCGGTTCCAGAACCAGAGCCATTCGCCGGGGGTGGGCCCTGAGAGGCGTATGGAGGTGGCCTCTTCCTCGCCCTCATGCAGGGCAGCGAGGGAGGCGTTGAGCGTCTTGACCTGCTCGACCAGCTCGAGGACTTCCTGCCGCCACCGTTCCCGACTGGCCTGGGCCTGCTCGAGTTCCAGGTCGCGGACGGCGAGCACGGCGTCTCGTACCCGCTGGACGCCATCGCTCCCGCCGCAGTTGACGTTGAGACCGATGGCCGCCTCGACGCCGGCGGCGTACTCGTCGCGCGGTTCGGGGACGGGGCTTGCGTTGTGGTGGCGGCAGCCGTCGCAGGCACACCGGCAGTCCGTCGGATGGGGCTGCTCGTCGCCGCGGAGGACGGTCAGGAGTGCGGTCTGCTGGTCGGCGGGCAGGTTGCGGCGGGCCCAGGTGCGGGCAGCGTCGATGCGTTCGATGAAGGCGAGCCCGCGCCGCTGGCTGGCCTCGAGCTCGGACCGCACTCGCCTGTGCTGGCTGGCAAGTTCGGCGTACTCGCGGCGCCACCGTTCCCGGCTGGCCTGTGCGGTGGCGAGGTCGACGCCCGCCTTCCGCAGGCTGACCTTGCTGGCGGGGTCGGCGGGCGGCTCGCTCTGGGTGTCGACGGCAGCGAGCACGGCGTCGGCGACGGCCCTGCGGACTGACAGCGGCACCCATTCCTCGTGCGCCTTCAGAGCGGGGCCAACCGCGTTGAAGGCGAGCGCGCGGCGGCGGTCGCGGGTCTGGTTGGTCACTGCCCCTCCTCAAGGACGTAGCCGGTCCGGCGGGGCTGGCCTTCACGGGTGGTGGCGGTGGCGTGGAGCTGGGATGCCTCGATAGCCCGGCGGCGGACTTCACGGCCGGCGGCGGTGATGGTGACGACATCGACCTTCCCGTAGCCCCACACGCCGGGGATGGTGATCGGCGTGCCGACGACCTTGATGCGGACGGGCACGTCGTCGGGGTGGTGGCGGTTGCTGAGGCTGCGGTAGGTCTGGCCGGGCTGGATCACAGGAGGTCTCCTTCGAGGCGAACGTCGGTGACGGGCTTGAACAGCCGCCACGCATCGGGCCGTCCGGGTGGCCGGGCGTGGTCGCTGGTGAGGGGGCGACTGCGGGAGTGGATCCATGCGACGAGGTCCGCGTCGGTGTACTCGGCGTTGGCGTAGGGATTGCCGTGGCCGGGCTCGCGGGGCTCGGTCACCGCCTACTCCTCGCTCTGGGCGATGTCGTGGAGGCTGAACCGCTGGCGGGTGGTGGTGATCCTGTCGAAGCGGATCTCCTGCACGGTGGGGATCGCGACGATCGCCTCGGCCGACCGGATTGCCAGGTCGGAGGTGGGCCAACCGCCCCTACCCCAGTCGCCCTTGCTGTCCTTGAACATGACGGACCAGGTGACCGTCACCTCGGGCTGCTGGCTCACGCTCCGGCCTCCTCGACGGCGGGCGGGTCGATGCCGAGCGCGCGGAGGACGGCGGCCAGCACAGTGCCGGGGTCGGCTCCGTCCTCGCCAGCGGTGCCCTCGATGGCGTGCCAGGCGGCGTCGTGCTCCAGCTCGGTCAGTCGGCGGCGCGGGGCGGGCGCGGTGCCGCCGGTCTGGCAGGCCATGTCGCGGAGGCCGGCGACGACCTCCTCGACACGGGTCACGGGGATGGCGGAGCCGGGGATGTCGGTCATGACGAGGATGTACGGGACGCCGGGGAGGGGCTTGACGGCCAAGCGGCCGCCGTCGCCGTCGGTGTACTCGAAGCTGCTCATGCAGGTCTCCTGGGGTGAGGGCTGGGGCCAGCCGCCCCGGGCTGCGGGACGGCCGGAAGGGCTGGGTCAGCGGTGGCCAGCGGCCCAGCAGTCGGGGCACAGATCCCGTCCGCCAGGGCGCTGGTGCCAGCCGTCGGGGCGGCGGATCCGGCGGACGTCCGTCACGGTGCGGGCGGCCGGGGAGTGCGTGGCGTTGTGGCAGCCGGGGCCATCGCAGTTGACGGCCGGTACGAGGTCGGCGGACATGTCGGGCCTTTCGGTCGGTTGGTGTGGCGGACTGGGCTGTGCGCCTCGCTGGCGTTCTCGGCCTCCCGGGTCTCCGTGGGCCCGGGAGCGTCGTTCGCGGCTTACGCGGGCACTGAGGGGCCTTCTCGGGCCTGTTGCGCCTGACGGTCTGGAACGTCGGCGAGGGTGATGCGGCGGGAGCGGATCGCGAGGATCACCGTGTGCGTCCTGTCCCGGCCGCCGAGTTGACGCTTCAAGCGGCGCCAGGCCCACGTGACCTTGCCGAGGCTGACACCGGTCCGGTCGGCGATCTCCTGGTCGGTGGCGCCGTTGGCGGCGAGGCGGAGGAGCTGCCGTTCGAAGTCGGCGGTTGGGGCGGGCTTGCCGCGGCGGCGGGCCTTGTACCGGGCGACCGCTTCCCGCCGGCATTGCTGGCATCGGGCGGTGGGGTCGGTGGGCGAACGGTAGGTGGTGGCTGCCGTGAGTGGGTGGCCGTTCCTGCATGCAGCCATCGGGGGCTCCGTCCGTGAGAGGCTCTGGGTGCGGACGCCCTCGCTTTCTCCGAGGGCGTCCGTCCAGCGTTCAGGCGGCGGGGGTGAGGTGCTTGCGGACGATCCGCTGATGCCAGCGGTACGCCCAGTCCGGGCAGTTGGCGCAGTTCTTGTGGGTGTGGCCGGGCAGTGGGTCGGAGCGGCGGGCGTCCATGGACCAAGCCATGGAGTCGGCTGAGATGAGGTCGTCGGCGTAGGCGCCCAAGCCCTGGGTCTTCACTCCGAAGCCGTGGAGCTTCAGGCCGCGGCCGGCGAAGTGCTGGACGATTTGGCGGATCTCATCGGTGGCTTGCCTTCGGCAGACGGAGCCGAGTCCGACGACGGGTTGCGCGGCGAGATCGATGCCCGCCTCTGTGTACAGCTGCGCGCAGTGGATGTAGTCGGCGAGGCTCTGGCCTTGGAGGACGGGGATGAACGGGAGGTCGGGGGCAAGTGCGCGCAGTTCGAGATAGTTGTCGACGGTGAATCGCTGGTGGATTCGGACGGCGGCTGTCAGGTCCTGCTCGGGCTCGAAGGGGTCGAGGCCGCGGGCTGCGCGAGTGCCGTGGAAGGTCATGCCGTTCAGGGAGCCGCCGCGGATGACGACCTCTTCGCACATCCAGTCCTGTGGGGCCGCCCATTCGAGGCGGCCGATGGCTTCGGCGTAGCGGCGGACTTCGGCGACGTAGCCCTCTGGAGTGATGGTCCATCGGCCGTGCTGTTGGAGTTCGGTGAAGCCGCCGGAGTCGAGGGCCCAGGGGGCGCGGGCGCGGGGGAATGTCTTGCGGTCCTTGAGGCGGTTGCGAGAGATGAACAGCGGTATCTCGGAGGTGGCGAGCCAGTTCGGCATGTGGGTTCCGAGGAAGAACCGCGTTCCCTGCTCGGTCATGCCGCGGCCTGGGCGCGGCGGCGCTGGATCGCGGCGATGACGGTGATCGCGGCGATGGTCATCCATGCCTTGCCGAGCAGCTGGCCGGGGAGGTAGGCGAGGCTGTCGAAGGCGAGCCACAGGAAGACGAGGCTGTCGGCGGCGAGGCCGGCCGCGTTGGAGGCGGCCATGGCGGTGATCAGGCCGCGCTGTCGGAGCGGCTCGTAGACGGCGAAGTCCATGGTTTCGGCGATGGCGAAGGCTGCTGCGGAGGCGAGGGCCAGGGCGGGGCTGGCGAGCCAGTACGACAGGGCCGCGCCTACGACGATCGCTGCGATGACGGGGCCGCGGCCGGCTGCTTCTCGGGCGAGGTCGCGGAGGACGAGGGCGAGGCCGACGAGGTAGACGCCGGCGGGTGCTGTGTAGCCGAGGCCGACGGGGAGGAGGCCGATGTGTGTGACGGCAAGGTTGGCGGCGGGGATGGTGGCGATGTACGCGGCGAGGGCGACTGTGGCGCGCAGGTTCATCGGGTGGCCTTTCGTGCGGGTCGTCGCGGGATGGGCTGGTGCTGTTCGTGGCCGTCGAGGGCCGCGGTGTAGCGAGCGGGGTGGACGGCGCTCATGCGGCGTCCTGCCGTTCGGCGGGGTAGGCGGTGTCGAGCCGCTCCGTGATCCACTGCTGACGGCAGCGGGGGCACTGGTAGCCGTGGCGGGTGCGCTGGCCGCGGCGCCGTTTTAGGGCGGGCTCTATGTCCCGCTCGAGGCAGTTGGGGCACGTGTCCTTCACCTGGTTCCTCCTGGCGTGCAGCCCTCGCAGGGGCATCGGGTGGGAGCGTTGGGCCGGTCGGCGATGATCCAGTGGCGGTAGTCGGTAAGGGCCGCATCGATCTGCGGGCCGGACGCGGGGGCGACTCGGGCGGGTGGCCGGGTGCCGGTCGGCCAGGCCCCGGGGTGCGGGATGTGGACGGGGTCCGGGACGGTGGTGGCGGCGGTCGTCCGCTGCCTGGGCACGGTCGGGTAGATGCCGGCAGCGGCGAGGATCACGGCGACGAGCTCGCCCTCGTCGCGGGCGGCGACGATGTCCTCGGGGGTCAGGTCGGTCATGACGCCGCCTTGCGGATTCGGTTGCACGCTCGGCAGTACCTGCGGCCGTCGTAGACGTGCGTGTTCACCTCGTCGTAGGGGTGCCCTTGCGGGCAATGAGTCCTGGTGCCGTTGATCGCCCAGCTCTTGCCGCGTCGTGTGTTCTCGGCCCCCGTGACGGGCTCAAGGTGGTCCACGTTGATGCAGCGACGGTGCAGGCAGGTTGGGCCACCCAGACACCCCTGGTCCCGGTTGTGGCAGGTGTGATCCAGAGCCATGCCGGCGGGTATCGGCCCCACTTTGAGTTCGTAGATCGCGCGGTGGGCCAGCTTCAGTGAGCCATCAACGCTGATCTGCCCGTAGCCCATGTTGGTGACAGTTCCGGTGTAGAGCAGGCATCCGTCGGCCCTGGGCTCGATGCGCGCTTCCAGCCTCTGAAGCGGTGCGCCGTGAATCAGGACGAGGGTGAACCCGCCCGCCCGCTTCTGGGTCCGCCGGTATCGCCCGTAGCAGGTCTGGCAGCGCCCTCGGGCGTAGTACTTCGGGGAGGAGCACTCAATGCAGTGGCGTTCTTCCGTGGACGGCATCTCGCGCTCCTAGGTCGCAGCCATGTCGACGAACCGGGCAAAGTGGCCCTGGAAGGCTGCGGTGATCGTGGCGGTGGGCCCACCGCGGTGCTTGCCGACGATGAGGTCGGCCTCGCCTGCTCGCGGCGACTCCCGCTCGTAGGCGTCGGGCCGGTGGAGCAGGATCACGATGTCGGCGTCCTGCTCGATCGCGCCCGACTCGCGGAGGTCGGAGACCTGCGGGAGCTTCTCCTGCCGCTGCTCGGGTCCGCGGTTGAGCTGGGCGAGAACGACGACGGTGATCTGGAACTCCTTGGCGAGGAGCTTCAGCTGTCGGGACATCTCGGAGATGGCCACCTGCCGAGACTCGGCCTTGGGGGCCTGCATCAGCTGGAGGTAATCCACGATCACGAGCCGCAGGCCGGCGGTACGGACCAGGTTGCGGACGCGGGCCCGCAGCATGGGCATCGACAGGGTCGCGCCGTCGTTGATGTGCAGCGGGGCGGCGGCGATGTCGGGTGCGCGGCGGGCCATGCGCTGGACGTCGTCGTCGGTGGCCATGCCGAGCTTCATGTGGTGCAGGGCGACGCGGGCCTCGGCGGAGACGATGCTGCGGCCGAGCTCGCTGGCGCTCATCTCGAGGGATTCGAAGAGCGTCGGGATGCCGTGCCTGATTGCCGCGGCCCTGGCGAAGCCGAGAGCGGCCGTGGTCTTGCCCATGGCCGGCCGGGCGCCGATGACTACGAGCTGACCGGGTGCGAATCCGCCGGAGAGCAGGCTGTCGAGGTCCATGAAGCCGGTCGGTACGCGGTTCTCGTTGGTGGGCGGGGTCGTCGCCTCAGTGAGCACGTCTTCGAGCAGGGTGCCGACGAGTCGCGTCTCGTCCTCGGCGCTGGTGCGGACGACACCGTCAAGGGCGGTCTGGACCGCGGCGACGTCCTCGTCGGCGTTGAAGGCCGCCGACTTGGAGCGGGCCTGGGCGTCGGCGCCGACGGCCGCAAGGCGGGCGGCGACCGCCTTCTCGGTGATGCGGGCGGCGTACCAGCCGGCAGAACCGTGCTGGGCGTGGGCGTACAGCTCGGTGAGCTGGTCCTGATTGAGCGGAACGGCGGGGATGCGGCCTTCGGCGCGCCATGCCTGGAGCTGCCGGTCGACGGCGACGTAGCGGATCTCGCCATTGGCGAAGCCGGCCCGCAGTTCCTCGACGGCGTACCAGACCCAGCGGTACTGGTCACGGGTGAAGTCAGCCGGGTCGAAGCCCTGCATAGCCAGCTCGTCCACGATGTCGGGGCGGGCCATGGCGGTTGCGGCAAGGATCCGTTCGGCGTCGATGTCGCCGTGGTCAACCTTGTCGGCGTCGATGTCGTCCCACATGTCGTTCACGCGGCACCGCCCTGGCGGCGGTCGTGGCCGGCGAGGTGGACGACTCCGCCGCGGAAGATCTCCGCCGCGCGGGAGGTGACCCGCTCGCCGACGATGTGGCTGATCTGGTTGGGCTTGACGTCGCTGGTGACGAGGATCGGCAGCCGGTTGACGTACCGCTCGTCGAAGATCTCGTAGAGCCGTTCCTGGGTCCAGCCGGACGGCGAGACGCGGGCCGCGGCGAGGTCGTCGATGTAGAGCAGGTGTGCGGTCTGCAGCTCCTTCATGAGCTTCTTCGGGGTGCCGCCCTCGCTGTCGGGGCGGAGGGCGTCGAAGAGGGCGGTTGAGCGCCACGTCTGGACGATGGGGGTGCTGCGGTAGTCGCCGGCGAACTGAGCGGCGACCCATCGGCGGGCGGCCCGCCAGGCGGTGTGGGTCTTGCCGACGCCGAGGGGGCCCCAGACGAACAGGCTCGTGGGAGTGCCGGGCTCACGGTCGGCCCATGCGGCCACGTCGTCGTGGAGCGGGATGTCCTCGGCGTACAGGGCGGGGATGCGGTCGGTGAAGGCGGCGACGGCCTGGTCGCGGCGTTCGTTGCGCCAGGAGTCCATCGGGGACTCGTCAGGCGAAGTGGGAGGCATCTTCGATCTCCTGCTCGGTGAGGTCACGTTCGCTGGTCTGGGGGCCGGACGAATGCCGGCGTTCATTGGTGGCCTGCCTGCGCAGCGTTGGGTACTTCTCGCGGAGCTTGGCCGGGCTGAGGATGTGGGCGTTCCAGAAGCTGGAGGCGTGAGCCCAGTCGATGGCGGTGATGGCCTGATCCGGCGAGACGCCATCGAGGTCCAGTAGGCGGCGCATGTCTGTGCGCCATTTCTCGGTGATGCGGGGGCGCTTGTCGCCGCCCTTTTCGATCACGGCGGCCAGGTGCTTGCAGACCCGTTCGACGTCGTGCCGGGGAAGCGCATCCGCGGACTCCGAAGGAGTTCGAGAAGTCTTTTCTTTTACTTCTGTCTCTGTCTCTGTCTCTGCTTCGGTTTTGCTTCGCGGTTGCTTCGGTTTTGCTGAAGCACTTGCTTCGCGGTTTGCTTCGGCGGCGGAGGCGGCCCGACGGGACTCTCCGGACCGCCTTCCGCCCCGCTGACCTGCGGCTGCTCGCTTGGCGCTGAGCTCGGCCACCTCGGATGCGGAACGTTGGTGCCAGGTGTAGTCGTGCACGACGTAGGTGTCGGACGTCGCTGGCCGGCACTTCGGGCAGTCGTGTTCGCCTTCATGCCACAAGCCAACGCGTAGCAGTGCCGAAGCAAGTGCTTCGGGTTTGCTTGAGTCCGTGAGCCGGCCGATGAGTCGCTTCGGGATTACGCCGTCGGTCAGCTGCCGGGAGGAGTACGCCAGCCCGCAGATGTAGAGCCAGGCCGCTTCTCCACCCGCTTCGATGATCTTCGGGTGGTCCGGCAGACCGTCGTGCACCCTGACGTAGGTGCGCTTGTCCTTCTCGGTCATCCGACGTCTTCTCTCTGGCTGGATGGCTGGTGCGGGTGGTGGTGCCGCGGTCAGGCGGCGGTGGCGGCGGCCGGCTGGGGCATGGGGATGCCGGTCGCGGCGGACACGATGTGCGCGGCGAGGAGCGGCGGGACGGCATTGCCAATCTGGAGAAACCGCTTCGTCTTCGAGCCCTGCCACGGGTAGTCGGCCGGGAAGGACTGCAGGACTGCGGCTTCGGCCTCGGTGATGCGCACTGCCTGACCGGTGTCGTTGCAGACCCAAGAGACGTCGTTGCAGCGGGCGCCGAAGAACAGGGTGGCGGCAGGCTGGTCCATGGACCTGCGGGCTGCGTTCTTCTGGGTGTTGTTGCGGAGTGACCAGGAGCGGGTCTTCTCGGTGAGCGCCCAGGACGGGCCGTCGGCGCTGAACTCGTTGCCGCCGGGGGTCTTCCTGTTGCCGCGGGTGTTCACGGTCTGGCCAGCGGCCCAGCCGAGTGCGTCGGCCATGGAAACCCATTCCCGCAGGCGGTCGCCGAACAGATCGTGGGCCGGCTCCTCGGCGTGTGTGGGAGTGGGGGCGGTGACGGGCCGGAGCCGGGAGGCGATGAGGATGGCCCGCTTGCGGGACTGGGGGACTCCGTAGTCGGCGGCGTTGAGGATGCCGGTCCAGGCGCTGTAGCCCCAGCCGCGGAGGTGTTCGCGGTATTGCTCCCACAGGGGCAGGACGTCGGGGACTTCCTCCATGCACACCCAGTCGGGGCGAAGGTCGTGGAGCCAGCGCATGGGTTCGGCGGCGAGGAGGCTGCGGTCGTCGCGGCACGCGGCCCGTAGGGCGACGCGGGTGTCGCGGCCGTGGGCGAGGTCTTGGACGGTTTGGTGGACAAGGGGCTGGTCGATGAGGCCGAGACCCTTGCCGGCGCGGGACCAGGCCTGACAGGGCGGGGACCAGATCTGTCGCCTGGAGCGCCCTTTGAACGGGGCGGTGGGGTAGGTGGCGATGTCGGTCTGGATGGTGAGGTGTCCGGCGGCGGCCCGGGTCTTGCAGGCGGCGGAGTCCCATTCGAGGCCGACGTCGCGGAGGCCGAGCATGCGGAGGCCGGTTGACCAGCCGCCGGGGCCGGCGAAGCCGTCGAGGATCAGGTCGGACATCAGGCGGCCTTCCCCAGCTCGATGGCGGTCTGCTTCTGCCGGTAGAGGGAGAGGGCTCGCTGGAGTCCGTCGCGGGTGACGCCGAGGCGGGCGGCGATCTGCTCTCGGCTGTGGCCCTGACGCTCCAGCTCGAGGCAGTCCTCACCGAGGGCGATGTAGCGCGGGGTGGTCGGGCAGGCCTGAGGTTCGGCATCCGGGTCGTCGATGGCGTCGTCGTCCCACATGGCGGGCCTGACCCATCCGAGTCGCGCGGCATGGTTACGGCGACGCTCGGCTACCCAAGGGCTGATCTCATCGGCGGAGATGGGGAGATGCGATTTCTTCACGTAGAAGTCGCGTACCGCTCGCGCCAGCTGGGCGGTGACCTTCGAATCGCGCCCGGTTCGACCCAGCTGCTCGAGGGTCTTGGGGCTGACGCAGGTCACGTAGGCGCTGATGGCCCGGGTGGTCCAGCCGAGTACGGCAAGGGCCTGAACACGTCGGATGGTTCCTGTGGCGTCCACGCGGGCGCCGGCTGGGTAGTCGTCCAGGGTGGGCGTGAACGAGGTCAGGGCAGCCGCGGTCTCGGTCCGGATCCGCTTGCTGGGCGGGTACGGGGCCTTGCCGTACAGGAGCCCGCAGAGGGTGGGGAGCGGCACACCGGTTTTGGCTGCCTGCACGTGGAGGGCGAGCCCGTTGTGCTGAAGGCGAGTGACGTGCTCGCGTGCAGGTTCGGCGTCGACCATGGGTTCCCACTGGCCGTAGGCCATCAGGCGCCGGCGGCGGCGCTGGTTGTGTGCCCTCGCGGCTCGCTGGGCGGCGGTCCTGGTCATCGGTCGTCCTCCGTCCGTCGGGTCTGGTTGGGGATGCGGGTGGGTGCGTCGGGCCAGATGGCTCGGCATGCGGCGAGGTCTCGGGCTGCTCGGGCTGCGTTGACGTCGCGGGCGGCTTGTGCGGCGCGGGCCTGCCAGGCGGCGAGGTCGAGGCGTTGCTGGCGGCGGGCGCGGATGTGGCGGTCGAGGAGCCAGCAGAGGTAGCGGTAGGCGGCGAGGACGGCCACGCAGATCACGAGGACGGTGGTCGCGCCGGCTTCGGCGGGGCTCATGCCGCCTGCTGCTTCCGTGCGGTGGCGCGGTGGGCTGCGATGGCCAGGGCCTTGTCGGTGAGTTCCCAGACGCTGATGCGGTGGCCGTGGGTGCTGGACAGGTCCGAGGGGACGTAGTAGCCGGTGTGCCGGATCAGTCCTCCGCCGTGGAGTGCGCTGATCGCGGCGCCGAGGTAGCCGAGGCCGAGCTCGGGGAGCAGGTCGCGGAAGTCGTTGGCGGAGAACTCGCCCTGGTGGCGGCCGACGGTGAGGACGGCCTGCTCGACGAGGAACTGGCTCCAACTGGACTGGGTGGCTATCTCCTTCAGTAGGAGATCCTTTTCGGCGGAGGCGTGGCGTTCGGCGACGGTGAGGCGACGGGTCATGGCGATGTCCTTCCGAATCTGCTGTCCTGGGGTGGGCCGGCCGCATTGCCCGCGGCCGGCCCGATGGGGCTACTGCTCGGCCGGTTGCGGTGCGGCGTGCAGCCAGGCGAGGAGCGGACCGGCGATGTCGCGGGCTCCGTTGGGGCGCTCGATGACCTTGCGGTTGAGCTCGGGGCAGCGGGACTTGAGAACTTCGAGCCGGTTGTCGAGGTCCATGGACACCGCGATGTCGAACTCGTACTCAATGCCCTTGCGCTGCTCGGGGCGGGTGCCAACGCGCTTCGGCTCCCTCTTCCCTCGCTCGTTCTCCTCCAGAACCCACTCGGTGTAGGACCGCATCGAGGCGACGACGTGGCCGGGGTAGGCGAGGAGCGCGGCAACCATGTCGTTCTGGATGGGCGTGCCGTCCTTCCAGCCCGCGAACGCGTTGTTGCCGTACTTGCCCTTGGCCCTCTCGACCTGGTCGAGGGTTCCGTCGGTGCCGGTCCAGAAGTGGCTGAGGCTGTCGACGAAGACGGTCGGGTAGCCAGCCTGCCCGGCTGCTTCCAGTGCGCGGCCAAGGTCCCGGGGGTCGTAGCGGTCCATGGCTAGCGTGTCGAACTGGATGCCGCCGATTCCGGCGTAGAGGCTGGCGGCGCCCTTCTCGGTGTCGATGACGGCGAAGCGTCGGCCCTCGGAGAGGCCCTGGGCGATGCTCAGCCCGGTCCAGGTCTTGCCCGATCCGGACACGCCTTGGATGGACAGTCGGGCCTTGCGGCCAGCCTTGTTGGCGGGCTGGAACGCGAACTGGCTGGCGCTGTGGTCCTGGGTGGTGGGGCGGGCTGTGCGGACGGGCGGGGGGAGCTGGGACACGATGGCTCCTAGACGTACTGGCGCTCGATGTACGGCGGCAGGGAGAGGACGGTGGAGGTCTCGGCGTAGGCGGGCCAGTGGCCGGTGTCGCGGCCGTAGAGGTAGCGGCCGACGGCAAGCTGGGTGAGGTAGCCGCCAACGTGACGGGCGACGGGGTCGAGCTCTGCGACGGTCACCAGGTAGGGCGGCTGCTTCTCCTGGTAGATGAACTTGAAGGCGGCGCCCTCGGGGAGGAGGCCGAGCTCGACGGCTGCGCGCCGGTAGACGTGTTCCTGGATGTGGTAGCCGAGTTCGTGGACTGCCTTGCTCAGGTAGTCCGGGTGAACGGACCTCGTCGTCTTGTAGTCGCCGATCAGGTCCGGCCGGAGCCAGTCGAAGCGGCTGCGCCACCAGATCTCTCCGTCCGGCCAGAACGCCGACTGCTCGGCGACTCCACTGCCGGGCGTGAGGATCTCGGAGGCTTCCGGGTGGGTGGCTATCACCTCGGCCATGTCGCAGATCCGCTGGTAGGCCTCCGGCTTGAGGGGTACTCCGCCGGCTTCTCGTATGGCGACCACGCGGGCTTTGATCTCGTCGGTGTCCCAGCGCTTCTCGTCGACCACGACCAGCTCGGGCCCGTCGCCGAGGACCACGGTGTGAGCCGCGGTCCCGAACTCGAACGCCGGCTTGTAGGGCTGCGGGTGGTCGAGGAGGTAGCCGTAGCGGGCGGGGCAGTCGGCGAGGAGCTTGGCGCCGGAGGCTGAGAGGCTGCCGCCGGGGACCGGGTCAAGGTGGTAGAGCTCAGCCGGGATGTCGTACAGGCCGGGCTCGATGTCGGTGGTCACTCCGGCTCCTCGACCGGTGCGCCACACGGCTGGTCCTCGCAGATCAGCTCGTCGTCGAGGCGGATGAACGGGCCGTTCTCGTCACCGCAGTAGGCGCAGGCTCGGGGCATCAAAACGGGTACCTCTCCGTGATCGGCGTGCGGCGGATGAGCGGGATGCGCTTGCTGCCCCACGGGTTCCAGCAGTGGCAGATCTCCATGGGCGGCACGGGCTGGCCGGGCGGTGTCTCGATGCCCTGGCCTTCGGGGTCGGTTCGGCCGGTGCCGTGGCAGTCCTTGCAGCGGGGCTTGGGCTCGAGCTGCAGGTAGAGGGCGTGTTCGTACACCTCGATACGCAGTCGGCCGATGCGGATAGTCATGACTGGTCTCCTGATTTAGGGATGGGTGGGCCCTCGCCCTGGGTCAGGGAGGTGGGGCGAGGGCCCTGGCTGGAGCGGCGTGGGGTCGCGCTCGACGGCCGGTCTGTGCGGTTTGGTGGCCGGGCTCGGGGGCCGGTTTCATCCGCCGGCCCGGCAGTCTTCAGCTGGCCTTGCGGCCGGGGAGCGGCGCCCGCCACAGCGGCACGACGCGGATCGCTCGAGCGGGCGGGGTGGCGTCAGCCTGGCGGCTGCCTTCCCCGTAGGGCCCGTTCACGCCGGGACCGCCTTCTCGTCGAAGTCCAGGACGCTGAGGAGTCCGCTGAGCTGCCGGGTCCGCTCGTCCAACTGGTCGGCGAGGTCCGTGTTCCGCCGCTCGGCAATCTCCAGCTTGGTCGTGGCCTCGAGGAGCTCGGCCCGCAGCCGGTCGACTGCGACCTCCGCACGGGATCGGTGCCCAGCTTCCACCTGCTTCTGCCACGCGCTGTGCTTGTCGCAGGCGAGGTCCCCGTCGCACTCGTCATTCGCCTTCTCGCACGGTGCGCACTCTTCCCAACCCCCGAAGACCTGGTGCATGTGTGCGGTCTGCTGGTGGCTGGCTGCGAGTGCGGTGCGCAGGATCTCGATCTCGGCTCGGGCATCGAACTGTCGATCAGGCACAGCGTCCTCCTCGGTTGATGCGCCACCCGAGGAGGACGAGCGCGATGGATGCGAGGCCCGCGAGGGCATCCAGGACGGCGATCCGGCGGGGGCTCATGACGCCGCCTCGATCCGGGCGCCGAACTCCTCGACACCCTCGACGTAGCCGGCGGCCTGGGACTGAGCGAACCCGGCGCCAGCGACGGCCACCGCCTTCGGGACGGCCTTCGTGGCGTCGTACTGGCGGATGCCCCAGAGGACGGCGTGGCAGGCCCACAGGAACTCCCACGAGTAGTCCTCGAAGCTGACCTCCCAGTGGTCCGGGAAGCGAAGCCGGAAGTCACCGTGGCGGAACTGGGCGAGGGCGAACTCGGCGGTTCCCCGGTACTCGGTGCTGTACTGGTCGCTGTTCAGCACCTGCTCGCCGACCGCTTCCACGAGGCCCGGGTGCTGAGCCTCGTAGCCTGCGGCCTCGCCGACCAGCCAGGTCCGAAACATGTCCTCCGACCAGGACTTCACCTCGCCGGCGGTCACCTTCTCCTGCCAGTAGCCGGGGTTGATGCCACCCGACGAGGAGCCGCGGAACATGTCGAACAGGTCCTCCGTCGGCCACAAGGCGAACGCGAAGGTCGGGCCATCCACACAAATCAGCAGGCCGTGCGGCCAGGTGATCAGATCGAACCGGTGGAAGTTGGGTACCGGGTCCGCGAAGACGAGGTGCCGGTACAGGCCGTCCTCGTGCAACACAGTCATCTGGTGACCGGCGGTCTCCCGGGCGAACCGGGCGGCGATCTCGGGGTAGTCGGTCACGACTTGCCTCCGGCAGCCTTCGACTTGCTGCACTTCTCGGGGTGGGCCGCGGCCAGGTCGGCGAAGACGGCTTCGTACCACTCGCCCGGCTGGGGGTCCTCAACGTGACCGAGAGGCGGGTGCGCCAGCAGGTGGGCCAGGTGGACGGAGGCCTCGCTCACGGCAGGCGGCACGTCCAGGCGGGCGATCTCAGGCGTCGGCGCGGTCATCGGGACTCACCCCCGTCGGCGAGGAATGCGGCGACGATGGGGAACTGGGCGTCGACCGACCGCTGAGCGGCCTTCTCGGCGAGGTGCTGCGGCGCGCAGCCCTGGCACGCGTCGTCGTCGCAGTCGTCGAGGTGGATGTCGAGGATTCGCGGGGAGACGCTGTGGTCCACCAGTGCGGACAGCGTCTCGCGGTCGGTCGCGGTCATCGGACGCCTCCCTCGTGACGGGCCAGCGTCCGGCGGTCGTGCTCGCGGCCCGACCAGTACGTGTAGAACAGCTCCGTCATCGCCGCCGCCTTCTCGGCCGCAGGCAGCCTGTCGAACGCAAGCCGGCCGATCTCCTCGGGCTCGAAGCCTTCCGGGCGCGTCGCCAGCAGGAACTCCTCCGCCTCGTCGTACAGCGACTGGAAGGCGGTGACGTAGCCGACCTGGTTCTGGCTCATCAGGACGTCGAACTCGTCGGGGGTCTCGAAGGCGGGATCGGGCATGATGTGGGACATCGGTCCTCTTCTCCTTGCAGGTAGATGCAGGTGAGGGGTGGATCGGGAGGCCCTGGCCGGCGGTGTGTGGTAGCCCGGCGGTCGGGGCCGCATGCCGCAGCTAGGCGGCGATGGAGCGGCATTCGTCGAGGTGGGCCTCGATGACTCGGACCTCGTAGGCGATGCGCCGGGCGACTGCGTATCCCTGGGGCCCGATCTTCTTCAGCCGCCACTTGTAGAGGGTCGACTTGGCGACGCCGAGCATCACGGCTGCCTCCTCGATCCAGACGCTCCCCGGCGGAGCGGGGATGTGCTTAGAGGGCTGCGGCACGAGAACTCTCCTGATTCATGGTCGAGGCGTCCCGTTCTGGGGACGCTGGGGGCGCGAAAAGCACCAGCACGGCGGTACCGACGGCCTCCGAGATTGAGTGCGCGTCGTCCATGGATGCGGTCTTCTGGTGGCCGGAGAGGAGTCCCTCTATGACTCCTTTGCTGCAGCCGCTGGTCTGGGCCAGGGTGCGAACGGAGAGGGGAACGCCTGATCCGGGGTGTTCCATGACCCACTTGAGAATGCTGCGGTCGCGAAGGGCGTAGCGGCGGCTCAATGGATCTCCAGTGGGACGGGGTTTCCTTGACTGAGATGAGCTAACCACACCTGGGACGCCGTGTCCACAAAATAGGACGGCCGGATCTGGAGTTTTCGCAAAGAAACCGTCTCGGTAGCATGGATGTGTAGACGATTCGTCTGCGATCCGGGATGGTTGTACGGCCTGACCTGCGTCTTCCCGAGTCGAAGCGGGCAGCAATGGAGACAGTCGACTTGAACGTAGATGGAGAGGGCGAAGACATGACGGTGCCTGCCACCGCCCCAGACCTCAACGCGGCCGACGCCGCCGGGGCCCTGTCGCGTCTCATCCTGGCCGCCCTTGATGAAGGGCTGTCGTACCAGCAGCTGGCGGATCGCGCCGTCGATCCGAAGACCGGCGCCACAGTGTCCAAGCAGTACCTGCAGAAGCTCGCGAAGACCCCGCCGGCCAACCCGCCGAACCCAGGGCAGCTCGGAGCCATCGCCGTGGGGCTCCGCAAGTCCGAGCGGCGGGTCAAGGAGGCGGCCGCAGAGCAGTGGCTGGAGTATGAGGCCTTGGAGCTTTCGGGCTACGACGAAGACGTGCGGATCATCGTCGGTCACCTGGCAGGAAAGTCGAAGGCGGAGATCCGCCAGTGGCGCGCGATGATGGAAGCCGCGGAGCAGGCCAAGCGCGAAGACTGACAACTGGTCAGTAATGGCACACCGGCGATCGGATGTGTACATAGTTCTTCGCTTCAACCGATTGTGGTCAATCCCTCGCCGGTCGTAGTCTTCACCCACCGCGCACAACTGGACCCACACGTCCCAGTAGTGCCGACTTCGGGGAGGGCGCATGCTGAATGTCACCTACGAACTCGCAGACAACCTTGGGTATGGGATGCCCGTCGAGGTTCACGAGACGCGTGGCAGCGTCCGTATACGCCTCGATCGCAACGCGACGCTTGAGGAAATCGTGGCCTGCCTCAACCCGGTCATTGCTGAAGTCCTGGCCGGCGGGCAGTGGTTCCACGTCTGGAAGGGCGAGATCGTAACGGTCGACTCGCCCGAGGATCCGCGCGACGGAGGTACGGTTGCCCGGCTACATCGAGGACCGCTGGTACAAGAAGGGCCCCGCCGACCCGAAGACGGGAAAGCCCACGCGGGCTGAGACCGACCGGCATGGCAAGGGCAAGCGGTGGCGGGTGGCCGGCATTCCCGGCGTCCGCGACCGGTCCTTCGAGAAGCTGGAAGGCCCCGACGG
This sequence comes from Streptomyces sp. NPDC096339, assembly GCF_044762985.1. NCBI lineage: Bacteria > Bacillati > Actinomycetota > Actinomycetes > Kitasatosporales > Streptomycetaceae > Streptomyces > Streptomyces sp. NPDC096339. Next base: position 27,663 of record NZ_JBIWFI010000026.1, on the reverse strand, counting down.
GGCCAAGAAGTGGCTTAAGGACTCGGCGACAGACACCACCCGAGGGACGTTCTACGATCCGCGCGACGGCAGCATGCTCCTCGAGGAGTACGTGACCGAGCACTGGTGGCCCAACCTGCGACTGCCGCCGACCACGAAGAACGGCATGAAGCCGCGGGTCTTCAAGCACATCGTCCGCCATGTCGGCCATCTTCCGTTGAACCGGATCGGGCACGACGAGATCAGGGCGTGGCTGACGCGCGTTGAGAAGGACATCGACGTCAACACCGTCCGCACCACCTGGCGCCACTTCTCTTCGATCATGCAGGCGGCGCACAAGGCGAAGCGCATCCCGGAGAACCCGTTCAGGGACGCCGACCTGATTGCCCCCGCCCCGTCGGTCTCGAAGGCGAAGGCGTGGCCCAAGGACCAGGTGTCGGCGGTGCGCAAAGAGCTGGGGGAGCGGTACGGGATTCTTGTCGACCTCGCCGTGGGCGCAGGCCTCCGCCAGGGGGAGTGCTTCGGCTTCTGCCCGGACGACATCGACGGGGACGAGATCAACGTGACCCGGCAGGTCGTGCTCGTCGGCCACAAGCCGGCGTTCGCCCCTCCGAAAGGCAACAAGACGAGGACGGCGCCGTGTCCGCCCGAGCTTGCCGCGGCTCTGAAGCAGTACGGCGAGGCGCACCCTGCTGTGGAGGTGACGCTGCCGTGGATCGACCCGGCCCGACCCAACCTGGAGTGGGAGAAGCGTCCGAAGCGGACAGTACGTCTACTAGTCACGACCCCCACTGTGTCCGGCAGGAACCGTGGCGCGCTGACACGAATGACCTTCGATGACCATCAGTGGAAGCCGGCACTGGCCAGGGCCGGTGTGATCCCGGATCCGGTCAAGGAGCTGGTGCAGGGGAAGGGTAAGCGGCCCTGGCAGAGGGTGAAGTGGGAGATGCCGCGGGAGGACGGGTTCCACGTTACGCGGCATACATTCGCGTCCGTCGTGCTGGCTGCTGGCGAGACCATTACCCAGCTGGCAGCATGGATGGGGCACAGCGACCCGGCGTTCACGCTGCGGACCTACGTTCACTTCATGCCGAAGTCAGGCAAGAAGGCGATGGCTGCGCTGGGTAGTTGGATGTCGGCCGAGGCGCCCAATTCGGGGGGCGAAGAGCCTTCCCAGTAAGTGGATCTCCCCAGATCCCGCCCAGCCCCTACGAGAGAAGCGCCCCGACCTGGATTCTTGCAGGTCAGGGCGCTTTCTTCTGAGGTGTTCAGCCAGTACTCCGTGTACTGCCTGTCCTTGGCCACGTACGAGGCCCAGGTCTTCGGACCGGTGCCACCGGTGCCCTGCTTCCACCACTCGACCAGCAGGTGGTCGCGGCTGTAGCCGGTGAGCAGGGAGTGGCCGTCCTGCGGGGTGTCCGGGGTGATCCCCGCGGCGTCGAGGATGGTCGGCGCGATGTCGATGTTGGCGACGACGCGGTTGTCGACCGTACCCGAACCCAGGCCGCCGGCAGGCCAGGAGAGGTAGAAGGGCACCTCGTGCGACGGGCTGTAGGGAACCGACTTCGCGGTCCAGCCGTGGTCGGCCCAGCCGAAGCCGTTGTCTCCGATGTAGATGACCAGGGTGTTGTCCAGCTGCCCGAGGGCGGCGAGCTTGTCGTGGAAGGCCTGGACGGCGTCGTCCACGGTCAGCAGGGTCCGCAGCTGCTCGGCACGGATCTGCCGGCCGTCGGCCAGGGTTCCGGTCGCGTTCTGGATGTAGGCCGGCTTGTCGGCCCGGTCGGCCTCGGGAACGGAGGGGCGCCCGTTCCAGGTCGGGACGACCGTGTCCGCGTACTTGGCCTCGGGGGTGCGCGGTCCGTGCGAGGCGTACGGGGTGACGTACGCGAACCAGGGCCGGCTGTCGGTCGCGGCCTTGTCCAGGAAGTTCAGCGTCTTGTTCTTGATGATGTTGGTGGTGTAGCCGTTGATCGTCTGCACCGTGCCGTTCACGTTCCAGTTGGCGTTGGTGTACGCGGGCTGGAGCAGGGCGAACTCCTCGAAGTGCGGCGGGTTGTCCGCCAGCGTCCAGGAGTTGAGGTACTTGCCGAACAGGCCGGTGCGGTAGCCGGCCTGCTTGAGGTAGCGCTGCACGGTGGTGTGCTGGTCCAGGCTGTGGGACGCGGCGTTGTTGCGCACGCCGTGGTTGTGGGCGTAGCGGCCGGAGAAGACCGAGGACCGGGACGGCGCGCACAGCGGCGTGGCCACGTGGCCGTTGGTGAACTTCACACCCTGGTCGGCGATCCAGCCGATCGTCTTCTGGATGGCCCAGTCGGTGTGCTTGGGCTGGTCGTCCGTGACGATCAGCAGGATGTTGGGGCGGGCGGCGGACGCGGTGCTCGCCGCGGCCGGATGGGCGAGGGCGGGGGTGGCCGCTGCCGCCGCCACGGCGGCGGCGCCGGCGAGGAAGCCGCGCCTGCCGACCGCACCGGTCCGGGGCGTACTGATGTGCTCGCTCACGAGGGTCTCCTGTACGTGCGGGGGAGTTTGACGTACGAACCGGGGGCTCCCGGCAACGCCTGCGCGTAACCGGAACCTGCAGGTCAGACCCTAGAATTCAGTTCCCCGCCACTCAATGACGGCCGCATGGCAGTGCTGTTCCAGTGCTGTGCCGGGGACGTACCGCCGATGTGCCGGGGATGTGGCGCCGTCATGACGGCGACATGGCAGCGGATGTGACGTGTCGCTCAGAGCCGGTGGACGCGTTCCCCGTCGAAGCCCAGCGGCGACCGCCCGGAGGCCAGGATCCGCAGTCCGGGGGCCACGGCGAGCAGGTCCCGCAGCCAGGCCAGGGCGTCCGGGGCGAGCTGCTCCGCGCCGTCCACCACGAGCAGCATGTCCCGCTCGGCCAGCCAGGAGGCCACGCCCGCCGTCCGCCCGCACGGCAGCAAGGGCGTCCCGGGAACGCAGCTCAGTTCGGCCGTCAGCTCGCGCACCCCGAGGAGGCCGCGGACCGGCTCCGCGGCGACGACGGCGACCCCGTCGTAGAAGTTCGACACGAGCCGCCGCGCGATCTCACGCACCAGCACGCTCCGCGGCCCGCGTAACCCGCCGGCCACGGTCAGCACGCGCCCCCGCCGGACGGTGGAGAGCAGGCGGGACATCTCGGCGGATGTCGCGGGCAGTGTTCCGGACGGCGACCCTGAGTCCCTCATCGGCACGATGCCCCCCATTGCATGCGTGACCAAGCGCGGCAACAGGGTTCTTTCGAGCCGCGTGACGACGATTATGCGCCACGCTGGGCAGAAGACCAGGGGAATGTCGTATTCCGCTGCCCCGCCCCCGGTGGGCCGCTCGATGGGAGCGGCCCACCGGGGGCGGGGCGGGGCGGGGCGGGGCTGGGCGGGTCCGGGCTGGGTCCGGGGCGACTACGCCCGGCGGCGCAGGCCGAGCGCGACGAGGAGGGCCACTGCCAGCACGATCGCGGCGTCGATGGCCAGGACCGTGCGCACCCCGGTGAAGAGCGAGGTCTGCGTGGTGGCCAGCACGCCCAGCAGCGGGATGCCGATGGTCAGGCCGACCTGCTGGGTGGTGGTTACCAGGCCGGTCGCCAGACCCTGTTCCGAGTCGGGCACACCGCTCGTGACCACCAGCCCGTACGAGATGATCGCGCCGAGGTGGCACATGCTCGCCAGCGACACCAGCACGGTGGCCAGGAGAGCGCCCGACGACGATCCCGCGGTGAGCAGCGCGCCGGTGAACACGCCCTGACCGACCAGGGAGCCGGCCAGGGTCCGGTGGGCGCCGAAGCGGCCGATGACCCTGGGCGCGTACGAACCGGCGAGGATCGAGGCGATGCCCTGGACGCCGAAGACCAGACCGGTGCGGAAGGCGGACAGCTCCAGCGTCTCCTGGAGGTAGAGGGTCAGCACGAAGACGACCGTGGACATCATCGAGAAGGTGACCAGACCACCGACATTGCCCCAGGCCACCGTGCGCCGCTTCAGCATCGCCGGAGAGACCAGCGGGGCGGGGGACTTGGACTCCACGGCCACGAACGCGACGAGAAGTGCCAGCCCGGCCACCAGCGTGCCCCAGACGTCCACGCCGCCGAAGCCGCGCTGGGCCGCCGTCGTCAGGGCGTAGATCAGCGCCAGCAGCGCGCCGGTGACGGTGACGGCCCCGGGCGTGTCCAGTCGGGGCCGGTCCGTCGTGCGCGACTCCCGCAGCAGCCCCGGGGCGAGGAGCAGTACCACCACGGCGGCGACCGCGAGCAGTCCCATCGTCGAACGCCAGCCGAGCGTGTCGGTCAGGACACCGCCGAGCACCATGCCGATGGTGAAGCCCAGGGACAGCAGCGTGCCGGAGATGCCGAGCGCCCTGTCGCGCAGCGGGCCCTCGGGGAAGGTCGTGGTGAGCAGGGACATGCCGGTGGGCACGATGACCGCCGCCCCCAGTCCCTGGAGCGCGCGCCCGGTCAGGAAGGAGGTCGGGTCCCAGGCGAGCGTGGCGAGGACGGAGGCCGCGCCGAAGACCGTGAGACCGGTCAGGAACAGCTTCTTGCGGCCGTACAGGTCCGCGATCCGGCCGAAGAGGAGCAGGAAGCCGCCGGACGGCAGCGCGAACGCGGTGACCGCCCACTGCAGGCCGGCCCGGCTCAGCCCGAGGTCCTCGCCGAGCACGGGGAGGGCCACGTTCAGCACGGAGAAGTCGAGCGCCACCATGAACTGGGCGGCGCAGAGGACGAAGAGGACCAGCCTGGCCCGGCCGGAGAGCCGGCCGTCCTCGGGAGCCACCGCCTGTGGCGGGTTGGTCGTGGAGTGTGTGTCTATCGCCATGGCCACTACCTTCGTGGCGCGGGAATGGCCGTGGAGAGTGGGAACTTATCCTGTTGGCGGCACCACCAGGCAGCCGTGCGGGGAGGCCGTACGGCCGGCCGGCCGGGCAAGCCGAGCAGACAGCAGACAGCAGACAGCAGACAGCAGACAGCAGACAGCAGACCATGCCGAGCAGGGGGACTCCGTGGCCACACCGATCGAAGCGCACCGACGGACCGAGCTGCGAGGGTTCCTGATGAGCAGACGGGCCAGGATCAGCCCGGCCGAGGCGGGCCTGCCGGACGGCGGGGCCCGCCGCCGCACGCCGGGCCTGCGCCGCGAGGAGGTCGCCGTGCTCGCCGGCGTCGGGGTCTCCTGGTACCAGTGGCTCGAGCAGGGCCGCGACATCACGGTGTCCTCGCAGGTCCTGGACTCGGTGGGCCGGGTGCTGAAGCTGAGCAGCGCCGAACGCCGGCACCTGTACGTGCTGGCCGGGCTCAACCCGCCCGCCCTGGAAGTCGCCCCGGCCGACCAGGACATGTGCGACGGTCTGCAACGCCTGATCGACGCGTGGATGCCGTTCCCCGCGCACATCATGGACGCGTACTGGAACACCGTGCTCTACAACGACGCGGCCGCGCTGGTGCTGGGCATGCGCCCGGAGATCGTGCAGAACTGCCTGATCGCCTTCTTCACCGACCCCGTCTACCGGGCCCGTTCCGCGCGCTGGGAGGAGAACGCGGTGTCGGTGGTGGCCCAGTTCAGGGCGGCCTGCTCGGAGCGCCCGAACGACGAGGGGTTCCGGGCCGTCGTCGAGGAGGCCCGGGAACTCAGCCCGGAGTTCGCGGAGTTGTGGGAGCGGCGGGACATCCGTCCCGCCGGGCAGACCAAGAAGCAACTGGAGCACCCGGTCGTCGGCACCCTGTCCGTGGAGTCGACCCAGCTGCGCGTACCGGCCCGCCCGGACCTGGTGATCGTGCTGCACAACCCGCTGCCGGGCACGGACACCGCCGCGAAGCTGGAGTGGTTGACCTCGCCCGAGGGCCGACGGGGCTCCATGTACCCGATAGCGGGCTGAGCGGGGACACCCGAGGGGCGCGAGGGGGCCAGGATGACGCAGCACCGACGGGCGGACCGGGGAGCCGGTCGCGGCGCGGACGGGGGCGTGGACCGCACCGCGGACCGGCGGGCCGGGCGGATGGCGCACCGTGCAGCCGCCCGGAGCGCGGACGGCACCGCGAACGGCACCGCGGACGGGACCGCGGACGGGACCGCCGGTGCGGACAGCGCGGACGGCACCGCGAACCGGCGGGCCGGGAGTGCGGCGCACCGGGCCGGCCGGAGGGACGGCGGGGCCCGGCGGGGGCATGACGCGCACCCGCGGCCCCCGCGGCCCCTGCCGCGCCGGCACCGGCGTCGGAGCGGCTTCCGGGGGCGTCGGCCGCTGTTCCTCCTGGTCTGCGGTTTCCTCCTCGTCGGCGTGTGCGCCGCCACCGGGATCGCCTGGGACCCCTTCACCGCCGCCCAAGACCAAGCGGGGAAGGCCCCGGCGGCCGCCATCGGCACGCCCTGGTCCGTCGGGCCCGCCGACGGCACGGTAGAGGCCTCCGAGGGTTCGGCCGGGAGCGCGCCGCCCACCGATGGCGCGAGCCCGACGGCCGACCCCCAGGCCACCGCCGCCCCCGGCACGGGACCCCTGCCCTTCGACCTGCCCGGGCCGGCCGCCCTGCGCTCCGGTGCGGCGGGCCGGAAGCTGGTCTTCGCCCACTACTTCACCCCGTACCCGCTCTCCCTCGACAACGCGAGCGCCGACAAGGACTACTACACCCGCAACTACCTCGACCCGGCGGGCGAGAACGGCAAGCACGGGGCGTACGGCGGACTGCTCCGCGACCGGCCGCCGCCCGTGCCGCCCCGGGGCGGTGACTGGGAGTACGCCAACCTCCAGCAGGAGGTGCGCACGGCCGGCGCGGCCGGTATCGACGGGTTCACCCTCGACCTGCTCTCCCTCTCCGGCAAGAACTGGGAACGCGCCAAGCAGCTGATGGCCGCCGCCCACGCCGCCGACCCGGGCTTCAAGATCATGCTGATGCCGGACATGACCTCGCTCGGCACCGACGACCCCGCCGTGCTGGCCGGGGCGATCGCCGAGCTGGGCGCGGCCCCCTCCGCCCACCGGCTCCCGGACGGCCGGCTCGTGGTGTCCCCCTTCAAGGCCGAGGCCAAGAGCGCCACTTGGTGGAGCCGGACCCTGGAGATCCTGCGCACCCGGCACGGCATCCGGACCGCCTTCGTCCCGCTCTTCCTCGACTTCGGCGCGCACGACGGGGACTTCGCCCCGATCAGCCACGGGTTCTCCGAATGGGGCAGCCGCAGTTACGTAGGCCAGGAGAGCTCCACGCGGGACGTACGGCGCGCCCACGACGCGGGCAAGATCTGGATGCAACCGGTATCGGTGCAGGACGCCCGCCCCAACCAGGGCATCTACGACGAGGCGGGCAACACCGCTACGCTGCGTGCCACTTGGACGCGGGCCATCGAGGACGGCGCGGACTGGGTGCAGCTCACCACCTGGAACGACTACTCCGAGGGCAGCCAGTTCGCGCCCTCCCTGCACAACGGGCACACCTACCTGGACCTGAGCTCGTACTACCTGACCCGGTTCAAGACCGGCGGCTGGCCGAAGATCGTCCGGGACACGCTCTACCTGACCGCCCGCACCCAGTTCGCCGGCGCCGGCCCCACGGGCCCGCAATCGCTGCTGATGTCGCTGCGCAAGGGGAGCGCCGCGCCCCGCGACACGGTGGAGGTGCTCAGCTTCCTCGCCGGGCCCGCGGTCGTCCGTACGGCCGTCGGATCCGCGAAGGACACCCACGAGGCCCCCGCCGGGCTCCACTCCGAACTGCTGCCGCTGGAACCGGGCACCAGTTCGGCGCAGGTGGTGCGGGACGGGAAGCCCGGGGCGACGGTGGAACTCCCGTACCCGGTGGACCGCACGGCCGCGGTCCAGGACCTCCAGTACTACGGGGCGACCAGCGGGCGGAACGCCTAGCGAGCGTCTCCTCGATGGGTCGATCGGCCGATAGGGTGCATCCTCTCCGTACCCGGCCGCGGCGGGCTGAGCGCCAAGGTCCATTTCGCCGCGGACGACGGGGCGGGACCCCTGGCCCTCACCGTTTGCGACGCTGACCAAGGAGACGGAACTTGGGTCGGTTACAGGGAGAATGGCTCCAGTTCGCCGGCGTCTGGGCTGGTCCTTCGATTCCTGGTGACGTGCAGTCGTAAGGCCGACCTAGTGCGGCAGGACGAAGGGCGGGCCATCCCGGGCGCACCTGCCCTCAATTTACGGTGGAGGAGCTGTGGCTTTGTGGCCAAAAGATCGTCGACGGCAAGCCGTTGCGGCGTGCGCTGCCGTGGCGATCGCGGCAGTGTCGGGGGCCTTGTCTGCGCTGGCCAACTTTGTCTCGCCAGGGCAAGCGGCTGTACTCGGGCTAGCCTCTGGCACGTTAGGGCTCACCGGAGCGCTGTGGTGGGCGCTGCGCCAAGAACGAGAAGAGGCTCAACGGCAGTGGAACACCGCGATCGCGTCAGGCCCCGACGGATGCGTTCTTGACGGTGCTCACATCGCCGACAGTCTGCTGACGGCTCTGAATCCGGACCAAGAGGTGGTGCCGTTCTCGCCCCTGAGAAGCTCGGACGTGAGGGCCATCAGCCTGTGGTGCGGTGGAACGAGCGGACTTCGGGTTTGGCGCGTGGTCGGGGAAGCCGGCAGCGGCAAGACGCGCTTGCTCATCGAGGTGCAGCGCCGCATGGCGGATCGGGGGTGGAAGTGCGGATGGGTCCGTCGCGATCGGGCTGCTGACGCGGCATCCGCAGCTGCTCTGCAGAAAGGCCCAGTGATGCTGATCGTCGATGATGTCGATACCCAGCCAGACTACCGCGATTTGACTGCGATGTTGGCTGCTGTCGTCCGACGTGATGCCAGTGTCCGGCTGCGAGTGATTCTCGTAGGCCGTGATTTCGGGGAGTGGTGGGGGCAGCTGCGTGACGGGCTGGACCCGGTTGTGGACGCGAAACTGAAGCCGCCTGGTCACACCCGTCTGTCCGCTATGGGTGCCACGACGGCAGATCAAGAGCAGCTGTTTGACGTGGCACTTGGCCACTACGCCCGTCGTTTCGGTCGATCCGTGCCCAGCGTCGGCCTGACAGGTCTCACCCTCGCCACGCCCATCGCTGAGCTGCACGCCGCAGCTGCCAGTGCCGCGTACCACAGCTTGACTGGGTCCGTCTCGATCGATGCAGCGCTGCAACATCTTTTCCGGAGCGAAGAGGCCTGGTGGCTGGCCAACGCGGCAGCTTGGAGCATCACATCGCCCTTGCCGGTACTTCAAGCCGCTGTCACCGCTGCCACGCTGGTTGGCGCCGACGACCGTGCCCAGTGCGCACGTCGACTCGCCTGTCTCCCAGGGCTCACCACGGCATCGACCGAGCGACTGGACGACCTTGCCCGCTGGCTGCACCAGCTCTACACCCAACGAGGTGGTACGTGGCTTGACCCGCACCTCCCCGCCCAGCTTGCCGAGCGTTACGCCGTGAGGTGTGCCACCGCCCAGCCGTCGCTACCCTCCGCGCTCGCTGCCGCCGCCCTGACCAGTTGAAGGTGAACCGTGACTACTGAGCCCAAAGAGCCCAGCTTCAACGGCGCCGCAACCCAGTTGTTGCGACGGTTGGCCCGTGCTGCTCAGCACTGTCCCACCGACGTCGAATCAACTCTCGTCCGCGTGATTGGGCACGATCCGAGCACTCTTCTGCCGCTGGCTGTTTCCGTCGCACGTGCCGGGCAGGGACGGATCGATGACGCAATTGCGGGTGTGGTTGCATCAAGCAACCACACCGAAGCTGAACTTGTCGATCTCTATCTTTCCATCCCGGCCACGACCGGCACACTCACGCACACGGCGCTGGCGCTGGCGGAGCAGCTCCTCAACGTAGCGTCGACGAACGAAGATCGGGCTAAGGCTCTCAGTGGCCTGGGGCACAGGCTGATGAGGGTGGGGCGATATCAGGATGCGGTGGCTGCTACGGAGGAATCCGTTGGATTGTGGCGAAAGCTAGCCGCAGACAATCCTGGTACTCATTCCGACGATCTCGCCAGAATCCTTCACAATCTCGGGGTGCAATTATCGGCGGCGGGCCGTTATCAGGATGCGGTGGTCGCGATGGAGGAATCCGTCGGATTGTGGCGAAAGCTCGCCAATGAGCATCCTGTCATTCATGCCGACGCCTTAGCCCATGCGTTGCGGGGACTAGGGCAGGGCCTTGCGAAGGTAGGTCGACATAGGGATGCCCTCCCGCTGGAAAGAGAAGGCGTACTGCTGTGGCGTCAGATCGTGGAAACTGACCACGCCGCGAACATGTATCTTGCCGCCGCCCTTGTAAACCTCGCTGCGCGCCTGTCAATCACGGGCCGGGTCCCAGAAGCGCTAGCCGCAGCCGAAGAGTCAGTCGCACTGTTGCGGCAGCTCGTGGAGTTCGACGCTGACTCGCACCTCGGGCCTCTCGCCGACGGCCTGCATGCGCTGGCGCAGAGGCTTTCGGACGCAGGTCAGGACGAGGAAGCGGTGACCGTCGAAGATGAGGCAGTGGCTCTGTATCGAGGGCTGGCAGGGATTGACCCCGACAGTCACGCCGAGGGACTTGCTTCCACTTTGATCGGCCTTGGGTGCTATTTGGAAATCGTGGATCGGGGGCGAGAGGCCTTGGTGGCAACCGAGGAAGCTGTCACCCTGTATCAACGGCTGGCCGAGGTCGACCCCGACAGTCATGCTGCTGGCCTTGCCAATGCGTTGCATAATCACAGCGGGCAGCTCGCCGACGCGAATCGGCATCGTGCGGCGCTACTCGCGGCAGAGAAGGCGGTTGCCCTGTTTCGGAAGCTGATGGAACCCGATCCCGAGGCCCATGTGGCCAACCTCGCGCGTGGGCTACGTGGCCTCGGGCTGCGCCAATCCCAGGCCGGCAAAATTCAAGAATCCGTGCAGACTCTCCGAGAGTCCGTCGAACTTCTGCGCCCTCTTGTCGACGACGAGCCTGAAATTCACGGGCCGGGCCTCGCGCATGCCCTGAACAGCCTCGGACACCGGTTGGCTGAGACCCGGCGGAACTCTGAGGCTCTTACGGCGGCCGAAGAGTCCGCTGCATTGTGGCGTCGACTCGTCGCAGCCGGTACTGGATCCCACGGCGCCGCCTTGGCGGCCAATCTGCGGTGCCTTGCACATCACCTGTCGGCGGCGGGAAGGGCACAAGAAGCCCAACGCGCAAGAGAGGAAGCGGACTTCCTGCAACGGCGGCCGTCGTCGTAGCAGCGGAGGGTCTCAGGATGTGGTCGGTGGGGTGCGCACGGTCAAGCCTTTGCGTCAAGCGGATGGCTTCGTCTCAGAGAGGCGGTTCCGGGCCGCTTCCGTGGTCAGGCACGCAGGGGTGACTGTTGCTCCCTCGGGCTGACGAACTCCGGCTGGTCGAGCAGGCGCAGCCAGCTGCCGTCGGGCTGGCGCCGCACGACCTGGGCGCGGGCCCCGGCGCCGTCCCGGGGCGGGGTCGAGGTGAGCGCGATGCCGTCGGCGACGAGGGTCGGCAGCGGGGTCTCCTGCGCGAAGACCGGGCGGTGGGCCAGGACCTTTTCCCACAGTGCGCGGATCGCCTCGCGGCCCACCGTGCGCTCGCAGGCCGGATAGGCCATCACCGCGTCCTCTTCGTAGAGCGCGGCCACCCCTGCGGCGTCCCGGGCGTTGGAGCGCTCGACGAACAGGCGGATGATGTCCTCGGGGCGCATGGCCTTCTCGTACGACTCGTACATTTCTTCCTCCGGTGCTCGTCGACTCGTGTTCCCAGCCTCGTCCGCCGTCGATCAGAAGTCCAACAGATGGATCTTCTGACGTTTGGAATTCCTGGTCATGGAATTGAGGCAGCTCGAATACTTCGTCGCCGTCGCCGAGGAGCAGAACTTCACCCGGGCGGCCGAGCGCGTCCACATCAGCCAGTCCGGTGTCAGCGCCCAGATCCGCCAGCTGGAACGGGAGTTGGTTGCCGAGCTCTTCGATCGTTCGGGCCGTACCGCGACCCTCACCGCCGCCGGAGCGGCGGCCCTCGCGCCCGCCCGGGCGGCGCTCGCCGCCACCGAGGCGGTCGGCCAGGCGGTGGGCGAGGTGTCCGGCCTGATCCGCGGCCGGATCACGGTCGGCATGGTCCTCGGCTGCACCGTGACGGCCCTGTTCGAGGCCCTCGCCGCCTTCCACCGGGCGTATCCCGGCGTGGAGATCGCCCTGCTGGAGGACAACTCCGACCGACTCGTCCAAGGGGTGCGGGCCGGAACCGTCGACCTGGCCCTCATCGGCACCGCGACCGCCAACCCGGCCGGGCTGGATGCGCTGACCATCGTCAGTGAACGGCTCGTCGCCCTGGTCCCGCCCGGCCACCCGCTGGCCGGGCGCCGCAGCGTCCACCTGCGGGACCTGGGTGCTCACCCGATCGTGTGCATGCCGGCCGGCACGGGGCTGCGTACGGTGTTCGACCAGGCCTGTGCCGCCCGCGGATTCGATCCGGTGATCGCACTGCAGGCCGGAGCCGCGGACGCCATCGCCGACCTCGCCGCCCGCGGGCTCGGCGTCGGCATCCTCAGCGAGTCCATGGCCGCGGGCCACGGGGACCGGCTGGCCGCCCACCTCATCGAGGACGTCGACACCCCGGCCCTGCTCTCGCTCGTCTGGCGCCCCGGGCACGCCCCCGCCGTACGCGAGCTCGTCGCCCACGCCCGGCGGGCCTTCGGCAGGGAAACGCCTGGCGGCGCACACGACGGCGGGAGATGATCCGCACGACACACCGTGCCGCAACCACGGAGGACCCCGTGACCGAGCCGATACGACCCGCCGGCACCCCAGCCGGGTCGCCCACCGACCCTCCGGGGGAGTTCCCCGGAGGGCAGGCCCTGTTCCGCCTGGACCCCCGCGTCTCCCACCTGAACCACGGCTCCTTCGGCGCCGTGCCCGTGCCCGTCCAGGAGGCCCAGGAGGCGCTGCGCGCCGAAGCCCACGCCGACCCCGACGCGTTCTTCATCGGTGTCTCGGACCGGCTGGCCGCCGCCCGCGGCCGGATCGCCGAGCGCCTCGGCGCCGACCCCGACCACCTCTCCTTCGTCTCCAACGCCACCGAAGGGGCGAATCTCGCGCTCGACGCGATCCCCTTCGCGGACGGCGACGAGATCCTGGTCAGCGACCACGGCTACGGCACCGTCGTCGCGGCCGCCGCCCGCCGCGCCCCGGTCACCACCGTCGCCCTCGACTCCCGGCTGCCCGACGAGGACGCCGTACGGGAGACCGTGCTGGCCGCGCTGACCCCTCGTACCAAGGTGGCCGTCCTCGACCACGTCAGCTCGCCCACCGCCCGGATCATCGCCTCCCCCCGGCTCCTGGCGGACCTGCGCGAACGCGGGGTCACCACGGTCGTCGACGGCGCCCACGCCCCCGGCATGCTCGCCGAACCGCTCGCCGGCGGCGCCGACTTCTACTTCGGCAACCTGCACAAATGGGGGTACGCGCCGTCGGGCAGCGCCTTCCTCGCCGTCGCCCCGCAGCACCGGCGCCGCGTCCGCGCCCTCGTGCCCTCCTGGGAGGACGAGCACGGCTTCCCGCGCTCCGTCGAGTACCGCGCCACCGTCGACTACACCGGCTGGCTCGCCGCCCCCGAGGGGCTCGACCTCATCCACCGCCTCGACGCGGCCAAGGTGCGGGCCCACAACAGCACGCTGGCCGCCCACGGCGCGGCCCTGCTCGCCGAGATCCCCGGGATCACCCCGCTGCCGTACGACGACGCCCTCGCGATGCGCGCCCTGCGGCTGCCGTCCGGGGTCGCCGAGACCAGGGACGAGGCCACCGAGCTGCGTGAGCGGATCGCGGCCGAGCAGGGCATCCGGGTGCTGATCTGGCCCTGGCCGGGCGGCGGAGGCATCCGCGTCTGCGGGCAGATCTACAACCGCCCCGCCGAGTACGAACGCCTCGCCGCCGTCCTGCCGTCGTACCTGCTCAGGCACGCCTGAGCAGGTACGTGTCCATGATCCAGCCCTTGCGGGCCCGGGCCTCGGTGCGCAGTTCCTCGATCCGCCCCGCGACCTCGGCCAGCTTGCCCGAGACCAGGATCTCGTCCGGGGTGCCCACGTAGGCCCCCCAGTAGATGAAGAGGTCCTGGTCCAGGTGGGCCGTGAAGGCGTGCCGCGCGTCCAGCATCACCACCACGTCGTCCACGTCGTCCGGCCAGCCCTCGGCCAGCCGGCGCCCGGTGGTGATCTGGACCGGCCGGCCGACCCGGTTCAGGTTCGTGCGGTGCCGGGCCAGCAGGGCGGAGATGCTGCTGATGCCGGGGACGACCTCGTGCTCGAAGGCCACCCGGCCCCGCTCCAGGACCTCGTCGAGGATCGCGAGCGTGGAGTCGTACAGGGACGGGTCGCCCCACACGAGGAACGCCCCGGTCTCGCCGTCCGCCAGGTCCTCGTCGATGAACCGTTCGAAGATCGCGGCCCGCGCACTGCGCCAGCCGTCCACCGTCGGGGTGTAGTCGGCGGGGGTCCGGTCCCGGTCCGGGTCGCGGCCTTCCACCAGGCGGTGGCCGGGACGGGCGTGCTCGTCGAGCATCGCGCGCCGCAGCCCGGTCAGGTCCGCCTTCTCCTCCCCCTTCTCCAGGATGAGGAATGCGTCCGCCGCGCCGATCGCCCTGACCGCCTGGAGGGTCAGGTGGTCCGGGTCGCCCGCGCCTATGCCGATCACTGAGAACTTCTTCACCCGGCTATTGTGCCCATCATGCGCGTCGCCCTGTTCGTCACCTGCGTCAACGACGCGCTGTACCCGCGGACCGGCATCGCCGTCGTACGCCTCCTGGAGCGGCTCGGCGTCGAGGTCGACTTCCCGGCGGCCCAGAGCTGCTGCGGCCAACCGCAGTACAACACGGGCTATCGGTACGAAACGGAACCGCTGCTGCGGCGTACGGCCCGGGCCTTCGCCGGATACGAGTACGTGGTCACCCCCTCCGGCTCCTGCGCCGCGATGATCCGCGAGCACTACCCGCGCATCGGCCGCAAGGCGGCGGGGGAGGGGCGGGGCACCGAACTCGCCGAGGCGGCCGCCTCCCTCGCCCCGCGCGTGTACGAGCTCACCGAGTTCCTCGTCGACGTGCTCGGCGTGACGGACGTCGGCGCGTACTTCCCGCACACCGTCACCTACCACCCGTCCTGTCACGGCCTGCGCGGCCTGGGGCTCGGGGACCGGCCGCGCCGCCTGCTGGCCGCCGTCAAGGGCCTGGACCTCGTCGAACTGCCCGGCGCCGAGGAGTGCTGCGGCTTCGGCGGCACCTTCGCCGTCAAGAACCCGGACGTCTCCACCGCCATGGGCACCGACAAGATCGCGAACGCGGCGGCGAGCGGAGCCGAGGTGCTGTGCGGCGCCGACAACTCCTGCCTCGCCCATCTCGACGGCCTGCTGCGCCGCGCGGACGCCTCGCTGCGGGCCCTGCACCTCGCGGAGATCCTGGCGGCCGCGGAGGAGGACCCCCTGCCATGAGCGGTACGTACCTCGGCATGCCCGCCTTCCCCGCCGCCGCGCGGCAGGCCGTACGGGACGACGTCCTGCGCGCCAACCTCCGGCACGCCACCCACACCATCCGCGACAAGCGGGCCCGGGCCGTGGCCGAGCTGGAGGACTGGGACCGGCTGCGGGCCGCCGGAAAGGCGATCAAGGACCACACGCTGCGTCACCTCGACCACTACCTCCTCCGGTTGGAGGAATCGGTGACGGCCGCCGGCGGCACCGTCCACTGGGCGGCCGACGCCGACGAGGCCAACCGCATCGTGACCGACCTGGTCCGTGCCACCGGCGAGCGGGAGGTGGTCAAGGTCAAGTCCATGGCCACCCAGGAGATCGGCCTCAACGAGGCCCTGGAGGAAGCCGGGATCGCCGCCTACGAGACGGACCTCGCCGAACTCATCGTGCAGCTGGGCCACGACCGGCCCTCGCACATCCTGGTCCCGGCCATCCACCGCAACCGCGGCGAGATCCGCGACATCTTCCGCACGGAGATGGGGGAGTGGGGCCGCCCGGCGCCCGAGGACCTCGGCGACGACCCGCGCGAACTCGCCGAGGCCGCCCGCCTGCACCTGCGCGAGAAGTTCCTGCGGGCCGAAGTCGCCGTATCCGGCGCCAACTTCATGGTCGCCGAGACCGGCACGATGGTCGTCTTCGAGTCCGAGGGCAACGGCCGCATGTGCCTGACCCTGCCCAAGACCCTGATCTCGGTCGTCGGCATCGAGAAGGTCGTCCCCACCTTCCGCGACCTGGAGGTCTTCCTCCAGACGCTGCCGCGCTCCTCGACGGCCGAGCGGATGAACCCGTACACGACGATGTGGACCGGTACCGAGGACGGCGACGGACCCTCCGTCTTCCACCTCGTGCTCCTCGACAACGGGCGCACCGACACCCTCGCCGACGAGACCGGCCGCCAGGCCCTGCGCTGCATCCGCTGCTCCGCCTGCCTCAACGTGTGCCCCGTCTACGAACGGGCCGGCGGCCATGCCTACGGCTCGGTGTACCCCGGCCCCATCGGCGCCATCCTCAGCCCCCAACTCCGGGGCACGGGAAGCGAGATCGACGCGACGCTGCCCTACGCCTCCACCCTGTGCGGGGCCTGCTACGAGGTCTGCCCCGTCGCCATCGACATCCCCGAGGTGCTCGTCCACCTGCGCGAGCGGGTGGCCCAGGGCGGGCCGGTGACCCGGGAGGGCGTCCGCGTGACCATCCGCCCCGCGCACGGGCACACCGCCGAACGGGCCGCCATGCGCGCCGCCCGGCTGCTCCTGGACCGCCCGGCCGCCCTCCGCGCGGGCGAACGCCTCCTGGCCCGCGCCCGCAGGCTGGCGCCGCGCCGACTCCCGGGACCCGGACGGGCCTGGACGGACACGCGCGAACTCCCCTCCATCCCCGCGGAATCCTTCCGTGACTGGTGGGCCAACCGCGAACGGGAGACCCCGCAGTGAGCAGCAAGGACCGCATCCTGGCCCGCATCCGCCGGGCGACCGCCGGCCAGGACGCCCCGGCGACCGCCGGCCCCGACGCGCCGGCCACCGCCACCCCCGGCCCGGACACCGCCATTCCCCGCGACTACCTGCGGGTCCACGGCACCCGCACCCCGGCCGAAAGCGCCGATCTGCTCGCCGCCAACCTCGCCGAGTACCGAGCGAAGGTCCACCGCGCCGACGAGGACGGCATCGCCCGGCTGCTGATGCGGCTCCTCGCCGCGCACGGCTCGCGGACCGTCCTCGTACCGCCCGCCCTGCCCCCGCACTGGCTCGCGGAGGCCGACCCGGTGCGCGTCCACGACCGGGCAGCGTCCACCGCGGCCGAGCTCGACGCGGTCGACAGCGTGGTCACCGGCTGCGCCCTGGCCATCGCCGAGACGGGCACGATCGTCCTCGACGGCGGACCGGACCAGGGCCGGCGCCGCATCACGCTCGTCCCCGACCACCACATCTGCGTGGTCCGCGTCCCGGAGCAGCTCGTGGACTCCGTACCGCAGGCCCTCGAACGCCTCGACCCGGCCCGCCCGCTGACCTGGATCTCGGGCCCCTCCGCCACCAGCGACATCGAACTCGACCGGGTGGAGGGCGTGCACGGCCCGCGCACCCTGGAAGTGGTCCTCCTCGGCGCACAATGAGGGCATGCCCTCCCACATCGCCCTCACCGCCCTCGTGGTCCACGACTACGACGAGGCCATCGACTTCTACACCCGCGCCCTCGGCTTCGACCTCGCCGAGGACACGGCCCGCCCGGACGGCTCCCGCTGGGTCGTGGTCCGCCCGCCCGGCGCCACCGAATCGGCCCTCCTGCTGGCCCGCGCCAAGGACGAGGCCCAGCGCTCCCGCGTCGGCGACCAGACGGGCGGGCGCGTCGGCTTCTTCCTGTACACCGACGACTTCGCGCACGACCACGCCCGGATGACCGCCGAGGGAGTCCGCTTCCTGGAGGAGCCGCGGCACGAGCCGTACGGCTCCGTCGCCGTCTTCGAGGACCTGTACGGAAACCGCTGGGACCTCCTCCAGCCCGCCGGGTAACCCCCTCAGCCAGAACCAGCCGGGCCGGTGAGCCGGGGCGCCTCCCGCGCGGGATCGACGGCCTCGCCCGACTCCACCCGGCCCGCCAGCTCCAGGGCCCACCCGGCCAACCCCGCCACGTCCATCCCGTACGCCTCGCCCAGCCCGGCCAGCGAGCCGGCGCCCCGCCGCAGCAGCCGCGCCCCGCCGACCGCGTTCCCCCGCGCGGCGTGCGTCAGCCCGACGGCGAGCTGCGCGAGCCCCCGCCACAGCGGGGCCTGCGCCTCGGGCCCCGACTTCCACGCGTCCTCGAACACCTCGTGCGCGTGGAACGGCATCCCGGCGTCCAGCAGCCGCTGCGCCTCGCGCACGGTCTCCGCCGGCGAGCGCACCACCCCCTCGGGCTGCCTCTCCACCCCCGGCGCCCCGTAGGGCAGCGGCCGCCCCAACCCGTCCCTGGGCCGGGCGCTCCGCGCCCGCCCGTCGCCATCCCGATCCCGTGCGTTCACCGGCCCATCCTCCCCCGGGGCGATTACCGGTGCATGCACACCCCTCGGCGTGGGGTAATGTTCTGCATGTGCCGCCGGTCAGGGGAAACCCGGAGAAGACCGGACGAAGGTGCAACGGGACGTGGCGCAGCTTGGTAGCGCACTTGACTGGGGGTCAAGGGGTCGCAGGTTCAAATCCTGTCGTCCCGACTCGAAAGAGTCGTAGGCAAGGGGCCGTTTCAGAGCAATCTGAAACGGCCCCTTGACCGTTTTCGGGGACCGCTTGGGGACCGGGGCGGGTACGGCGCCCGCGCACGCCAAGAGCGCGGGCGCGGGCGCCGCCAGGGCACGCCGGGCGTGCGGCCGCGCCGGTACGGGACGCCGGTCGGCGGGCGTCCCGAGGGGCGCGGCTCGGGCCTATGCCTCCTGGGCGGCGGTCACTTCGCGGCGACCGGGCCGCGCATGCGGTCGCTCATCCACTTCAGGTCACCGTTGAACAGGGTGTCCGTGTACTTGTAACCGTCGTGACCGCCCTCGAAGGACGTCACGCGGGTCTCGATCGGGCCCTTGGTGATCTCCTGGCGGAGCTTGTCGAGAGCAGCGACCTCCTGCTTCGGCTCCTTCGTGCCCATGAGGAAGGAGATCGACACCTTGCGTTCCGTCGTGGGCCCGGTCGAGGGGCTGGGCGAGGGACTGCTCTTGGGGCTGCTCTTCGAGCCGGCCTTGGCGCTGCTCGACGGGCTGCTCGTGGGGCCGCCCGCGGCGCCGCTCTTCTTGATCAGCTGCTCGGCCAGCCAGGCCGGGCTGTTCTCCTGCTTCTCCTTCGGATGGCCGTTCCACAGCGGCGAATCGGGGGCCGCGTCGGGCCCTCCCGCGATCGCCACGCTGAACCGCTCGGGGTACTGGAGCACCATCTTCATGCCCACGTAGCCGCCGGAGGAGGAGCCGAAGAAGCCCCAGCCCTTCGGGTCGGCGTAGGTACGGAAGTTCTCCCGCACCAGGTCCGGGACGTCGTCCGAGATCCAGGTGCCCATCTTGGGCTGCCCCGGTATGTCGCTGCCGTCGTAGTAGGTGTCCTTGTTGGCGTTCAGCACCGGCATGACCACGATGAAGGGCAGGCTCTCGCCCTTGTCGGCGGCTTCCCCGATCCGTTCCTGGAGGCGGAACTCCTTGGAGAAGAAGTAGTTCGTCGGGTAGCCAACGGCGCCGGGCAGCGCCATCAGCACCGGGAAGGCGCTGTCCTTGTACTCGGGCTTGCCGTACTGCTTCGGCACCCAGGCCCACACCCGGCCGGTGAAGCCGGACTTCGGCCCCGTCAGGTCGGTGCGCACCACCCGCGTCCCGTCCGGCAGCTCCCGCTGCGTCGTCCACTCGCGCGGGCGGGTCGGCATCAGGACGTCGGAGGCCTTGTTGCTCTCACTCGGCTTCGCCGTCTCCTTCGGGGCGAAGGAGACGGGATCGCCCTCGCTGGAGCAGCCGGACAGCGCGGCGACGGCGGACAGGACGAGGGCCGCGCAGAGCGTGGCTGAACGGTGTTTCACTCGGACTCCGGTGCAGACTTACGGATCTCGAACGGGAACTCGAACGGATCTCGTTGGTATAGATGGGCACGGAGACACATCAGTTCCCACGAACCGGCGCGGATGGGACCGAGCGCGTACTCGACGACGGCGGACTCGAACTCGGTCGGCGAGCGTGAGCGTATGGGTGAACACGGCGGCGGGCCCCACGGGCCCCACGGGCTCCGGGATTCCGAACTCGCCTGTCGGGACGGACGTGTTGACGGAGGCCCGGAGCGGTGAACGGAGCCGCCGGCCGGATGGGGGAGGGGGGCGGGCAGGGCCCGGGGGTCAGCCCTTCGGGACGGTGTTGACGTAGTTCGTGCCGGCGCTGTAGAAGCCGTCCACCGTCTTCTGGACGTCCGCCTGGGAAACGGCCTCGTCGGCCTTGTGGTAGACCCAGTTGACCTTCATGTCCCAGGTGCGCATGCCTCCGGCGGAGGTGAGGTCGATGAGCCAGTTGCTGAAGTGGATGTCCATCTTCTCGCGCGGGACGTACTTGCCGGAGCTGGTGAAGGTCTCCTTGCCGTCCAGGGTGTAGACGACCTTTCCGTCCATGGCGGTGATCATCAGGAGGTGCCAGCCCTCGAGGCGCTGCTTGGTCGTCTTGTTGACCCGGTCCGGCGGATCGGCCTTGAACCAGCTGACGTTGTCGAGTCGCGGCCCCGTCGTACCCCAGCCGCCGTTCGGCAGGTACTCGAAGTCGAGTTCGCTGTAGTTCGCCGAGGAGTCCGAGGGGGAGATCGGGAAGAAGGTCTGCACGACGTGGTCGCCGTTGCGGCCGCTCGTGGGCTTGTCGCTGAAGTAGACCCGGGCGGCGTAGGTCCCCGTGAAGAGGTTCTGGCCGGTGGTCTGCACCTCGACCTGCTTGGTGCCCTGCTTGGTGCCGTCGGTGGAGGACTGCAGCTGCAGGACCTTGCCGCCCTGGGCGGTCGTGTCGGCGGGGAAGCCGGCACCGGCGCTGTTCCAGCTGTCCTGGATCCCCGGGCCGCCCGCCCCGGTACGGATCTCCCAGCCGTGGGCGGCGAGCTGGGGGTCGTCGGCGCCGCTGTAGTGGAAGTTGTCGAACAGGGTTCCCGGCGGTCCGGTGGGGGTCGGCGAGGCACCGGCCCGGCCGTCGTCGGCGCCCTTGCCGGACGCGGGGCCGCCGCCGGAACACGCGGCGAGCACGCACAGGAGGGCGGGCAGTGCGAGCGCGGTCCACGCGCGGCGGCGAGAGGTGCGGCGGGGCTGGCTCACACGGGCTCCTTGGGGCGTAGAGGCGGTACCTGGACACGCCCACTGCATGAGGGATCGACGGCTGATCCGATGAGGGGGTCATCCTAAGGTGCCGGCCGGGCGTCGAGGTGACCGGTCGGAGGCCTCCCCGTGGCCTCAGGAGTGAGCGGTCGGGGGCGGTTCCGCCGGCGATGGAATGCTCCCGCGATGAAATGACCCTGGCCGAAAACCTACCAACCGGCGCCCGGTCGACTGTGCGATCAGTACTTACTGGACGGTACTGCCGATCGGTATTTCGATCCGATTACAACGCTTGATCAGATGCCGCTAAATCCAGACATCGGGCCCAAGTCGATGCATGGCAGTGCACTAGCGTTCGCCCTGCGATCCCGCGTCTACGTACCCTGCACTGAAAGGCCTCGCAAGGTGCGCTCAGTCATCACTCCCACCGAACGTGGATCGGCGTACCCGGCATTGTCTGAAATGCCCGAGTCGGACTTCGAAGAACCCGCTCCGGCACCGGTGTTCGTCTCCGAGTCGGGTCGGCGAGGCCGTCTGCTGCGTGGTCTCGGATGGCCGGTTTCCGTCGTCGGTGCGATCCTCGCGGTCGCCATGGGCAGCAGTCTCATCGGCGGACAGGCGGACGCCCCGGCGATGGGGATACCCGTGCAGCCCTCGGCGCCACCCGCCCCGTCGCCCTCACCCGCGGCGTCGCTCTCGTCCACCGCGCCGTCCCCGTCGGTCTCACCCCGGACGGCCACGCGGTCGGCGACTCCCCAGACGAAGCCCTCGGCCGGGACGACGCCGAAGCCGTCGGCCGGTACGCCGAAGAGCACGTCCGGTACGTCGAGGTCCTCGAACCAGAACCAGAACCAGAACACGAACAACGCGCCGCGCGTGGCAACGCCTTCCGGCCAGCCGGCCAAGCGCAGCTGATCATCCGCACCACCCATCTCCAGGAGCGTCATTGTCCCGGTCCCGGCACCAGCGCCGCCGGCAGTCCCTGCTGAGGCCACGCCGACTGGCCGCGCCCCCGTTGCGCTTCTTCATGCCCCTCTCCCTGCTGGCCTGCCTGCTCGCGCTCATCGTCCTGCGCGGTCTCGCCACCAACGAGGTGTTCCACGACGCCCGGGTCGCGGAATCGGTCGACAAGACGACCGTGCCGCAGGACCTGCTCAAGGGCGGCCCGATCATCGACGCGCGCGGTGACAAGAACGAGCACCCCGTGAACTACCGCATCCCCGACCGCACCGTGGTCCTGAGCTTCGACGACGGTCCTTCGGAGGAGTGGACCCCGAAGATCCTGGAGCTGTTGGAGGAACGCAAGGTCCACGCCTCCTTCTTCGTGACCGGTTCGATGACCGCACGCAACCCGGAGCTGATCCGGAAGATCGTCGAGGACGGCCACGAACTCGGCGTGCACACCTTCACCCACCCCGACCTGGTGTACCAGTCCCACGCCCGGGTCAGCTGGGAGCTGGCGCAGACGCAGCTGGCACTGGCCGGCGCCGCGGGCGTCCACAGTTCGCTGTTCCGCCCGCCCTACTCCTCGTACTCCTCCGCGCTGGACGACCTGAACTATCCGGTGATCAAGTACGTGGGCGCGCGCGGCTACCTCACCGCGTTCATCGACAAGGACACCGACGACTGGAAGCGCCCCGGGGTCGAGGCGATCGTCAAGGCGGCCATGCCGGACAAGCCCGGTGAGGGCGAGATGATCCTGCTGCACGACGCGGGTGGCGACCGCTCCCAGACCCTGACCGCCCTCGGTCAGATGATCGACAAGCTGCAGGGCGAGGGCTACCGCTTCGCCACCATCTCCGAGGCGCTCGGGGCCTCCAGCGCCACCACGCCGGTGCACGGGTTCCAGCTGTGGGCGGGCAAGGGCTACATCTGGGCCACCCAGCTCGCCGTCCACACCCTGCCGGTGCTCATCGCGCTGCTGGCCGTCGTCGGCTTCCTCAACTTCGGCCGGTTCGCGCTGATGCTCGTCCTCGCGCCGATCCACGCCCGCCGCGCGAGGCGCCGGGACACCTGGGGAGAGCCCGTCACCCGGCCGGTCACGGTGCTCGTCCCGGCCTACAACGAACGCGAGTGCATCGCCAACACCCTCAACTCCCTGGCCGCCAGTGACTATCCGATCGAGGTGATCGTCATCGACGACGGTTCCACGGACGGCACCGCGGACATCGTCGAGGAGATGGACCTCCCGTTCGTCCGGCTGATCCGCAAGGTCAACGGCGGCAAGCCCAGCGCGCTCAACGCCGGCGTCGCCGCCGCCTCGCACGACATCATCGTGATGATGGACGGCGACACCGTCTTCGAACCCTCCACCGTGCGCGAGCTCGTCCAGCCCTTCGGCGACCCGGGGATCGGCGCGGTCTCGGGCAACGCCAAGGTGGGCAACCGGGACAGCCTGATCGGTGCCTGGCAGCACATCGAGTACGTCCTCGGGCACAACCTGGACCGCCGGATGTACGACATGCTCGGCATCATCCCGACCATCCCCGGCGCGGTCGGCGCCTTCCGCAAGGAGGCCCTGGAGCGCGTCGGCGGGATGAGCGACGACACCCTCGCCGAGGACACCGACATCACCATCGCGGTGCTCTGCGAAGGCTGGCGGATCGTCTACACGGAGTACGCCCGCGCCTGGACCGAGGCTCCTGCCAGCCTCCAGCAGCTCTGGTCGCAGCGGTACCGCTGGAGCTACGGCAGCATGCAGGCGATGTGGAAGCACCGCCGCGCGCTGACCTCCCGCGGACCGGCCGGGCGCTTCGGCCGGCTCGGACTGCCGCTGGTCGTGCTGTTCGGCGTGGTCGCCCCGCTGCTGGCGCCGCTGGTCGACATCTTCCTGCTGTACGGCGTGCTGTTCGCCGACGCCCCGGTCACGCTCGCCTCCTGGGGCGGGTTCATCCTCATCCAGGCCGTGCTGTCCTGGTACGCCTTCCGGCTCGACCGCGAGAAGCCCCTGCACCTGATCAGCCTGCCGATCCAGCAGGTGGTCTACCGGCAGCTGATGTACATCGTCCTGCTGCAGTCGGCGATCACGGCGGTGACCGGTGGCCGGCTGCGCTGGCAGAAACTGCGGCGCACCGGCGAGGTCGCCACCGCACCCGTGGAGGCCTGACCGTGACCGCATCCGTCGAGTGGGGCCGCACCCACGACACCGTCCAGCTGAGGGTCCCCGACGCCCTGCGGCAGCAGTACGAGCCGGAGCCGGAGGCGCCGGTCCAGCGCAAGGGCGGCCGTGACCGCTACCTCGACCTGCTCCGTGCCCTGGCGCTGGGCCGCGTGGTGCTCTACCACAACTTCAGCTGGTTCTGGCTGCCCCTCGTCTTCCCGTCGATGGGCGTGATGTTCGCGCTGGCCGGCTCGCTGATGACCCGCTCGCTCAGCCGTCCCGCCCTCGGCGTGATCCGCGGCCGACTGCGCCGGCTGCTGCCGCCGATGTGGCTGTTCGGCGCCATCGTGATCACCCTCCAGATCCTCGACGGCTGGGGGCCCGACTCCGAGGGCCACCCGAGCTGGTGGTGGGGCAAGCTGGCGTTCTGGATCCTGCCGCTGAGCACCCCGCCGTTCGCGGACGAGCTGGGCGGTTTCCACGGGCACGTCGAGACCACCTGGGCCGACCAGGTCGTCGTGCCGCTCTGGTACCTCCGCGCCTACCTGTGGTACGTCCTGCTCTCGCCGCTGATGCTGCGGGCGCTGCGGCGGTTCCCGGTGGCGACGCTGCTCGCGCCCCTCGCGGTGGTGGCCGTCATGAACCTCTTCTTCGCCGAGCAGGAGTTCATCCCCAGCCGGATCTGGGAGACCGCCGACGACTTCGTGACGTTCGGCGCCTGCTGGATCCTCGGAATGGCCCACCAGGAGGGGCTGCTCAAGAAGATCCCGCAGTACGTGGTGCCGTCCATCGCGCCGCTGATCATGGTGGCCGGTCTCTGGTACCTGACGACCCGGCCGGTCGAGCCGGGCGAGGCGACCGACATCGAGTCCTGGCCGATCGCCCAGGCCCTGTGGTCCATAGGCTTCGTCGCCATGCTGCTCCACCTCAGCCCGTCCTGGGAGCAGTGGCCCAGGCGGCTGGAACGCTGGAACGGGCTGATCAGCCTGCTCAACTCGCGCGCCGTCAGCGTCTACCTGTGGCACGAGGTGGCGCTGGTGCTCGCCGTGCTGGCGGTCGACCCCCTCTGGAAGATCGATTTCCTGTCCGAGAACCTCCCGTGGCTGCTGAACAGCCCGTGGTTCACACTGTTGCTGGCCATCCCGCTGATCGCCCTGCTGGTGCTCACCTTCGGCTGGATCGAGGACGTGGCCGCCAAGCGCCCGCCGAGGCTCTTCCCGTACCCGCGCCGCCAGCGGGGCAAGCGCCGGTCCGCGGACTGACGCGGGGCCGTGCGGAGGACCAGGGGCCGTTCCGGAGCGATCCGGGACGGCCCCCGCGCCGTTTCGGCGGGACGCGTCGACCGCCTCGCGGGGCGGAGGCCGGCGGTGATCCGCACCCGCGGCGGTCACGCAGGGACGCGTTCGTTCACCGTACGTGCCCGTGGGGGCGATTGTGTGCGGTGGGCTGTGGCGGTGCCTACCGTGGAACCTGAAGGACGCGCCGCGTGCGGCGGCCGTCGTCCGGCAGGGCAACCGAAGGCGGCTGTGATGGCTCCGGCGGACGGGCAGACGGACCAGGTCATCGAGAGTCCGCGCGACCTGGCCCATTCCCAGCGCCGATTCCAGGACCTGCTGGACGCCGTGATGGCGGTCGGCAGGGAGCTGGAGCTCCCGGTCGTGCTCCGGCGCGTGATCACCACCGCCATGGGCCTGGTCGACGCCCGGTTCGGAGCGCTCGGCGTGCTGAGCGAGGACGGCGAACAACTGGAGGAGTTCATCCCCGTCGGACTGAGCGAGCAGCAGACCGCCGACCTGGCCGGAGTCGCCTTCCCGCACGGGCGCGGACTCCTCGGGCACCTCATCCGGCACCCCGAGCCGCTGCGCGTCCCCGAAATCGCCGCCCACCCGCACTCGGTCGGCTTCCCCGCCGGCCACCCGCCGATGAGCACACTGCTCGGAGTGGCGATCAGCTCCCGCGGGCGCGTCTACGGCAACCTCTACCTCACCGAGCGGCGCGACGGACGGCCCTTCGACCGGGGCGACCAGGACGTGGTCGTGGCCCTCGCCGGAGCGGCCGGTCTCGCGATCGAGAACGCCCGCCTCTACCGGCAGGTGCGCACCAACGCCGAGTACTTCCAGCGGCTCCTGCTGCCGCGGCTGCCGGACCTCGCCCCGTTCCGCGCCGCCGCCGTCTACCGGCCCGCCGCCGCTCCGGACCACGTGGGCGGCGACTGGTACGACGCCCTGATGCTCTCCGACGGCGCGTGCGCCCTGGTCATCGGCGACGTCGTCGGGCACGACCTCCAGGCGGCGGCCACCATGGCCCAGACCCGCAGCATGCTGCGGGCCCTGCTGTACGACCGCCGCACCCCGCCCAGTGCCGTCCTGACCAGGCTCGACCGCACCCTGGAAGCGATCACCGACAACCCGATCACCACGGCCTGCCTGGTGCGCATCGAGCCGGGCGCCGACGGCTGGACGCTGCACTGGAGCAGCGCGGGACATCCGCCGCCGCTCCTGCTCACGGCGGACGGCGACGCCCGGTACCTGCTCGCCGAACCGGGTCTGCCGCTCGGTGTGGACGCCGCGGTACCCCGGCCCGACCACAGGTGCCCCCTTCCCGGCGGGGCGACCCTGGTGCTGTACACGGACGGGCTGGTCGAGCACCCCGACCGCACCCTCGACAGCAGCCTCGACGCCCTCGCCCGGCTGGCCGCCGCCCACACCGGAGTGCCGCTCGACGACCTGTGCCGCGCGCTGGCCGACGCCCGCCTGGGCGACGGCCGCGACGACCTGGCCGTGCTCGCCCTGAGCGCCCCGGTGTGAATCGCCGGCCCGGCTATCCTTCGAGCTCGGCTTCGGCCTCCGCCTCGGCCACGGCGATGACGAACCCCAGGGCTTCCGCGATGTGGGTGGCCGCGGACATGACGCGGGCGGTGCCCACGATGGGGGCGATGGCGACCAGGACGTCCTGCACCTGGGCGGGCGTCAGGTTGGTCTTGATGGCCGGGTCGATGTGGGCGACGTAGGACATCGCCGGTGCGTCCATCGCGGCGAGCGCGGCGAGGCGCGTGAGTATCAGCGTGTCCGCGGGAAGCCCGCACCGTTCGAGCGAGTCCATGGTCATGGCGGCCAGGGTGTCGAGCACGGGGTGGTCGGATGCTGTCGTCATGGTGAGCCATCTCCTGGGAGTCGGGGCGCCGACGCGTCGGAGGCGGGGAAGGAGCCCCCTGAGTCGAACGCCTGTATCGACCGTAGGGACATTCCCGCCGGGCTGCATCTCCACCCGGCGAGCGGCGGGGGGGGCCCCCCCCCCCCGCCCCCGCCGGGGGGGCGCCCTCTAGAATAAGAGAAGCACGCCGGGCCCCCACCGGTCCTCCACACCCCCCCCGGGG
>NZ_JBIWFI010000025.1:0-115676 GCF_044762985.1 Streptomyces sp. NPDC096339 | reverse complement strand
GGCACCGCCCCAACCACGCGCTGCCGCCCACAAGCCCACACCCACCGGGACACCCCCGCACACCACCCAGCCCCGCAGGGACACGGCACCGCCCCAACCACACGCTGCCGCCCACGGGCCGCACCCACCAGGACACCACCCAGCCCCGCAGGGACACGGCACCGCCCCGACCACGGGCCGCACCCATCGGGACACCACCGGGCCACGCAGGGACAGTGACGTCAGCCCGGGGTTCGTGGTGTGGGCCGTACCTCGAAGCCGATGGGGCCCGGCGCAGCCGGTGGCGCTTCGTGGACCTCCAGCGACCGGACCACCGCCGCCGGCGGCCCCGTACGGGCCCACCGCACCATCGCCGCCACGGCCTCCTCGTCCCCCTCGAACAGCGCTTCCACATCCCCGCCGGGCAGGTTCCGCACCCACCCCGACACCCCGTGGGCCAGCGCCTCGCCGCGGCAGGTGTCCCGGAAGAACACCCCTTGCACGGTCCCCGAAACGATCACGCGCTTGCGTACCATGCTCCGACCATACGGCGGGATCGAGCCGTTCTCCGGGCGCCTGCCGGTCACCGGACCGGCGCGGCGGCAGACTGGAGGGGCCAGGAGCCGACCGGAAGGAGCAACGTGCCCGTTCCGATCATCATCGACTGCGATCCCGGACACGACGACGCCCTCGCGATCATGCTGGCGGCCGGCGACCCGGCGGTGGATCTGCTGGCCATCACCACGGTCGCGGGGAATCAGACGCTGGAGAAGACCACCCTCAACGCGCGGCGCGTCTGCACGGTCGCCGGGATCACCGGGGTGCCCATCGCGGCCGGCTGCGACCGGCCGCTCGTCCAGCCGCTCGGCGTCGCCGCCGATGTGCACGGGGCCTCCGGCCTGGACGGGCCGAGGTTCCCGGAGCCCACCGTGGAGGTGGTCCCGGAGCACGCTGTGGACCTCATCCACCGGACGCTCGCCCGGCATCCCGAGCCGGTCACCCTCGTCCCCACGGCCCCGCTGACCAATATCGCCCTCCTGCTGACCCGCTATCCGCAGGACGCCGCCCTCATCCGCGAGATCGTCCTGATGGGCGGCTCCACGGAGCGCGGCAACCGCACTCCGGCGGCCGAGTTCAACGTCCTCACGGATCCGGAGGCCGCGGACATCGTCTTCCGCAGCGGTGTGCCCGTCACCATGTGCGGTCTCAACGTGACCCACCAGGCCCTGGCCACGCCCGAGGTGGTGGCCCGCTTCGAAGGACTCGGTACGCCCCTCGGACACGTCTGCGCCGAGCTGCTGACCTTCTTCGGGTCCACGTACCGCACGCTGTGGGGGTTCCCGCACCCGCCGTTGCACGACCCGGTGGCGGTGGCCCGGGTCATCGATCCCGCTCTCGTGGACTGCGTCGACGCCAACGTCGTGGTGGAACTGCACGGCCGGTACACGCGCGGCGCCACCGTCGTGGACCTGCACCGGTACGTGGACCGGCCCGTCAACGCCCGGGTCGCCGTGCGTCTGGAGGCCGACCGCTTCTGGGACCGGATGGTCGCCGCCGTCGCGGCCCTCGGATAATGGGGCGATGACACTCAAGGAAGGCCAGCGGGTGGAGCTGGCAGCGGAGCTCGTGCTGAGCGGATCGGTCACGGCGGCCGGGGACGACCCGGCGCGGACGGGTCCCGTCGCCGGCTCCCTGTCCCTCGCCCCGGGCACCGGCGGAACCGTCGAGCGGGTCTACCACGAGGACGACCGGCAGGAACAGCAGAGCCCCGAAGTCCGCGAGTACGTACGCCTCAAGTCGCTCATGGACGACTTCGGCCACCAGATGCCGCCGGCGAGCAGGAAGCAACTCGAAGAGCAGGTGGCCTCGTTGGAGGTCGAGTGGATCGCGCACCTGGCGCGGCAGCCCCGCGTGACGGTACGGGTCCGCCTCGACAACGGCTTCGTCCTCGACGAGGCGCGGCAGGACCTCTTCACCGCCGCCGGGTAACCGGCCCTTCTGCCGGGGTGGTTCGACGTGGATCATGGTTCTGCCCCGTCCGCTACCACACCCGAGGACGCAGCCTGTGCATGACGACGAACCGGTCTTCAAACGGAGCAAGTGGGGGACGAACCGCTACTACTACAACCCGCGCAACCCCGTGGGACTCGCGCTGATCGTCATCTCGCTGCTCTTCGGCGGGACGATGATGATCCTGATGGCCAACCGGGCCGGGCCGTTCGCGCCGGAGCCCGAGCCCCCGCTGCCCAGCCCGCCGCCCTACCACTACGCGCCGCCGATGCCGTCGGGCAGCCCCTCGCCGTGGCCTTCCCTGCCGCCCACCGCCGGCCCGGGGGGCGGGTGAGGTGGACGGGGCCGGCGGACGGGGGGCCAGTCGGCGAAGATGGCATCGTCACCCGTAACGCGCAACCCGTCACCCATCACCGGTCACCCGTCACCCGGCGCGCGAGCCGTCGACCGATCGAGGAGCGTCCTGCCGATGTCCAGCCCCGGATC
Source organism: Streptomyces sp. NPDC096339 (assembly GCF_044762985.1). Lineage (NCBI taxonomy): Bacteria > Bacillati > Actinomycetota > Actinomycetes > Kitasatosporales > Streptomycetaceae > Streptomyces > Streptomyces sp. NPDC096339. Next base: position 113,201 of record NZ_JBIWFI010000025.1, on the reverse strand, counting down.
CGGTTCCGGTTCCCGCAGGCGGCCGCCGACGATCGCCGATGTCGCCCTGGCCGCCTCGGTGTCGCGGACGACCGTGTCCCATGCCCTCAACGGGCTCGGCAAGGTCGACCCCCGGACCCGTGAACGCATCAAGCAGGTGGCCGCCGAGCTCGGGTACCGGCCGAACCTGCGCGCGCAGCGCCTTCGCCAGGGGCAGGCCAAGGCCATCGCACTCGCCTCCTCGATGCCCTTCGCGGTGGCCGGCGGCCCCTCCCGGCTCGGCTTCTACATGGAGGTCGCCGCGGCGGCGGCCGAGCGCGCCCTGCTCCACGGGTACGCGCTCGTCCTGGTGCCTCCCGTCCAGTCCGGATCCGCGCTGCACTCCCTCGACATCGACGGCGCGATCGTCGTCGAGCCAGGCGAGGACGACGCGGCCGTCGCGCAGTTGCGCGAGCGGGGCCTGCCGTACGTGGCGCTCGGACGCGAGATGCCGTCGGGTACGGACGCCCCGTACGTCGACCTGCGCGGCGGCCTGGTCGCCGAGCTGCTCCTGGAGCACCTGCGGGCCCAGGGCGCCCGCCATCCCGCGCTCATCATCGGCGCCGGCACCCGCCACTCGGCCGTCGACGCCCGCGCCGCCTACGAACGGGCCGCCGCCGAACAGGGCTGGACCCCGGTCGTCGCCACCGCTCCGGAGGAGGGCGGGGAGGACGCCGGCTACGAGCGCTGCGCGGCCCTGCTGGCCGAGCACCCCGAGACCGACGCCGTCTGCGCACTCGTCGACGCCTTCGCGGTGGGCGCCGTCCGCGCGATCCGGGACAGCGGCCGCAGGGTTCCCGAGGACGTCATGGTGGTCACCCGGTACGACGGTCCGCGGGCCCGCACCTGTGAGCCCCCGCTCACGGCGGTCGACCTCCAGCTGGACCGGGCGGCCTCGGAGGCGGTGGAACTGCTCCTCGCCCGCCTGCGCGACGACGCGGGAGCCGGTACGGAGGCCACCGCCGCCGGGGCGGCCCCCGCGGCGGCGGTGTCGGCGCCCGAGCCCCGCGTCATCGCGCGGGCCTCGTCCCTGCGCATCACGGGGCGAGGATGAGCACTGCCCCGGAAACGAGGGCGAAGACGAGGACGAGGGGGCGCATCTTCGCGGCGTCCACACGGTGGTGTGCCAGTCGGCTCAGCCACGCCCCGACGGCCAGCGCGGGCAGCAGCAGCACGGCCCAGCCCAGTTGTGCGGGGCTGCCCTGGCCGGTCGCGAGCAGCAGGGCGAGGGAGACGACCTCGCCGATGAGGAAGCACACCGCGACCGTGGACCGCAGCTCCGCCGGGGGACGGTGCTGGTAGACGAGCGCCAGTGGCGGACCGCCCACACCGGTCGCGGTCTCGGTGAGCCCCGTGACGAGCCCCGCGCCGAGGTAGGCGGCGCGGCCGGGCACGAAGGCCGGTGCGGCCAGACTCACCACCGCCGCCAGTACGGTCGCCACGCCGACGACCACCCCGAGCTGCTGCTCCGGCACCGCCCAGAGCAGTACGAGTCCGCCCGGGGTCGCCACCAGCCGGGCCGCCGTGATCCAGCCGGCGCCCCGCAGGTCCAGGGAGTGCCGCTCGCGCCAGGCCACGTACACGTTCAACGGGATCATCGACGCGAGGACGAACACCGGGAGCAGGGCGGGCGCGAGGAGTCCGGCGACCGGTGCGACGACCAGGGCGAAGCCGAGGCCGCTGGTGCCCTGGACGAACGCGGCGGCGGCCACCACCAGGGCGAGGACCGCCAGGGTCGAGGCGCTCACCGCGCGGCGCTCCTCTCCCGTGCGTCCGTGGAGGTGCGGTGCACGCGTTCGACCCCGGCCCGCCCGACGACCTTTCCGGCCAGCTCGGCCGCCCGCCGTACCAAGGCGCGGCCGTCCCAGCCGACGGGCCGGCCCTGGAACATGCGCAGCCGTCCGGCGACGAACACGGCGGTGATCTGGTCGCGGTTGCCGCGGCGCACCAGTTCCCAGGTCAGGTCCCAGGAGGCGCGCATCTCCGGTCCGCTCGCGTCGACGAGCAGGAAGTCGGCCGCTGCGCCCGCCTCGATCCGGCCGGTGAGCGCTCCGAGGCCGACCGCGTCCGCTCCGCCCGGACCTGCGTGTTCGAGCCAGGTCCAGCCGGCTCCGCAGGAGGAGTCCCCGGTGGCCAGGCCGTAGGCGAGGCGCTGGGCGAACTCCGCGGCCTCCATCAGCCGGAAGCCGTCGCCCCGGGTGCCGTCCGTGCCCAGTCCGAAGCGGATCCCGCGTTCGGCCATGGTGGTCGCGGGCGCCACGGCGTTGCCCTTCCAGGCACTGGCGACGGGGTTGTAGCTGACGGCGGCGCCGGTGTCGGCGAGCAGGGTCAGCTCGGCGGGCGTGACCAGGGTGGCGTGGGCGGCCAGCAACTGCGGTCCAACGGCGCCGACCTCCCTCAGGTACTCCAGGGGGCGCAGGCCGTGCCGGACGAGGGAGCGCTCCACGCCGGCGAGGTGCTCGTTGACGTGGATCTGGACGACGGTGCCCGCTTCGGCGGCGAGCCGGGCGGTGGCCCGCAGCGTGTGCGCCGTGGCGGCCTCCGGCACGGCGACCGCCAGCGAGGGGTGGACGAGTTCCTCCCCCTCGTAGCGGGCGAGGTGCTTCTCGGCCCGGGCCAGGACCTCGGCCGGCGTACGGGTGGGGACCGCGGGGTCGCCGGCGTCCTCGGCGTCGTGGCAGACGAGTCCCAGCACGCAGCGGATTCCGGCGTCGCGGGTGGCCGAGGCCACGACGTCGACGTCCACGGGGGCCCGGGTGCCGGCGTCCGCGACGGTGGTGAATCCTCCGCGCAGCGATTCGAGCGCCGCCAGTTTCGCCGCCACGTAGGCGGATTCCTCGTCCAGGGCCCCCTCCAGCGGGACCCACACCCGGCGGAAGATCTCGGAGGGCTCGCCGAAGGCGAGTGCGGAGCCGAAGCTCTGCGTCAGGTGGTGGTGTGCGTCGACGAAGCCGGGCATCAGTACGTGTCCGGGCAGTCGGAGGGGTGTGAGGTGCGGGTGGTCGCGCTCCAGCAGGGCGGCCGGTCCGACCGCGAGGAAGGAGCCGTCGGCCACGACGACCGCGTACCGCTCCTTCGGGCCGTCGGGGGTCATCACGACGGCGGGTTCCAGGAGCCGGACCTCGCCGGTGAGCTGGTCGGGGCGCAGGGCCTCGGGGGCCGGGCCGCCGCCCGCGTGCGCGTCGTACTGCGTCAGGTCGGTCATCTCACTCTTTCCGTACGGGTCATGCGTGGGGGACGGCGCGGGACTCGCCCGCGTCGACGAGGGGGGTGAGGGGCTCGCCGGGGCGTGCCCGGGCGAGCCGGGGCCGTACGTGGTTGAAGAGGACGTTGAGGATGGCGGCGGTGAACGCGCCGACGGCGACGCCGCTTTCGAGCAGGATCCGCGCGCCTGACGGCAGTCCCGCGTAGACACCGGGGACCAGGATCGGGAGCAGTCCCAGGGCGATGGCGACGGCGCAGATGAACCCGTTCGAGTGCCGGTCCAGGTCCGCCTTCCCCAGCATCTGGACGCCGAGGACGGTGATCACCGCGAACACGACCATCGCGGTGCCGCCGACGACGGCGGACGGGATGACGCTGATGGCGCGGATGACGGGGGCGAGGAAGCCGATGGCGATGAGGACGATGCCGGCGGCCGCGGTGACGAACCGGCTGCGTACGCCGGTGACGCGGACGATTCCGATGTTCTCGCCGCTGGTCACCATCAGCGGAAGTCCCAGGAATCCGCCGAAGAGGGAGACCAGTGCGTCGCCCCGGATGGTGCGGGGGACGATCGTCCGCTTGTCGATCTCCTTGCCGACCGTCTCCGCGTTGATGACGGTCTGCCCGGTGGCCTCCGCCATGGAGGCGAGTCCGTAGAGCATCAGCGGCAGCGCGGCGACGAGGTGGAACTCGGGTGAGCCGAAGGGCATCAGCTGCGGTGCGCTCAGGATCCCGCCGTCGGCGACGCCGCCGAAGTCGAACCGGCCGAGTGCGAAGGCCAGTGCGGCGCCGGCGATCAGGCCGAGCATCACGGCGAGTTGCCGCACGACGCCGGTGAACAGCCAGTAGAGGGCGACGGTGAAGCCGATCGTGGCCATGCCGAGCGCCAGGTTGGTGGGGTCGGCGAAGCCGGGTGTGCCGGGCCGGCCGGTGACGAGAAGCGCGCCGACCTTCACCAGGTTGACCCCGACGATGACGATCATCGTGCCGATGACGAGGGTGGGGAAGAACTTCAACAGGCGCGAGAAGACGGGCAGGACGACGAAGTAGAAGGCGGCGCTGATGATCACCGCTCCGGTGGCGGTGCGCACGCCGTGCTGTTCGGCGATCGCCAGGAACAGGATCAGCGGTGCTCCGCCGGGCAGCATGACGAACGGCAGCCGGGGCCCGAACTTCCAGGGTCCCAGGGACTGGATCAGGGAACCGACCCCGGAGAGCACGAAGGCCGCCGAGAGCAGGTTCACGGTGAGGCCGGGGTCGAGGTGGAGGGTGGCGCTCATCAGGAAGATCGCCGAGACGGGGGTCGCCGCCATGACGAGGACGTGCTGGATGCCGAACAGCAGGATCCTGCTCAGCGGTCGGGATTGGTCCACGGGGTGGGGGAGAGTGCTGGGACTGGACACGTTCGAGCTCCGTTCGGCTCGCTCCGGCTTCGGCCACGATCCGGCTCCGGGCAGGGGCCAAATCGATTTGGCCAAATCGATTTGGCCGTCAGTATGTGAGGGCTCCGGAGGCCCGTCAAGGGTTGCGGACGCACCGCTTCCACCGAGTTTCCGGCGAACTCCTGGCGGACCGGACGCCGGCAACCCCACGGAATCGGGCCCCATTTGGGGCCAGAAGGGACGACCCGGCCCGCCGCCGTCTCAAAAACGACCCTGGCCCCTTCTGGCTCGACGCACTGTCGGGTACCGTCCGGAACCGTTCGATCCGCTTACATGCCGTCGACCCGCTTCGAGGACCCATGCCCGCTCGTGAAGTCCCCGCCCACAGCGCCCGCCGCGGACGCCGCCCCGCGCACGCGGACGCCCCTCGGCCCGCCCCTGACCCTCCGTCCCGCACGCCGGCTGGAGGAGCTCTGGTCCCTTGAGGTTCCGGATCACACGCCCGGCCCGACCGACCGGGGTCCCCCTTCCGCGGGATCCCGACCCCGCGCCCGACCCCGCTCCGGCCGCCTCACCCACCGCCCCGCCCACCGCCCCGCCGGAGCCCGTCCCGCCCCCGCTGTCCGCCCACGAGACGGCCCTCATCCGCGCCTCGGTCGCGGTGGTCGAGCCGCTCGCCGCGGACATGACGGTCTACTTCTACGCGATCCTCTTCGCCCGGCACCCCGCGGTGCGGCCGATGTTCCCGCCGGGCATGGACGCCCAGCGCGGCCGCCTGCTGCGTGCGCTGCTGCACATCGTCGACCTGGTCGACGATCCGGAGGGTCTGGTGCGCTTCTGCTCCCACCTCGGACGCGACCACCGCAAGTTCGGCGCGCTCGGCGCGCACTTCCCCGCCGTGGGCGAGTGCCTGCTCGCCTCACTGGCGCGTTACGCGGGCCCCGCCTGGAACGCGGAGACCGCCGCCGCGTGGACCAAGGCCTACGGCGCGGTCGCCGACGTGATGATCGACGCCGCCGAGCAGGACGCCGCGGTCCGCCCCGCCGTGTGGCCCGCCACGATCGTGCGCCTCGTACCGCACGGGCACGGGATCGCCGAGGTCACCGTACGTCCCCATACCCCGTACGAGTACGCCGCCGGCCAGTTCGTCAGCATCGAGACCCCCTGGTACCCCAGGCAGTGGCGGTACTACTCCCCCGCCCACGCGCCGCGCGAGGACGGCACCCTCACCTTCCACGTCCGCGCCGTGGCCGGCGGTTCGGTCAGCACCGCACTGGTGCACCGGGCCTCGGTGGGCGACGTACTGCGACTGGGCTCGCCGATGGGCGACATGGTGCTGGACGCCGCCGTCTGCCGGGAACTGGTCTGCGTGGCCGGCGGTACCGGTCTCGCCCCCATCCGGGCGATCGTCGAGGAGGTGGCCCGGCGCGACGGGCGCCACCAGGTGGAACTCTTCCTCGGCGCCCGCACCGGTGCCGAGCTGTACGGGGTCGACGACATGCTGCGGCTCTCGCAGCGGCACCACTGGCTCACCTTCAGGGGAGCGGTCTCCCACGAGTACATCCCCGGCATCCGCGGATCGCTGCCCGAGGTCCTGGCCGAGTACGGACCGTGGCACCAGCACGACGTCTACCTCAGCGGTCCGGCCCCGATGGTCGTCTCCGCGGTGGAGACGCTCACGCTCGGCGGCACGCCGCCCGACCGCATCCACCACGACCCGTTCGAAACCCCCGTCCTGACCGCGTCCTGAGACACGGCCCGATCACCTCCGCGACCGCGAGGCCGTGCCGTCCTCGGTGCGATCGGGGTCGATCCGGTCGACGACCACGACCGCCACGTCGTCCGCCAGCGCACCCTGGGTGTGCCGGAGCAGAGCCTGACGCAAGCCCTCCAGGAACTCGGGCCGGGTGTGGTCGCGCATCGCCGCCAGGGCCACCGGCAGGTCGAAGAAGGCGTTGGAGGCGTCACGGGCCTCGATGACCCCGTCGGTGTGCAGCAGCAACCGGTCCCCCGGCTCGAAGGGATAGTCGTCCGTCCGCCCGGGAGGGCCGATGATGAACTCCTCCAGACCGAGCGGCGGCAGCGAGGTGGTGGGCACCAGGGGCCGGACCTTGCCGTCGCTCAGCAGCAGCGGCGCCGGATGGCCCCGGTTGACCACCTCGATGACGGGGCCGTCCGGGATCTGGGCCACGAGCGCGGTGACGAACCCCTCCAGGAGCGCTTCCTCACCGTCGGCCAGGGCCGCGCCGACGCCCGCGCCCGCCAGGGCGGCGTCCCGCCGCAGGGCGGCTCCGCAGTGGTTGACGACCTCGACCAGGTCGTCCTCGTAGTGCACCGACTCCCGGAACGCGCCGAGCACGACGGCGGCCGCCCGTACGGCGGGCAGCCCCTTGCCCCGTACGTCCCCGACGATCATCCGGACCCCGTACCGGGTCTGGACCGCGTCGTAGAGGTCGCCGCCGATCTGCGCGCCCGTCTCGGCCGCCAGGTACATGCTGGCCGCCCGTACGGGGCCCAGCCGGTCCGGCACGGGTCTGAGCAGGACCTCCTGGGCCGCCTCCGCGATCCGGCGGACCTGGTTGAGCTCGTTCTCCCGGCGCGTGCGCACGGCGCTGCTCGTCATGTAGCTCGCCACCGTCACCAGGCACAGGGCGACCAGGTTCGTGTAGACCTGCTGGCCGCCCCAGGCCTGGTTGTGGGTGACGGTGATCACGCTGACCACCAGGGCCACCCCGGCCGCCGCGAGGGTGCCCATGGGTCCCATCGTCACGGCCGCCAGTGCGGGCGTCGCCACCAGCAGGGGGCCCGTGTAGACGAAGTGGAGGGGCGTGAGCTCGATGACGAGCACCACCAGCGCGATCACGAAGGGCACGCACTCCGCGAACGCGAAGAGGACCTGGTGGCCGCCGGCTCCCGGTTCCGGGGGCGAGCGCAGGGGCGCTCTCATGTGTACAGCCTGCCCCGCCCGGGCGTACGGCCGCCACTCTTCGGCGCACCGGCGACCGGGGGCGCGTCCGGTCCCCGCCCGGAACGGGTACGCATGTGTGAACGGCGGAGCCCCTCGAATCCGCCGCCCTAGAGAAGTCTGGAGCGCCGCACGCCCATGAGCACCGACCCCCCGGAGGTTGCCCGGGTCTCCCGCCGGGAATTCGATGCCCTCTTCGCCTCGGTCCGCACCTGGGGCCGCTGGGAACGAGCCGACCGGGGCGCCTGGAACCGGGTCACCCCGGACCATGTGCTCCGGGCGGCGGCCCTGGTACGGGACGGAAGGACGGTATCCCTGGGGCTGCCGTGGAACACCCGGCCAGGCCCCGACAACGCCAGGCCCGCGCTGCACTACATGTCCGACCTCGGCGACATGGAGCCGCCGGAACCGGCCGCGTACAAGGACTTCCTCGCCGTCGACTACCACGGCAAGGCCGTCAGCCACCTCGACGCGCTGTCACACATCGCCTACCGAGGGCTGCTGTACGAGGGGTACCCGGCGCGCGATGCCTTCGGTGCCGCCGGCGCCCGCTTCGGGTCGGTGGCGGCGCTCGGCCCGCTCGTCACCAAGGGGGTGCTCCTCGACCTGCCCGCCGTGCTCGGGACGGACTGGCTGGAGCCCGGGCGGGCGGTGCGCGCCGGTGATGTGCTCGCCGCCGAGCGGGCGCTCGGCGTCGGGATCGACGACGGGTGCGCCGTCCTGCTGCGCTCCGGCCGGTTCCGGCGCCGCCGCGAGCTGGGTCCGTGGGACGTCGGCGCCGCCGGCGCGGGCTTCCACGTGGACGCGGTGCCGCTGCTGGCCGAGCGTGCGATCAGCCTGCTCGGCGCGGACGGCGACAGCGACGTACGGCCCTCCCCGGTCGAGGGCCTCCACTCCCCCGTCCACGCCCTCGCGGTGGCGGCCATGGGAGTGCCCCTGCTGGACAACCTGGACCTGGAGGCGCTGTCCGCCGCCTGCGCCGAAGCGGGACGCTACGAGTTCATGATCGTCGTGACACCCCTCGACGTCCCCGGCGGGACGGGCTCCCCGGTCAATCCGGTCGCTCTCTTGTGAACTGACAAATAGCCGGGAATATACTCAAAACGCACCTCGCAGGCCGGGGCGGTCATCCCCGTACGGCCGAGGGCGCACCGGCAAGGGGAAGTGATGCAGATGGGGGTCACGGGAGAGCAGATCGGTCCCGCACGCTCCCGTGAGCGGTTCCTCGTGGGCGAGTGGATCGAAAGCGGGGTACGGGGCCCGATCCTGGACTCGTGGCTGCGCTGCCGACTGCTGGGGCTGTCACCGGACCAGACCGAGCTCCCCTACCGGGACGACTTCGACACGGACAGCCGGCTCGTAAGGGCGGCCTCTCCCGTCCTCGACCAGCTGCAGTCGCGGTTCTCCGGCAGCCGGATGAACATCTCGGTCGCCGACGCGAACGGCACCGTGCTGCAACGCCGCTTCGGTGACCCCTCCCTGGCCCGGAGCCTGCCGCCGATCCAGAGAGTGCCCGGCTTCGTCTTCGCCGAGCGGTATGCCGGGACCAACGGCATCGGCCTCGCGCTGGCCGAGCGGAGCCTGATCCGGGTGTACGGAGCGGAACACTTCGCCGAGCGCGCCCAGTCCAACGCCTGCTGCGCCGTCCCCATCCGCGACCAGCTCAGCGGGCAGATCGTGGGCGTGCTCTGCTTCGGGTACCCGCACTCCTACGAGCGGCCGTCCCTGTCCGTCCTGGTCGGCCGGGCGGCGCAGACGATCGAGCGGCGGCTGATGGAGGAGGGCTCGGCGCGCGAGCGCGGGCTGCTGCGGACGTACCTCGACGCCGAGCGGCGCGCGAGGACGGCCGGGGCCGCCGGGGACGGGCTCCGCCTCGGGCCCGCCGTGCCGGCTGGTCCGGCCGGGCTGGACCGGCTGGACGAAGTGGTCGACCTCCGGCTCGACCCGCACGACCAGACGATCCTCAAGGAGAAGGCGACCGAGCTGATCTCCTCGGCCCGGCCCGGCGCCGTGGACGTGGTCCTGCCGCACGGCCGGGAAGTCACCCTGCTGAGCCACCCGGTCACCAGCCCCTCCGGCGTGGCGGGCATCGTCGTCGAGGCCGTGCTCAGCGGCGGCACCCCGCCGGTCCACCACCTGCCCCTCTCGCCCCCTCCCGGCCCGCCACCGGCCGAAGCACCGGCCGACAGCGCGGCCCCGCGCCCCGGCGCGGTCCGCGGCCTGGTGCTGGTCGGCGAGCCGGAAGTCGGGAAGTACGCCGTCGAGGCACGCCGCCGACTGGAACTGCTCGCCGAGGCCAGCAGCCGTATCGGCACCACCCTGGACGTGAGCCGCACCGCGTGGGAGCTCGCCGAGATCGCGGTCCCGCGCCTGGCCGACTACGTCACCGTGGACCTGCCCGAGGCCGTACTGCGGGGCGACGAGTCCGCCCATCCCGAGGCCGAACTGCACCGTGCCGTGCGCCACGGCCTGCGCGCCGACAGCCCCTTCTTCCCGGTCGGCAAGCACGTGGAGCTCCAATCCGGGTCCCCCCACATGCGCGCGCTGGCCGAAGGGCAGGCGGTCCTGGAGGCAGAGTTCGACCCCGCTGCCGGCTGGATCACCGCGAACCCCGCTCACGCCCGGCACGCCCGGCGGATCATGGCGCACGGCGTGCACTCCCTCATCGTCGTCCCGCTGCTGGCCCGCGGCGTGCTGCTCGGCATCGCGAGCTTCTACCGCGCGCAGGACCCCGCCCCCTTCGGCGACGACGACGCCCGCCTGGCCCAGGAGCTCACCGCCCGCGCCGCCCTGTGCATCGACAATGCCCGCCGCTACACCCGGGAGCACACCCTCGCCCTGACCCTGCAGCGCAGCCTGCTCCCGCGCGCCCTGCCCGAGCAGGGTGCCGTGGAAGTCGCTCACCGCTACCTGCCCGCCGAATCCGGGGTCGGCGGTGACTGGTTCGACGTCATTCCGCTGTCCGGCACCCGCGTCGCCCTCCTCGTCGGGGACGTCGTCGGCCACGGCCTGCACGCCGCCGCCACCATGGGCCGGCTGCGGACCGCCGCACGCAACTTCGCCGAACTGGAACTCGCCCCCGACGAGCTCCTCACGCACCTGGACAACCTCCTCGTCCGGCTGGACCGGGAGGAGGCCGACGACGAGCTCGCGGGCAGCACCGGCATCGTCGGCGCCACCTGCCTGTACGTCATCTACGACCCCACCTCGCGCCGGTGCACCATGGCCCGGGCCGGCCACCTCCCGCCGGCCCTGGTCGACCCGGACGGAACCGTGTCCTTCGCCGACCTGCCCACCGGCCCCCCGCTGGGCCTGGGCGGGCTGCCGTTCGAGACGGCCGAGATCGAGCTCCCCCCGGACAGCACGCTGATCCTCTACACGGACGGGCTCGTCGAGGACCGCCACCGCGACATCGACGTCGCCCTCGACCGGCTGAGCCACGCTCTGGCCCACCCGGACCGGCCCCCCGAGGACACCTGCCAGGCGGTCATGGACGCCATGGCACCGGAGCACCCCACCGACGACATCGCTTTGCTGGTCGCCCGCACCCACACCCTGCCCTCCGACCGGATCGCCGTCTGGGACCTGCCCGCCGATCCCGCGCGGGTCGGCGACATCCGGGCCGCTGCCACGCGCCGGCTCGCCGACTGGGGGCTGGACGAGCTCGCGTTCGCCACCGAGCTGATGCTGAGCGAGCTGGTGACCAACGCGGTCCGCTACGGCGGCGAACCCATCCAGGTGCGGCTGCTGCGCCCGGTCGACGACCGCGTCCTGATCTGCGAGGTCTCCGATGGCAGCAGCACCGCCCCTCACCTGCGGCGGGCCGCCAACACGGACGAGGGCGGCCGGGGCCTGTTCCTCGTCGCACAGCTGTCCCAGGCATGGGGCACCCGCTACACCTCCCGCGGCAAGGTCATCTGGGCCGAATGCTCCCTTGACGCGGCATAACAGCCGTCATGCACGGGATTGCCTGTTCGCTGCCAGTAGCATCCTCGTTGTCCCAGCCTCCCGAAAGGGGGATCCGAGGCCGGCCCCCGGAGACGTCCGTGCATGACGCCCATGGCACTTCCGACACCTCGACGAACCGCCCGCTCCGGCGCTCCGACGGGGAGCCGCTCGTGCGGATACGCGGCCTCGTCAAGTGGTTCGGCGGCACCGTCGCGCTGGACTCCGTCAGCCTCGACATCCACCGAGGCAGCGTGCTCGCCCTCCTCGGCCCCAACGGCGCCGGGAAGTCCACGCTCATCAAGGTGCTCGCCGGGGTCCACCGGGCCGACGCGGGCGAGGTGATCGTGGCCGGGCATCCGCTCGGTTCCGAAGCCGCTTCCGGGAGGATGTCGTTCATCCACCAGGACCTCGGCCTGGTCGAGTGGATGACGGTCGCCGAGAACATCGCCCTGGGGACGGGTTACCCGCGCCGCCGCGGCCTGATCTCCTGGCGGCGGACCCGCGAGCGGTGCGCCGAGGCCCTCTCGATCGTCGCCGGACACCTGGACCCCGGGACCCCCGTCTCGGCCCTCGCGCCCGCCGAGCGCTCCCTGGTGGCCATCGCCCGGGCACTCGCGCGCCGGGCGGAGCTCATCGTGCTCGACGAGCCGACCGCCACGCTCCCCGCCGCGGACTGCGCCCGGCTCTTCGACGTGCTGCACGCCCTGCGCGACCGGGGGCACGGCATCCTCTACGTCAGCCACCGGCTCGACGAGGTGTACCGGGTGGCGGACGCGTTCGCCGTGCTGCGCGACGGCCGTCTGGTCAGCGGAGGCCCCCTCGAAGGGTACGGCCCCGCCCGCCTGGTCCATGACATCGCGGGCGGCGTACCGGCGGGGCGCGGTCCGGCCGTCCCGGTGCCCGCGGGCCGTGCTCCCGTACTGAGCCTCACCGCCGTGACGACGCGGCGCGCCGGGCCCGTCCACCTCGATCTGGCGCCCGGGGAGATCGTCGGCCTGGTCGGACTGACCGGCGCCGGCCACATGCACCTGGGCCGCGCCCTCGCCGGCGCGCTGCCGCTGCTCGGCGGGCGGGTACTGCTCGACGGCCGGCCGTACCACCCCCGCTCCGTCGCCGCCGCCCTCGACCGGGGAGTCGGCTTCGTGGCCGCCGACCGCCAGGAGGAGGGCTGCGCCCCCGATCTGACGGTTCGGGAGAACTTCCTGGCCAACCCCCGGGCGGCCGGGGTGCCGGCGTGGCGCTGGCTCGGCCCCCGGCGCGAGCGGCACGAGGCCGCCGTCCTGATCGAGCGGTTCTCCGTACGCCCCCGGGACGGCGAGGTGCCCATCGCCACCCTGTCCGGCGGCAACCAGCAGAAGGTGGTCCTCGGCCGGGCCCTGCACGGGCGGCTGCGGCTGCTGGTCCTGGAGGAGCCGACGGCGAGCGTGGACGTGGGCGCCAAGGCGGCGGTCCACCGGCTGCTCGACGAAGCGGCCGCCGGGGGTCTGGCGGTGCTGCTGGTGTCCACGGACTTCGAGGAGGTCTCGGACCTCTGCCACCGCGCGCTGGTGTTCGTCCGGGGCTCGGTGGCGACCGAGCTCGCGGGTGCCGCCCTGACACCCGCCGGACTGACCCGTGCCGCCTCGGCGATGCCTGCGATCACCGGGGATGCGGCGCCGTGACCCGCTGGTCCCCGCGCGGGCACCACCTCATCGGGAGCTACGGTCTGCTGGCCCTTGCCGTCCTGCTCTTCGCGGTCTTCTCCGGCGTGCTGCCGGACACCTTCCCCACCCGGGACAACGTGTCCTCGATCCTGTCCAACCAGTCGATCCCGGCGCTCCTCGCGCTCGGCGTGACGCTGCCCATCGCCACCGGCAAGTTCGACCTGTCCGTCGGCTACGGGCTGGGCCTGGCGCACGTGCTGGTGATGTACCTGATCGTCGATGCGGGGACACCCTGGCCGATGGCGGCTCTCGCCGTCGTCCTCGGCGGGGCGCTGGTGGGCGCGCTGAACGGGGTGATCGTCGAGTTCGCCCGGATCGACTCGCTCATCGCCACCCTCGGCACGGGCAGCATCATGTACGCGTTCACGGGCTGGCTGACGGACGGCAGCCGGATCGTGCCCGGTCCGGAAGGCCTGCCGCCCGCGTTCACCGGCCTGTACGACGGGCGGTTCCTGGGTCTGCCGCTGCCGGCCTTCTACGTGGCGGCCGCTGTGGCCGTCCTCTGGACGGTGCTGGAGCGGCTGCCCCTCGGGCGGTACATGTACGTCGTCGGCTCCAACCCGCGTGCCGCCGGCATCCTGGGCATCCGCACCCGCAGGTACTCGGTCTACGCCTTCGCCGGTTCGGGCCTGGTGGTGGGCATCGCCGGGGTGCTGCTGGCCGCGCAGCAGCAGATCGGCAACCCGAGCGTGGGCCTGGACTACCTGCTGCCCGCCTTCGTGGGCGCGCTGCTCGGCTCCACCACGGTCAGGCCGGGCCGTGCCAACGCGCTCGGGACCCTGGTGGCCGTGGGCCTGCTCGCCGTCGGGCTCGCCGGGATCGGGCAGCTCGGCGCCCAGTTCTGGGCCACTCCGCTGTTCAACGGCTGCACGCTGCTGCTGGCCGTGGGCCTCGCCGGGTACGCGTCCCGGCGGCGGCTGCGCGCGCAGGCCACGGACCACCCGCACTGATCACCCCGCGAGCACCTCACGTCAGGAGCACCGTGTACCCGAACCGCACCAGCGTCCTCGCGGCCGCGGCCCTGTGGGCAGCCGTCTCCCTCGCCGCCTCGGGCTGCGGAGGCGGCCCGGACCGGGCCCCGGCCGCCTCCCCGGGAGCGGGCTGCCCGGCGGCGCTCGCACGGGCGAAGTCGGCGGTGGAGCGGGCCGAACGGACCGACCTCGCCTGGAACGGGCCCACGACCGGGCCCACGGCGGTTCCCGGCAAGACGCTGGTGTACGTCGCGCAGACCATGACCAATCCGGGAGTCGCCGGGGTCGCGGCCGGCGTCCGGGAGGCCGCGGCGGCCATCGGCTGGCAGGTCCGGGTGATCGACGGGGGCGGTACACCGGCGGGCATCCAGGCCGCGCTGAGCCAGGCGGTCACCCTGAAGCCCTCGGGCATCGTCATCGGCGGCTTCGATCCCCTGCTCACGACGCAGCAGACCGCGCGGGCGGCGCGGGCGGGCATTGCGCTGGTCGGCTGGCACGCGGTCAGTGCTCCCGGCCCCAGCGCGAGGCCCAGGCTCTTCACCAATGTGACCACCCGGGTGGAGGAGGTGGCGGGGATCAGCGCGGACTGGGTCATCGCCCGGTCCGGCGCGAACTCCGGGACCGTGGTGTTCACCGACGACTCCATCCCGTTCGCCCGCAACAAGGCAGAGCTGATCAAACGGCGACTGGCCGACTGCCCCGGCGTACGGCTGCTGGCGACGGAGAACATCCCCATTCCGGACGCGAGTCAGCGCACTCCTCAGCAGGTCTCGTCCCTGCTGTCCCGCTTCGGGGACGACTGGACCGATTCCGTCGCGATCAACGACCTCTACTTCGCCGATGCCGCCCCGGCGCTGCGCGCCGCAGGCCGTCCCGGCGAGGGACCGCCCTTCAACATGGGTGCGGGCGACGGCGATCCGTCCGCGTTCCAGCGCATCAACAGCCGGCAGTTCCAGGCCGCCACCGTCCCCGAGCCGCTGTCCCAGCAGGGCTGGCAGATCGTCGACGAGTTCAACCGCTCCTTCGCGGGCCGGCCCGCCAGCGGCTACGTCCCGGCCGTTCACGTGGTGACGGCCGGGAACAGCGGAGGGGCCACGTCCTGGGACCCACGGGGCTACCGGGAGGCGTACCGGAGGATCTGGCGCGGGCAGTGAATTCGATCGGGGTCGTGAACCGGTCCCCGAGGGGCCACAGGGTGTGCCCGGTGCGCACCGCACGGGCGAGCCGCCCGCCGAGGACGCCCCGGCGACCGGACCCGCCGAGACGGTGACGCGCGTGCCGCGGATCGCACTCGCATTGCTCCACTTCTTAAAGGGGGGCGCCGTCGGGTGGCTTGAATCCGCCTCTTGCGACCCGCTCGTCAGCCGCCCTGGCCCCGAGACGGCCACGCGCCGACCGCCGGCCGCCCCAGCTGCCGCCCTGAGCGGCAAAACCCCTGGTCAAGCAGGGTGAGTACCCGTGACGACATCCTGAACGAGGCCGGGGAGCGGCGACGCGGAACCGCGGAATCCGGTACTCGGCTCCAGGCGCAAGGCAGCGAATCGACGGAACGCGACTAATCGGGTTGGTCGGTCATACAAAAACGCACAACGCGGGGCCGTTTGTCTTCAGGGAATCAACCGACACCCGCTTGACCGATGGACCCGCGGGCACGTACTTTCGACCGTACCTACTCGTGACGTACCAACTCGTGAGCTGCTGGAAGGAGGCGAAGCCGGATGTCGACCATCTCCGAACTTCTTCGTCTCGCTCACCAGATCGCCTGGGCTCCGGGTCGAGTAGCACACGGCTCTTAGCAGCCGCTTGTCCGGCGTGCCCGTTCCAGGGCCCCGGGGATGTTCCATCTCTGTCACCACCTGCGGCGCGTCTCGCGTGCCGACTTGGCGCTCTCCTGGTTCTCGGGCTGCGCCAACGAAAAAGAAAGCTCCTAAAATGGCGACTAGGGTAGTCCGATCGACCGCGCCCCGAAATGAGGACGTGCCATGGTAGAGGCGCGCATCACGGTAAACGGGAAAGAAACACCGCTTTCCCCTTCCGCACCCCACACCACGGTGCTCGATTTCCTGCGCGAGCGCGGCCTGACCGGTACCAAGGAGGGTTGCGCCGAGGGTGAATGCGGCGCCTGTTCCATCCTGGTCGCCCGTCCCGGTGTCGACAAGCCCACCGACTGGGTCGCGGTCAACGCGTGCCTGGTCCCGGCCGCGGCGCTCGACGGCCAGGAGGTCATCACCTCCGAGGGTCTCGCCACCCCCGGCGAGGCCGGCGAGGCCCCCACGCTGCACCCGGTGCAGCAGGAGATGGCCGTCCGCGGTGGCTCGCAGTGCGGTTACTGCACCCCGGGCTTCATCTGCAGCATGGCCTCCGAGTACTACCGTCCGGGCCGCTGCGCCCAGACCTGCGGCGAGCCGAGCGACGACTCGCACGCCGAGGGCGACGCCGAGCACGGCCCGAACGGCTTCGACCTGCACTCGCTGAGCGGAAACCTGTGTCGCTGTACGGGCTACCGCCCGATCCGCGACGCCGCGTACGCCGTCGGTGAGCCCACCGAGGACGACCCGCTGGCCCAGCGCCGCGACGAGCCCGCTCCCGAGCCGGCCGTCACCGACTACACGCAGGACGGCCGCACCTTCGTCCGCCCGGCCACCCTGGCCGAGGTGACCCAGCTGCTCCGCGAGCAGCCGAAGGCCGTCCTCGTCGCCGGCAGCACCGACTACGGCGTCGAGGTGAACATCCGCTCCCGTCGTGACGACCTCGTGGTCGCCATCGACCGCCTGCCCGAGCTGCGCGAGCTGAAGTTCGAGGCCGACTACGTCGAGATCGGTGCGGCGGTCACGCTCACCGAGATCGAGCGCCGCCTCGACGGCAGCGTCCCGCTGCTGGCCGAGCTGTTCCCGCAGTTCGCTTCCCGCCTCATCCGCAACAGCGGCACCCTCGGCGGCAACCTCGGTACCGGCTCCCCGATCGGTGACAGCCCGCCGGTTCTCCTCGCGCTGGAGGCGTCGCTGGTCCTCGCCGACGCCGACGGCGAGCGCGTGGTCCCGCTGGCCGACTACTTCACCGGTTACCGCCAGACCGTGCGCCGTCCCGACGAGCTGATCCGCGCGGTGCGCATCCCGCTCCCGCTGTCGCCCGTCACGGCTTTCCACAAGATCGCCAAGCGCCGCTTCGACGACATCTCCAGCGTCGCCGTCGGCTTCGCGCTCGAGATCCAGGACGGCATCGTCACCAAGGCCCGCATCGGCCTCGGCGGCGTGGCTGCCACCCCGATCCGTGCCCTCACCACCGAGGCCGCCCTCGAGGGCAAGCCCTGGTCGGCGGAGACCGTGGAGGCCGCGGCCCAGCTGCTGCAGGCCGAGGGCACCCCGATGAACGACCACCGCGCCAGCGCCGAATACCGTTCCGCGATGCTCGGCCAGAGCCTGTTGAAGCTGTTCGCAGAGACCCCTGAGGCGGTGTCGTCATGAGCCATCTGTCCGAGATCCCCGAGAAGCCCGTAGTCGGCGTTTCCATGCCGCACGAGAGCGCCAACCTGCACGTCACGGGTACCGCGCTCTACACGGACGACCTCGTGTACCGCACCAAGGACGTCCTGCACGCCTACCCGGTCCAGGTCATGAAGGCCCGCGCCAAGGTGACGGCGCTGCGCACCGAGGCCGCCCTCGCGGTGCCCGGTGTGGTCCGTGTGCTGACCGTCGCCGACGTGCCCGGTGTCAACGACGCCGGCATGAAGCACGACGAGCCGCTCTTCCCGGACGAGGTCCAGTACTACGGCCACTCGGTGGCCTGGGTGCTCGGCGAGACGCTGGAGGCCGCGCGCCTCGGTGCGGCCGCCGTCGAGGTGGAGCTCGAGGAGCTGCCCTCGATCATGACGCTCAAGGAAGCCATCGCGGCGGAGGCCTTCCACGGCGCCCGTCCCCTGATGGTGACCGGCGACATCGACGCGGGCTTCGAGGAGTCCGCCCACGTGTTCGAGGGCGAGTTCCAGTTCCAGGACCAGGAGCACTTCTACCTGGAGACGCACGCGGCGCTGGCCCAGATCGACGAGAACGGTCAGCTGTTCATCCAGAGCAGCACCCAGCACCCCTCGGAGACGCAGGAGATCGTCGCGCACGTGCTCGGCATCCACAGCCACGAAGTGACTGTGCAGTGCCTGCGCATGGGTGGCGGCTTCGGCGGCAAGGAGATGCAGCCGCACGGGTTCGCGGCCGTCGCCGCGCTCGGCGCCAAGCTCACCGGCCGTCCGGTCCGTCTGCGGCTCAACCGCACCCAGGACCTGACCATGTCGGGCAAGCGCCACGGCTTCCACGCCAAGTGGAAGATCGGCTTCGACGCCCAGGGCCGCATCCAGGCCCTGGACGCCACGCTGACCTCCGACGGTGGCTGGAGCCTGGACCTGTCCGAGCCCGTCACGGCTCGCGCGCTGTGCCACATCGACAACACGTACTGGATCCCCAACGCGCGTGTCGCCGGTCGCATCGCCAAGACCAACAAGGTCTCCAACACCGCCTTCCGCGGCTTCGGCGGCCCCCAGGGCATGCTGGTGATGGAGGACATCCTCGGTCGCGTCGCCCCGCAGCTCGGCCTGGACCCGATGGAGCTGCGCGCGCGCAACTTCTACCAGCCGGGCCAGGGCCAGACGACGCCGTACGGTCAGCCGGTCACGCAGGCCGAGCGGATCTCCCTCATCTGGGACAAGATCCAGAACGACGCCGGCATCGCCGACCGCAAGCGCGAGATCGCGGCCTTCAACGCCGCGCACCCGAACACCAAGCGGGCGCTCGCGATCACGAACATCAAGTTCGGCATCTCGTTCAACCTCACCGCCTTCAACCAGGGCGGCGCTCTCGTGCTGATCTACAAGGACGGCTCCGTCCTGATCAACCACGGTGGCACCGAGATGGGCCAGGGCCTGCACACCAAGATGATGCAGGTGGCCGCGACCGCACTGGGCATCCCGCTGCACAAGGTGCGCCTCGCCCCGACCCGGACCGACAAGGTTCCCAACACCTCCGCCACCGCGGCCAGCTCCGGCGCGGACCTCAACGGTGGAGCGATCAAGAACGCCTGTGAGCAGCTGCGCGAGCGACTGCAGCAGGTGGCCGCCGGCCAGCTGGGCGGGAACGCCTCGGACGTGCGCATCGTCGACGGCGTCGCCCGCGTCCTCGGCAGCGACAAGGAGCTGGCCTGGGACGACCTGGTCCACACCGCGTACTTCCAGCGCGTCCAGCTCTCGGCGGCGGGTTACTACCGCACCGAGGGTCTGCACTGGAACGCGCAGACGTTCCGCGGCTCCCCGTTCAAGTACTTCTCCTACGGCGCCGCGGCGGCCGAGGTCGAGGTGGACGGTTTCACCGGCAAGTACCGCATCCGGCGCGTGGACATCATCCACGACGTGGGCGACAGCCTCTCCCCGCTGATCGACATCGGTCAGGTCGAGGGCGGCTTCGTGCAGGGTGCGGGCTGGCTGACGCTGGAGGACATGCGCTGGGACACCAGCGAGGGTCCGAACCGCGGTCGTCTGCTCACGCAGGCGGCGAGCACCTACAAGCTGCCGAGCTTCTCGGAGATGCCCGAGGAGTTCAACGTCTCGCTGCTGGAGAACGCCTCCGAAGAGGGTGCGGTCTTCGGTTCCAAGGCGGTCGGTGAGCCTCCGCTGATGCTGGCGTTCTCGGTCCGTGAGGCGCTGCGGCAGGCCGCCGCCGCGTTCGGGCCGGCCGACATCAGCCTGGAGCTCGGTGCCCCCGCGACGCCCGAGGCGGTGTTCTGGGCGATCCAGAACGCGCGTGCGGCCGACGCGAAGCTGGACGTCAGCGAGATCTCCGCTGACACGGCCGCTTTGAGCAATGTCTGACATGACGTGGGTGGCCGCGGTCGCGCGGTTGCGGGCGAACCGGGAAGCCGGAGCGCTCGTGACCGTCGCGACCGTGCGCGGCCACGCGCCCCGCAAGGCCGGTGCCAAACTCGTCGTGGGTCGGACCGAGACCTGGGGTTCGATCGGGGGCGGCAACATCGAGGCCGTTGCCATCGACCGGGCCCGCGAGCTGATCGGTTCGCCCGATCCGGAACCGGAACTCATGGAGTTCGCCCTCAACGACAAGGTCACCAGCCGGCACGGCGTCCAGTGCTGCGGTGGGGCCGTGAGCGTGCTCGTCGAGCCGCTCCCGGTGGTCGAAGCGGTGGCGATCTTCGGCGTGGGGCATGTGGGGTTGGAGCTGGCCCGTATTCTGGCCCGCCACAACCTCGACCTGCACTTGATCGACACCCGTCCCGAGATGCTCTCCGACGAACGGCTCGGCGTGCTCTCGGACGCGGTGGCGGAAGTCAACGTGCACCACACATTGCTGCTTCCCGAGGAGGTGCTATCCGAGCTGCCGCCCGGTACGCACGTCCTGATCATGACTCATGATCACGCAGAGGACGCCGCCCTGTGCGACGCCGCTCTGCGCACCAGTGGTCTCGGCTCGGTCGGCCTGATCGGGTCTTCGGCCAAATGGGCGCGGTTCCGGCAGCGCCTGGCCAACGAGGGCGGTCACGACGCGGCCACCATCGATCGGATCAAGACCCCGATCGGACTCACCGAGATCACCGGCAAGGAACCCGCCGTGATCGCGGTCAGCGTCGCGGCGGACCTGCTCCGGACCTTCGAACAGGACCGGCAGTGGGCGGTCTCGAACGCGGTTCCCTCGGTGGTGCCGCAGACTCCGGTCGCCAACCCCGTGTAGGTGACACGGGCCGGGCACGGTCGCCCGGCCCGGCACACGACCTCCACCCTCTGGGTGACGACGGCCCGCCCGCGCAACCTTGCGCGGGCGGGCCGTCGTGCTCTCCTGGCAGGATGGCCGCCATGGAACGAGTGCTGGGAATCGGCGGGTACTTCATGCGGGCCGGCGACCCGGCGGCCCTCGCCGCCTGGTACCGCGACTGCCTGGGCCTGGACGCGGACGAGCACGGCCTGTGGCGTCAGGAAGCCGGGCCGACGGTGTTCGCGACGTTCGAGTCCGGAACCGACTACTTCGGGGCCGGCTCCCAGGGGACCATGCTCAACTTCCGCGTCCGCGACCTGGACGCGATGCTCGCTCAGCTGCGCGCCAAGGGCGCGGACGTGGCCGCGGAGACCCAGGACATGGAGGGCGTCGGCCGGTTCGGCTGGGTCACCGATCCCGAGGGCAACCGCGTCGAGCTGTGGCAGCCCGCCTGACGCTTGCGGACATGCGAACTCCACGACTTGATGTTGGAATGGCCTGGCGGGCTGACCCGCGCCGCCTGTCGTGGTTCGTGAGGAGTGGTTGCGGTTGTCCAATGCCGAGACTCGACCTTCCGAAGCGAAACAGCCCGAAGAGGCGAACCTGTTGGGTGAACTGCTGAGCAGTCCCGGCTATTTGAAGACCCTCGTCTTCTGCGCGCTCATCGGCGTCCCGGTGTCGCTGGTGGCGTTCTGGTTCCTGGTCGGGCTCCACCAGCTGGAGAAGCTGATGTGGGACGGCCTGCCGGATGCGCTCGGCTGGAACGTCCCGCCGTGGTGGTGGCCGTTGCCGCTGCTGCTCGTGGCCGGTGTGACCGTCGGGCTCGTGGTCACCCGTATGCCCGGCGGGGGCGGCCACATTCCCGCCGGGGGACTGCACACGGGAGGTGTCTCGCCCGCAGCCCTGCCCGGCGTGGTGCTCGCCGCCGTGCTGAGCCTTCCCCTCGGTGCCACCCTGGGTCCGGAGGCCCCGCTGATCGCCCTCGGTGGCGGCTTGGCCCTCGTCTTCAGGGATCTGGCGCGGATCCCGGCGAACCCCCAGAGCGCGGCGCTGCTGGGCGCGGCGGGAGCGGCGTCGGCGATCGCGGTGATCTTCGGGAGCCCGCTGGTCGCGGCGGTGCTGCTGATCGAAGTGGCCGGGGTGGGCGGGCCTCAACTGTTCGCGGTCATGCTGCCCGCACTGCTGTCGAGCGGGGTGGGCGCGCTCGTGTTCACCGGGTTCGGCCGCTGGACGGGCCTCGACGCGCCCAGCCTCTCCATGAAGGTCGGCGCCCCGGTGTCGCACCTCGATGCCGGGGACGTGTTCTGGGCGGTCCTGATGGCCGTGGCCATCGGCGCCGGCATCTTCCTGATCATGCAAGGGGGGCAGCTGACCGCGCGGTTCGTCGCGAAGCGCACCGTCCTCCACACCACCCTCTGCGCCGTGGCGGCCGGTGTCTGCGGCGCCGTGTACGCGCTCGCCACCGGCCGGACGCCCGCCGACGTGGCGTCCTCCGGCCAGGCGACGCTGGGCCGACTGGCCGCCGATCCGCACAGCTGGGGGGTCGGGGACCTGATCGCCGTACTGCTGTGCGCCGGCGCCGCCTATGCCCTGTGTCTGGGCAGCCTGCGGGGCGGCCCCATCTTCCCGTCGCTGTTCCTGGGCGGTGCGGTGGGCGTGCTGCTCTCGCCCCTGCCGGGCCTGGGCGTCGTACCGGGAATGGCCGCGGGCATGGCGGCCGCGTCCGTCAGCGCCCTGCGGCTGCCCGTCAGCAGCATCGTGCTCGTCGTCCTGGTACTCGACAGTGCCGCCATGACCCCGGTGATCGTCCTGGCGGCCGTCGTGTCCTTCGTGACCACCCAGTTGCTGATGCGCCGCTCCACGCGCCGGGCCGCGGGCGCACCCGCGCGGCCGACGGCCGCCCCTCCCCCCTCCCCCGGCGCGGCGGGTGCGGCCGGCTCCGCCTGAGCCCCGTCCGCCGCACCTCCGTCGCACACCGAGGAGCCGCGCATGCCCCCGACCGCATCGGGAGAACAGTGGCCGCTGCGCCGCGGCGCGCAGGCCGCGGTGGTGGTCGAGCTGGGCGGCGCCCTGCGCGAGTACGCGGTGGGCGGGCGGCCGCTCCTCGACGGATTCGCCGCCGACGAGCCGGTCACCGGTGGTCGCGGGCAGCTCCTCGTACCGTGGCCGAACCGGGTGGCCGGGGGGCGCTACCGGTTCGGCGGCGGGGAGCGGCAACTGCCGCTGACCGAGCCGGAGAACGGCAACGCGATCCACGGCCTGCTGAGGTGGGTTCCGTGGCGGCTGCTGGCCCACGCGGAGGATGCGGTCACCGTGGGTACCACTCTCTTCCCGCAGCCGGGATACCCGTTCCGGCTGGAGGTGTCCGCCGAGTACCGGCTGGGCCCGGACGGGCTGGAGACCACCGTCACCGCCACCAACCGGGGGGAGAGCGCCGCGCCCTACGGCGTGGGCCAGCACCCCTATCTGACCGTGGGCACCGATCTGGTGGACGACGCGCTGCTGACCGTGCCGGCCCGCCTCCGGCTGGACGCCGACGAGCACGGCGTGCCGATCGGCGAGGAGCCGGTCGAGGGCACGGCGTACGACTTCCGCACGGCCCGGCCCATCGGCGAGGAGCACCTGGACACCGCGTTCACGGGGCTCGACAGGGACCCGGGCGGCCACTGCGCGGTACGGCTGGCGCACCCGTCGGGGGACCGCGGCGTCGACGTACGGCTCCTCCAGGGCGTTCGGTACGTGCAGGTGTACACCGGGGACACGCTGTCCGAGCCCGGGCGGCGCCGGCGGGGTGTGGCCGTCGAGCCGATGTCCTGCCCGGCGGACGCCTTCCGCAGCGGCACCTCGCTCACCGTTCTGCAACCGGGCGACAGGCACGTCTTCCGGTGGGGTCTTTCCCCGTGGGGATCCTGGTGACCCCGGATTCCGGGCCGTCGGCGCCGGGGCGCATGAGCGATGGCGCGTTCCGCGCACTGTACGAGGAGCTGCGCGAGCACACCCCCCGCGCGTCCGACGACCGGCGCGGCGCGCTCGGCCACCTGACGCCCGAGCGCGTCGTGGCCGCCACGGCCGAGGTCCGCTCCGGACGTACGGTGTCCCTCGCCGCGCCCGTCGAGACCCTGGCGGGTGCGGACAATCCCGAGCCCGCGCGGCACCGGATGATCGAGCCCTCCGGGGGTGAGACCGGTGCGTCGGGCGGCGCCGGGCTGCACTTCGCGCGCGACCGGTTCGCGATGAACGTGCACGGGGACGCGGACAGCCATCTCGACGCGCTCTGCCACGTGCTGTTCGACGGGGCGCTCTACAACGGCGTGCCGGCGAGCAGTGTCACCTCCGAGGGCGCCGGCGCGCTCTGCGTGGAAGCCGTCCGGGACGGCATCGTCGGCCGTGGTGTGCTCCTGGACGTTCCGCGGCTGCGGGGCGTGCCGTGGCTGGAGCCCGGGGAGCACGTGACCGCCGCCGACCTGGCCGGGGCGGAGGCGGCCCAAGGCGTGCGGGTCGGGCCGGGGGACGTGCTGTTCGTACGGGTGGGGCATCGCCTGCGGCGCCGGGAGCTCGGGGCGTGGGACGCCGCACGGGCCCGGGCCGGCCTCCATCCCACGGCCGTACGGTTCCTGGCCGAGCGGCGGGTCGCCGCGCTGGGCTCGGACGGCAACAACGACACCGCCCCCAGTGCGGTGGCCTCGGTGGATTTTCCCGTACACGTGCTGGCGGTGCACGCCATGGGACTGCACCTGATGGACTACCTGCAGTTCGAGGAGCTGGCGCCGGCCTGCGCGGACGCGGGCCGGTGGTCCTTCCTGTGCGTGGTGGCGCCGCTCAGGCTTCCCTCGGCCACCGGCTCGCCCGTGAACCCGATCGCCGTCCTCTGACGGCCCGGCGGGGGTGCCGCCTCCGTCGTCCCGCCGGGTCGCCGTTCCCGGCACGGAGGGATACGTTCGAAGAGGTGGGGTGGCTGCCGTGTCGCGGCAGAGCGCAGGGAGAGGGCCGGTGACAGGGCGGGCCCACGAGCGCAAGGACGGTGGTCGCCGTGGGCGACTCCCCGCACTACGACGTCGTCATCATCGGTTCGGGCGCCGGCGGCGGTACGCTCGCCCACCGGCTCGCCCCGTCCGGGAAACGGGTGCTCATCCTCGAACGCGGTGACTACCTCCCCCGCGAGCGGGACAACTGGGACTCCACCGCCGTGTTCGTGAAGGGCAAGTACCGTGCCCCGGAGTTCTGGCTCGACAAGGACGGCAACGAGTTCCCGCCCGAGGTGAACTACTACGTCGGAGGGAACACGAAGTTCTACGGCGCGGCCCTCTTCCGGCTGCGGCCCGAGGACTTCGGGGAACTCCGCCACCACGACGGACTGTCCCCGGCCTGGCCGATCCGCTACGAGGACCTCGAGCCGTACTACACACAGGCCGAGCACCTCTACCTGGTCCACGGACGCCACGGGGAGGACCCGTGGGAAGGGCCGTGCAGTGCCCAGTACGCCTATCCCCCGGTCGAACACGAGCCTCGGATCCAGCAGTTGAGCGACGACCTGGAGAAGCGGGGGCTGCACCCCTTCCACCTGCCCATCGGTGTGAACCTGGTACAGGACGAACACGGGCGTGCGAGCGGCTCCAGCGTCTGCATCCGCTGCGACCGGGTGGACGGGTTCCCGTGCCTGGTGCGCGGCAAGTCGGACGCCCAGGTGATCTGCGTGGAGCCGGCGTTGCGGCACCCCAACGTCGAGATGGTCACCCATGCGCGGGTGGTCCGGCTGGAGACCGACCCCACCGGACGCACCGTCAGCGGTGTGGTGACCCGGAGCGAGGACGGTGCGGAGACCTCCTACACGGCGGACATCGTGGTCGTGGCCTGCGGGGCGGTCAACTCGGCGGTGCTGCTGCTGGCTTCGGCCGGCGACCGCCACCCGCACGGGCTGGCGAACAGCTCGGGCGTGGTCGGCCGGCACTACATGCGGCACAACAACCTCGCGTTGATGGCCATTTCGAAGGAGCCCAACGACACGAAGTTCCAGAAGACCCTGGCCCTGCACGACTGGTACCTCGGCGCCGACGACTGGGACTACCCGCTGGGCGGCATCCAGATGCTCGGCAAGTCGGACGCCGACCAGATCCACGGTGAGGCGCCCCGCTGGGCCGGCGCCGTGACCCCCGACATGCCCTTCGAGGTGATGGCGCATCACGCGGTCGACTTCTGGTTGTGCGGCGAGGACCTCCCCCTCCCCGACAACCGCGTCACGGTCGACGGTGACGGCACCATCCGTCTCGTGCTGGACGAGAAGAACAACGTCGCGGGGCTGACCCGCCTGCGGCACAAGCTCCAGGGCATGCTCAGCCATCTGGGGATGCACGAGCACCGGCTGCTGTCGCGGAGCATCTATCTCCACAAGGGCATGCCGATCGGCGCCACGGCGCACCAGGCCGGCACCGTGCGGTTCGGCGAGGACCCGGCCGCCTCCGCCCTGGACGTGAACTGCAAGGCGCACGACCTCGACAACCTGTACGTGGTCGACACGAGCTTCTTCCCGAGCATCGGGGCGGTCAACCCGTCGCTCACGGCGATCGCGAACGCCCTGCGGGTGGGCGACCACCTGCTGGAACGGCTGGGCTGACCCGGACCCCCACCCCTGTGCCCACCCCTGCCCCACAAGTTCCTCCGACCGGGCGGCGATGCTCCGCCGCGTGGCCCAAGACCACCTCGCCCGGGGCGCCGGTCCGCGGACGGGGTGCTTGGGTGGCGTTCGGACGCTGCCGTGCCGCGGTCCGGCGGCCCGGGCCGGGCATTCGAGGAGGCGGTCTACGTTGAGTTCCCACCGAAGCGGACCGCGGGGAGTGATTCCCGCTCACCTGCTCAAAGGCCAGAAGGCGCTGGTCACCGGCGCCAACAGCGGTATCGGCAAGGCCACTGCCATCGGCCTGGGTCGGGCCGGAGCCGATGTGGTGGTGAACTACGTGGCCGGCGAGGAAGAGGCCCGGAAGGTGGTCGAGGAGATCGCCTCGTTCGGCGTGCGCGCCGCCGCGTACGAGGCGGACGTGTCCCAGGAGGACCAGGTCGTGGCCATGATGGACCGGATGGTCCAGGAGTTCGGCACGATCGACATCCTGGTCGCCAACGCCGGACTGCAGCGCGACGCCCCGTTCGAGGAGATGACGCTCGCCCAGTGGCAGAAGGTGATCGACGTCAACCTCACGGGCCAGTTCCTGTGCGCGCGGGAGGCCACGAAGGAGTTCCTGCGGCGCGGTGTGGTTCCCGAGGTGTCCCACGCGGCCGGGAAGATCATCTGCATGAGTTCCGTGCACCAGATCATCCCCTGGGCGGGGCACGTGAACTACGCCTCCTCCAAGGGCGGCGTGCAGATGCTGATGGAGACCCTGGCCCAGGAGCTCGCGCCCAAGAAGATCCGCGTGAACGCGATCGCCCCGGGCGCCATCAGGACGCCGATCAACCGGGGCGCGTGGGAGACCGAGGCCGCCCGGGAGGACCTGCTCCGGCTGATCCCGTACGACCGCATCGGCGACCCCGAGGACATCGCGCACGCGGCCGTGGCCCTCGCCTCCGACCTCATGGACTACGTCGTGGGCGCCACGCTCTACGTGGACGGCGGGATGACCCTCTTCCCCGGCTTCGCCACCGGCGGCTGAGCCCGGCGGCCCCGGCCCCGTACGGCCCGTGATCCCGAGCGGCAAAGGAACACATGCACACCACGTTCCACCTGCTGGCGGCGGACGCACCCGCGCAGCTGCTCCCGGCCAGGGAACTCATGGCGTTCACCCTCGCCTCCCACATCATCCTGGTGCCGATGGGAGTGGCACTGCCGCTCATCACCCTCCTCATGCACTACCGCGGCCTGCGCCGGAACGACGCCACGGCCCTGCTCCTGGCCCGGCGCTGGTCGGCCGTGATGGCCGTGCAGTTCGCGATCGGCGTCGTCACCGGCACCGTGTTGTCGTTCGAGTTCGGCCTGCTCTGGCCCGGCCTGATGGGCAGGTGGGGCGATGTCTTCGGCATCGGTTTCGGCGTCGAGGCCTGGGCGTTCTTCCTCGAAGCGGTACTCATCGCCATCTACCTCTACGGCTGGCGCAGGCTGAAGCCGCGCACTCACTTCCTGCTCGGGCTGCCCCTGCCGGCCACCGCGCTGCTGGGGGCCTTCGGCATCCTGGCCGCCAACTCGTGGATGAACACCCCCCAGGGGTTCACGCTCGATTCCGCGGGCGACCCGGTCGACGTGAACGTCTGGAAGGCCGTGTTCACCCCGATGTTCGGGCCCGAGTACTGGCATTTCGTGATGGCGATGCTGGTGACCGCCGGCTACGTCGTGGCGGGCGTCTACGCCGTCGGGTGGCTGCGCGGGCGCCGGGACCACTACCACCGGCTCGGCTTCGCGGTCCCCTTCACCCTCGCCGCGGTGGCCACTCCGGTGCAGTTCGTACTGGGTGACTCGATCGCCCGGCAGGTGTTCCACAAGCAGCCCGTGAAGTTCGCCGCGACGGAGCTCGTCTGGGAGACCGGCACCCACGTACCGGAGTACCTGTACGGCCGGCTCCATCCGGACGGGAGCATCTCCGGCGGCATCAGGATCCCCCAGCTCGACTCCATCCTGGCCGGGTTCACACCGGACACGGAAGTGACCGGGCTGAGCTCCGTCCCGGCGAGCGACCGGCCGAACGCCACCCAGGCCACGATCGCGCACTGGGCCTTCGACACCATGGTCGGAATCGGCAGCCTGCTCCTGCTCCTGGCCCTCTGCTACGGCTTCGTCTGGCTGCGCCACCGGCGGCTGCCCCGCTCCAAGTGGTTCTACCGGGGCGCCGCCTGCGCCGGCGTGGCCTCCGTCATCGCCGTCGAGTGCGGCTGGATCACCACCGAGGTGGGGCGCCAACCCTGGATCGTCTACCAGCACATGCGCGTCGCGGAGGCCGTCACCTCGACCCGGTCCACCGCCCTCTGGGTCATGTTCGGTCTGGTGATCGTGGTGTACGTGTGCGTCTTCGGGGTGTTCCTCGGGATCCTGCTGAAGATGCGCGACGGCTGGCGCCTGGCCGACGGGCGGGCGGGCGGGCATACCGGCGGGCCTGCGGTGGATGAGCCCGAGGCGGTCACCCCTTACGGTCCGCGCCCGCCGGCGGGAGGTGGCACGTGATGGCCGGGGTCGTCGCCTTCGTGCTGCTGCTCGCGGTGGCCGCGTACGCCTGCGGCGGCGGGACCGACTACGGGGCGGGGTTCTGGGACCTGACGGCCGGCGGGACCGAGCGCGGCAAGCGCCCGCGGTGGCTGATCGACCACGCCATGGCGCCCGTGTGGGAGGTCAACAACGTCTGGCTGGTCTTCGTCCTCGTCCTCATGTGGACCGGGTTCCCCGTGATGTTCCAGACCGTGTTCACCGCGCTGTGGCTCCCCCTCGCGCTGGCCGCCCTCGGCATGGTCCTGCGCGGCGCCGGGTTCGCCCTGCGCAAACCCGCCCGGCGACTGGCCCGGCGACGCCTCTACGGCGCCGTCTTCGCGATCTCCTCCCTGCTCACCCCGTTCTTCCTCGGGGCGGCGGTCGGCGCCATCGCCACCGGCCGGATCGCGCCGGGCACCGAGGCCTCCGCGGACGCCTGGGCCAACCACGCGTCCCTCGCGTTCGGGCTGCTCACCATCGCCGCGACAGCGCTCCTCGGTGCCGTGTTCCTGACCGCCGACGCCGCCCGCTTCGACGCGCCCGACCTGGTCGGATACTTCCGGCTCCGCGCCCTCGCCGCCCTCGTCGCGGTCGCCCTGACGGCGGTGGGCGTGCTCCTGGTGACCCGGGGCGACTCCCCCCACGTCTGGCACGGACTGACGCACGGCGCGGGGCTCGCCCTCGCGGTCGTGTCGTTGGTGTGCTTCGCCGCCACGGGACTGCTCGTACTGCGGCGGCGGGTCCACTGGGCACGCTTCGGCGCCGTCGGAACCGTCTGCGCGGCCGTCCTCGCCTGGGGGCTCGCACAGCGCCCCTACCTCATCCCCACCTCCCTGACCGTGGCGGACGCCGCGGGCGATCCCCAGACGCTGATCTGGCTGTCGGTGGTCAGCCTCGTCGCCCTGCTGCTCGTCGCCCCGGCCGTCTTCTTCCTCTACTGGCTCGACACCCACGGCGAGCTGGAACCCCTCACCGATTCCGACCTGCGCCGGTCCGGCCCCGCGCGGGGGGACGAGTCGCCGTGACCGGGGAGGGGTCACACCGGGCCGGCGGGCGCCGTCTCCGCGACCCCGGCCCGTTTGTAGGTGCGCATCAGCAGGGCCGTCTCCACCTGGGTGCCGGCGCCGAGCCGGGGGAAGACCCGGGCCGTGAAGGCGTGCAGGTCCGCGAGGTCGCGGTGGCTTGAGTAGCCGAGGAGCCCCGCGGTCCCCGTGGTGACCACGAGGTGCCGTACCGCGGGCTCGTGCGCGAGCTGGCGTACCGCCGCGTCGAGGCTGCTCTGCGCCACCCCGACCCGGAACCGGACCTCCACCGGATAGCCGAGCACCGCCGGATCGGCGTGCAGGCGCAGGTGCAGGATGTGCGAGGTCATCAGGCGGGCGAGGCGCCGCCGGGCCGTGGTCTCGCTCACCCGCAGCTCACGGGCCAGCCGCGTGGTCGACATCCGGGCGTCCGCGCCCAGCAGCGCGACCAGTCGCCGGTCGAGATCGTCGACGGTGAGCGGCGGGGGCACCTCCAGCCCCGCCATGGCCAGCCGCCGCACCGCGGTCGGCTCCTCGTCGTACGGCGCCCAGTCGCTGGCGGTGAGCAGCAGCCGCAGGACCACGCTGGAGTGGATGTCCACGACCCCGTCGAGCCGGCCGATCACCGAGTCCACGAGGGTCAGCAGGGCGTCGTGACCGGGCGCGTTGAGCTCGGCGAACACTTCCAGGGCGCCCGTGGCCACCTCCACGGAGCGGGTTTCGGGCCGGCGGGCGATGGCCAGCGCCGTCTCGTGGACCCGCCCGGGGGCGCAGCGGACGGCCAGCTCGGCGGTGATCCCCTCGCCCTGGTACTCGGGGATGAGGGCAGCGGTGAAGCGGACGTGGCCCGTCGCGGTCATCCGCTCCAGGCGGCGGGCGACCGTCCGCTCGTGCACCCCGGCCGCCTCGGCCACGTCGGCGAAGGCGGCGCGCGGATCGCGGTGCAGGGCGCGCAGCACCGCGTGGTCGACGGCGTCGAGCTCGGGCGGGTCGGCGGAGTGGGGGGCGCGCTGCGCCGCGCCCGGGGTACCGGTGTTCATCGAGGGCCTCCCAACCGCCGGACGGTACGACACTGCGCGCGGCCCCGCCGACGGCTGTCCGAGCCGCGTCCCCACGGCCTCCGTCGTGCCGGATTCCGCTGCCGAACAGGGGGTGAACGCCGCGTTCACCCGATTATCGGCCCCACTCTTGCCCGGGGTGCGGCCCGCACCGGACATTGTGGTGCGGAATCCGCCCCGCAGGCGGCCCGCCCCTCCCCCTGCCTCGGCCGCACGGCCCGTTCCCCGAACAGGTGATACGTATGACGGACACGGACGCCAGACCCTCGCACTCCCCCGCCGGGGCCTCCTGCGGAGTCCGCGCGACCCCCGGGGGCGCGATCATCGCCTCCGTCATGCTCGTGGAGCTCACCAGCGGCATCACCCAGGGCTTCCTCTCGCCGCTGCTGCGCGGCCTCACCGACACGCTGGGCGTGACGGCGGCCGACCTCAACTGGATCAGCATCGCGAACCTGCTGGCCAGCGTCGCCTTCACCCCGGTCCTGTCCCGGATGGGCGACCTCTACGGCCACCGCCGCGTGCTGCGCTGGAACCTGCTGATCGTCCTCCTCGGCTCGGTCCTCGTCGGACTCAGCCGCGACTTCACCACCCTGTTGTGCGGCCAGATCCTGCAGGGCGCGTTCGCCGGCTTCTTCCCGCTGCTCGTGGGCATCCTGCGCAACCGCAGCCGGGGCGGCGACGCCGAGAGCAGGCGCGGTATCAGCGTGATGGTCGCCGCGCTCGTCGCGGGCCTCGCCCTCGGGCTCGTGGCCAGCGGTTTCGTGGCCAGTACGGTCGACAGTCCGACGGCGGCCCTGTGGGTGCCCGCGGTCGCCACCAGCCTGGCCCTCGCCGTCACCTGGCCGCTGCTGCCCGAGTCGGACCACCGGCCGGGCGGCCGGATCGACTGGGCGGGCGGCGTACTGCTCTGTCTCGGCCTGGCCGCCGTCATGCTGGGCCTCGGCCTCGGCGGCACTCCGGGCTGGGAGTGGACCTCCGTCCGCACCCTGGGCTGCCTGGTGGGCGGCGCGCTCGTCACCGCGCTGTGGGTGCGGGTGGAACTGCGCACTCCCCAGCCGATGATCGACGTGACGATGTTCCGCCGCCGGGGTGTCGTCGTCGTCTCGCTGGTCACCTTGACCTTCACCTTCTGCATGATCGGGCTCCAGGTCGCCAACGCGGTGTTCATGGGGACCGACCCCGCCGCGTACGGCTACGGGCTGGGCCTCGACCCGTTCGCGATCGCCGTCGGCATGCTGCCCAACCTGGTGGCCCTGGCCCTCGGGGCGCTGATCGCGCCGGCCGTGGCCGCCGCCATCAGCGACCGGCTCACGCTCGTCACCGGCTCGCTGCTGATGGCCGCCGGGTACGTGCTGTCGCTGTCCTTCCACGGCGACCTGGCCCTCTTCCTCGCGGGCACCGCCGTGGCGGGTCTGGGCACGGGATTCCTCCAGCACTCCACGCGGACGCTGGCCGTGGAGTCCGTACCGCACGACCGCACCTCGGTGGGCTCCGGCATCAACGAGCTCCTGATCAACGTCGGCGGATCCATCGGCGCGGCCGCCGTGCTGACGGTCTTCGCCTCCCGCACCCCGGCCGGGCGGCCGCTGCCCGAGCTGAGCGCCTACACCCTCTCCTGGACGGTGTGCGCCCTGGTCTCGGTGGCCGGCGCCGCCATCGCGCTGGTCTACCGCAGGCCGCGCGCCGAGCGCACCGGGCAGGTGGGCCGATGAGCGCCCCCGAGCTGCTGCGCGAGCGCGCCCGGGCCGTTCTGGCAGCGCGCCAGGACGCGGTCATCGGCCTCAGCCACGCGCTGCACGCCGATCCCGAACTCGCCTACGAGGAGCACCGCGCCGCCCGGCGCATCGCGGACCTCGTCGAGGGGGCCGGTTTCGAGGTCACCCGAGGCGCGTACGGGCTGCCGACCGCGTTCAGCGCCACCGCCGGCAGCGGCGAACTCGTCATCGGGATCTGCGCCGAGTACGACGCGCTGCCCGGCATCGGCCACGCCTGCGGCCACAACGTCAACGGCGCCGCCTCCGTGGCCGCCGCGCTGGCGCTGGCCCCGCTCGCCGACGAACTGGGCATCACCGTCAAGCTGCTGGGCACACCGGCCGAGGAGTCCGGCGGCGGCAAGGTGGACATGCTGCGCGAGGGTGCCTTCGACGACGTGGCCGCCGCGATGATGGTGCACGCCGCTCCCTCCGATTCCGTGGGCATGAGCTCGCTCGCCATCAGCAGTTGGAAGGTCGGCTACACCGGGCGGGCCGCGCACGCCGCGGCGATGCCCGAGCGCGGTGTCAACGCCGCCGACGCCATGATGATCGCCCAGGTGGCCATCGCCGCGTACCGGCAGCAGATGCGGCCCGGCGCGGTGGTCTCGGGGGTGGTCACGGGGGGCGGGGAGGCCGCGAACGTGATCCCGGCGCTGACCACGGCCGACTACGACTGCAGGGCCGTCAGCAGTGAGGAGCTCGCCGAGCTCCAGGCCCGGATCCGGGCCTGCTTCGAGGCGGGAGCCCTGGCCACGGGCGCCGAACTGGCCCTGGAGACCGTCGGGAACGACTACGCGGACCTACGCCAGGACTTCGCGATGGGCCGCAGCTACCTCACGGCCGCCCGCGACCTGGGCCGTCGGGTCCAGGACCTGGACCCGACCTTGCGGGGCGGCTCCACGGACATGGGCAACGTCTCGCACCTCGTGCCCACCATCCACCCGATGATCGGCTACGACTGCGGCGAAGCGATCATGCACAACCCCGAGTTCACCCGGTACGGAGTCACGGCCCAGGCCGACCGCGCCGTGCTCGACGGGGGGCTGGCCATGGCCTGGACGGCGATGGACCTAGCGACCGATCCGGAGCACCGCCGGTCCCTGCTGACCCGCCTGGCCGCCCGGCCCGTTCCGCAAGGCTGAGTGACGCGAGGGGTGACCCCGGGCCGCACGTGCCGGGGCCCCCTCGCCTTCGCCGCTACGGCGCGGCCACGGGCATGGCGTAGCCCAGCAGGCCCTCCCTCGTGTACGGGCCTTCGCAGTCGGCCCTGCCGCTGACGAAGTGGTCGAACACCGACGGGATGTAGCACCGGTAGAGGGGCACGGAGCCCGGAACCTGCTTGGTGTACACGTATCCGACCGCGCCGAGGGGCTGTTGGCCCTCGCACCCCGGATCGTGGGTCAGCAGCGAGTGCTCGGCCGCCTTGCACTCGTAGAGCCGGACCGTACCGGGCGCGGGGTCCCGCAGCACCTTCCAGACCCCCTCGTGGGTGAACCCGGCGGGCAGGGGGCGTGAGGAAGCCAGGTGCCCGCTGTGGGCGCGGTAGCCGCGTACCAGCGGTGCGTACGGGGTGGTGTGGCCGCTGCTGCGCTCCCAGGTGCGCAGGTAGCCCTCGGCGCCCCGCATGAGTTCGTCCACCACGTCCTGGCCGCCGGTGACCCGAATGTCCTCGATCCAGTCCGGTACGAGGCCGTAGTGGGTTCCGCCGCCGTCGGTGTTGACGTCCCAGACCCGGGAGCCGGTGACCTGCCGGTCGAGGACCGAACCGCCGTCGGGGCTGCGGAAGGGGTAGTGGACGGGGCTTCCGGCCGCGGCCCGGGGGCCGGGGAGCCAGGCGAAGCCGTTCATGTCGGTGCCGATCCCGTACCCGGCGCCGTACTTCGCCCGCAGGTCCGCGTGCCTGCGCGCCTCGGCGGTGAAGGCGGTCGCCTCGTACATGTGGCCGGTGATGAAACCGCCCAGGCGGTAGACGCGTTCCGTCCAGTTGTCGTCCATCCAGCCGTGGGTGGACAGGGCACCGGAGTACTGCTCGGCTTCGAGCACGCGCAGCGCCTGGTTCGCCGCCTTGACGCTCATGTGGTCCAGTTCCAGCATCATGTTGCGTTTCGTCATGCCCAGCACCGCGTACTCGCCGAGCGCCGTCAGGCCCCGCCGGTTGCACTGCGCCGCCTGCAAGGAGGTCCCGTACTGGGGCAGTTCGACCCCTTCGGGCAGCGCGGCGCGGACCCTGGCTTCCGCCTCCGCCTGCGAGGTGCCGGGTTCCCCGGCCGACAGGCCCGCTGCGAGTCCGAAGCCGATCGGGTTGTCGTGCTCGGGGCCGGTACAGGGCTCCGTGCTCCAGAAGGTGCCGGTCGACAGGAACTGGCCGACGTTGATCGCCATGCCCGTGGTGCCGGTGTCGAACCGGACGCCGCACAGGGCGTTGTCGAACTTGTGGCACAGGAACATGCTGCGCACGCCGAGCCGGTGCAGTTCGTCCAGGCCGCGGTCGATGTCGGCCATGGTGCAGCGGGCGCCGTCCAGCACCTGCTTGCAGCCGAACGGTTCGGAGGTCTCCACGCCGAGGACGACGGCGAGTTTGCCCTGCTCGATGACCTTGCGGGCCTGATCGGGCTCGGTGACGACCCGGAACCATCCCTTGCCGGCGCCGCCGTACATGGCGTCGACGTAGTCCTGGAGTTCGTAGGTCTTCTGGATCTGGAGCCTGATCGCGGTCATCTCGTCGCAGCCGCGGTCCTTGAAGAAGTACAGCGAGCAGATGACCCCGTTGGTGACCATGTCGTTGACCAGGACGCGCTGGCCGCCCCGCCAGGCTCGCTCGACCCAGGCGTAGTAGGTCTGCTGGTGGGTGGAGGAGTCGTGGGCCGGCCAGTCCCGGAACGTGGGCCAGCCGTTCGGGTCGTGCCGGCCGTCACCACCCTTGGTGATCATGTCGAAGAGGGCGAGGACGCCGTTCGGGTAGTGCTCGGGGCAGTCCCTCAGGGCGTCCGCCACGCCCGCCGGGGAGAAGACCTTCCCGCAGACCAGCCGTCCGCCGAAGCCCTCGTTCGACATCAGGTGGACGTGCCCGTCGACCCAGCCGCGGACCCGGCCCTGGGCGTCGGTCCCGGTGAACGGCTCGCCCGTGACGCCCACCTGCGAGTCCGGAGCCGGGCGCGCCACGGGCTCGCACCACTGCGGGCCCGCCGACGCGCCGGCGGCCGCGGGGCCGAGCACCAGGGTGAGCATCGCGAGGACCAGGCCGAATAACAGGTACCGGCGTCGTCCGAGGACCCTTCGTCGATTCATCCCGAACCCTTTCACGATGAGTTCATGACAATCTGGCCGCCTCGTGGGCACGGACCAGGGCCAGGTAGTCCGCCGCGAGCCGGTGGCAGTCGCCGGGCCACCGCGCGGAGACGTAGTTGCCGTCCTTGACGGTGAAGCCGCGTCCGGGCCGGGCGGCGGTGTCACGGACGGGCAGCGGCGGGCCGGCCAGGAAGTGGCGCGGATCGGCGAGCGCCGCGGTGACCTCCTGCTGCACGGTGGTGCGGTAGGTGCGGTAGTACCGGCCCAGCCAGAGCCGGGTCAGGTTCCACCCGGTCAGCTCCAGCAGGGAGGTCAGGGCCGTGGTGCGCCTGCCGTGGAGGACCGAGCGCCCGGTGGCGGTATCGGTGGCCCGGGCGGCGAGCAACACGCCGTGGCAGACGGCACCGACCGGCAGCCCTTGGGTGAAGACCTGGGCGAACAACCGCTGGGCGGTGGCGTCCTCCAGCAGGGTCCGCATCCCCTCGGCGTGGCCACCGGGTACGAAGAGGCCCGTGACGGCGTCCGGTTCGACGTCCGCGTAGGCCGACGGGGCGAGGAACCAGGGGTCTTCGGTGAGGCGCCGGTAGGCGGCGAGCTCGGCGCGGCGGGTCATGAGCCAGGGCGACAGCCAGGAGAAGCCGAGGTCGGTGAGCCTGGGGTCGGCGTACGCGGCCTTCCCCGCGGGGGTCGCGAACCGCACCTCGAAGCCGGCGTCGCGCAGTGCGGCCCAGGGCACCGCCGCCTCGGTCGGGTCGTAGTCGCCTGCGGGGAGCAGGAAGAGAATCACGGCGTACTCCTCTGAGCGGTGTCCGAAGGCGACCTTAGGAGCGCCCGGCGGCGCCGTCATTCACCCGGGCGGCCAACCCGTTGACTCCCCGGGCCGCCGACCGTCCCCGACCGTCCTGCCTCCCGTGCCCCGGGCGGTGTTGACGCGGCCGGTGCTCCGGCATTGACTGGCGGCCGTGTCCCTCACCGAGCCGCCCACCGTCACCTCGTGCTACGCCCTCGCCGTGCTGAGCGCCGCGGCGGAGGGCACCGGCGGTTCCGGTCCCCGGGCCCTGCCCGCGGACCGGCTGCAGTACGCGGAGATGCGTGTGCTGTGGGACGAGGTCCTCGGCGCCCGGGGCGCGGGCCCGCACACCGGGCTCCTCGTGGGGGACCGCATCCGGCCCACGGGCCTGCACATCCTGGGACACCTCGTCCTCACGAGCGCCAGCCTCGCGGAGGCCGCGCTGGCGGCGGAGCACTACCACTCCCTGGTGAGCCAGGCCGGCAGGGTGAGCGTGGACCGCCGGGGGGACGTCGGCCGGGTCCGCTACCGGCCGACCGTGGACCCGGCGGCCATGCACCCCCAGCAGGTGGAGGCGGTCGTCAGCAGCATGGTGCGGGCGGGCCGCTGGATCGCCGGCGACGGCTGGGCGCCGCTGTCCGTGTCGTTCGCGCACCCGCGTACGGGTTCGGCGGAGCCGTACGCCCGCGTCCTCGGCTGTCCGGTCGTGTTCGACGCCCCGGAGAACGTGATCACGGTCGCCAACGAGGACCTCGACAGGCGCCGACCGCTCCACGATCCGGCGCTCAACGCCCTGCACCGGGCCTACGCCGACCGGCTCCTGCACCGGCTGTCCACGCCCCCGTCCGTGGCCGATCGCGTACGGCAGTGGCTGGAGCCGGCCGCGCTCGGGGACACGGGCCCGGAGGGCCCCGCCAAGGAGCTCGGCCTCAGCGTCCGGACCCTGCGCAGGGCCCTGCAGGCGGAGGGCACCTCGTGGCGCGCGCTCCTCGACGACGCCCGCCACGGCCGGGCCCGTCGGCTGCTGGAGACCACGATCCTGCCGCTGGACCGGATCGCGCCGCTCGTCGGCCTGAGCGGTGCGACGGCCCTGGTGCGCGCCTTCACCCGGTGGGAGGGCATGCCTCCCGGGGCGTACCGCAGCCGCGGGGCCGGACCCGGCGGCGGGTGAGGAAGGTCACCGCCCGGCGGGTCCCCGGGCGGCCGTGTCCGTTGCTAACTTGTCCGGCGGCCTTGCGAGGCCCCGGACGAGATGCGCCGTACCCGGTTACGCACGACGACGCGCGAGGTGCCGCCGACGCGGCGCCGACCGCTGTCCGCACCCGGGCAGCGTCCTCGTCGAGCAAGATGGGCCGTACGCCATGACCGTGCCACTCACCCGCAGCCTGTACCGGACGACCGCGCACGCCGCCGGGGGCCGTTCCGGATCCGTCCGCACGGACGACGGGCGCCTGGACGTCCGTCTCGCCCCGCCGCGCAAGAAGGTGCCCGGCACCACCAATCCCGAGCAGCTGTTCGCGGCCGGTTTCGCGGCCTGCTTCACGTCCGCGCTCGCGGAGGTCGCCGCCGAGTTCGGGGCGGACGCCTCCGCCGCGCGCGTGGCCTGCGAAGTGCAGCTCGGCACCACGGACACCCCGGCCGGCTACGGCCTCGCGGTGGCCCTCACGGTCAGCCTGCCGGGGTGGCGGGCGGCGGACCTCCAGCCGCTGCTGCACCGGGCGGACGCGGTCTGCCCGTACTCGCAGGCGGTACGCGGCAACGTACCGCTGACCCTCCTGGCCGTGGACGACCCCGCCGCCGACCGTGCCTGAGCCCGAGCCGCCGGCGGACCGGTTCCCGGGCGGGCCCGGCATCCCGGTGCCCGAGTACGGTGCCTGGCTGCGCCGCGGCATCAGCCGCGACGGCGGACCTCTCGTGGAGGACCGCGAGGTGGTGTGGCTGCAGGCCGGCCCGTACTACGCCGACAGCCGGGGCTTCGCCGGTACGACCTCCTTCGACGGATCCCAGGTGCGTTTCCACCACCTCACGGGCGAGTCCGGCGAGGACACCGGCACCTTCCGGCGGGAGGGCGCGAACCTCGTCGAGCGGGGCACCAACCCGGACGGGGGCACCTTCCTGGAGATCTGGACCCCGCTGCCCGGCGCGGACGGCGGCGCCGGTTCCTGGGCCGGCCGGGACCATCACGTGGTGCGCGTCGGTCGGCACGTGGTGCACGTCGATTCCCGTGCGGGTACCTACTGGCGGCTGTGAAGCGGAGCCCTGACGGAAGGTCATCGTCCCCTTGCCGGAACGGCGTTGTCAGTGGTGGCGGCTAGGTTCGAGGTGTTGCAAGGGCCGTTTCCCGACAGGAGTGGACGATGACCGAGAGCAGTGTTCAGCCCGTGCTCAGGGTTGTACTGACAGACGTCAACGAGCGTGTGGTGGAGGCGTGGAGGGCGGCTTTCGCGGACACCCCCGGCATCGAGATCCGCCGGGGCTCGATCCTGGACGAGGACGTCGACGCCTGGGTCACGCCGACGAACTCCCGGGGCCGGATGGACGGCGGGGTCGACGCCGTCATCAAGCGGCACCTCGGATCCGGCATCCAGCTGCGGGTGCAGCGCGCGATCCGCGACCGGTTCGGGGGAACGCTTCCGGTGGGCAGCGCGGTCTGCGTCCCGTCGGGGGCGACCGTCCCCCGGTACCTGATATCGACGCCGACCATGGTTCGGTCCTCGCAGAACGTGAGTGCCACGCTGAACGTGGCCCTGGCGTGCGCCGCCGCGTTCCAGGCAATCCACCGGCAGAACCGGAAGCAGCCCGGCAGCATCCGCTCGGTGGCGCTGGTCGGGATGGGCGCGCAGACCGGCCGGGTCCCGGCCAGGGTGTGCGCGAACCTGATGTGGACCGGCTACACGCTCTTCCACGACCACTGGTTCGAGGACGACGACGAGCTGCGTGCCACGATCACCACGCAGCTGGACGGCATCGAGAGCGCCCCGGTCGAGCAGCGGGTGCGCATCGTGCCGCCGCAGGCCCCGGCCCCGGCCGCCGCTCCGGAGCCGGTGCCTGTGCCGGTGCAGGAGTCGGTGCCTGTGCTGGTGCAGGAGTCGGTGCAGGAATCGGTGCAGGAGTCGGTTCCGGCAGCGGCCTCCGAGCCTGCCCAGCCCGTCGCGGACGACCCCCTGGCTCTCGCCGAACTCTTCGACGGGGGCGGTGAGCCCTGGCTTCCGCTCCTGAAGCCCGTCATCGAGGCGCGGCCGGACGCCGCCCGGTTCATCGGGAAGGGGCGCAGCCCCGAGGTCGTCCCGGTCCGGGAGCTGACCTTCCAGGCGCTGAAGCCCAACCCGCCGCACAAGTGGAAGGTCGTCGTCTTCGGTCAGAACCCGTACCCGCGCCCGGAGAGCGCGACGGGCATCGCCATGTTCGACAACACCTTCAACGACTGGAAGGACAGCCAGTTCGGCCGGGTCGTCAGCATCCGCTGCATCATCAAGGCGGCGGCGATGTGGAAGTACGGCATAGCGAAGAAGACGCCCATCGCCGATGTCCGCGCGCTGCTCAAGGAGCGGGAGACGGTCCAGCCTCCCGAGTGGTTCCAGGCGATGCTGACCCAGGGCGTGCTGCTGCTCAACGCCTCGCTGACCGCCAGCGGCGACGGGGCGATGGGCGCCGACCAGCACACGGCGTTCTGGCGGCCCGTCGCCGAACGGATCGTCGAGGAGATCCTCAAGGCCAAGCAGGAGGCCGACGAGGAGGACCGCGGGGTCGTGTTCGCATGGTGGGGAGCGCACGCCCGGAGCCTGAAGAAGGTCGTCCTGCGGCTCCAGGAGAAGTACCCGGACGTCGAGGTCCGCCACATCGACCACGCGAACCCGGCGGCGCAGGGTGACATCTTCTGCGAGGGCGACCACTTCGCCATGGTCAACGAGGCCCTCGCCTCGCTGGGCGCCGACGGGATCGACTGGTTGCCGAGCAAGGGGTGGAACGAGGCGGCGGCCGCCGCCGGCGGCGGGGGCGGGGGTGTCGCGGCACGCATGGGCGCCTTCATCGAGTCGACCATGAACCTGCACCAGCTGTACCTGGAGCGACTCACCAGCGTCAAGGACGAGGGCCTGGTCCTCCCCGCGATCACCGGCGTGTTCGACACTCCGCTGATGGACTTCCAGGAGGCCGTCGCCCCGGTCGCCAAGACGCTGTCCGGGATCGCCGGACACATCGACCGGTCGAGGGACTTCGGCAAGCGGAGGGCGGACGAGACGTCCGCGGGCCTGTCCGCCGACGCGATCGCCGCGCTCTACCTCTACACCTGCGAGTCCGCCTTCTACCGCGAGATCAACGCCGTCCTGCGTTCCCCGGACCGCACCAGGGTCACGCCCTACCTGCCGTACCTGCGGCTGCTGTTCTCGGCGGTCTCGGGGCTGCCCGCCCACACGCAGCCGCTGTGGCGGGGCGTGTCGCTGGACCTGCGGTCGCAGTACCCGGTGGGCCGCACGGTGACCTGGTGGGGCGTCTCCTCCTGCACCTCCGAGCTGAAGGTGGCCCGGTCCTTCCTGGGCAGCCGGGGCAAGCGGACCCTCTTCGAGGTGACGCCCTCCCAGGCGGTCGGGATCCGCAACTTCTCCGCCTTCACCGGGGAGGAGGAGTACATCCTCGCGCCGGGCACGCAGCTCAAGGTGACGGACGTGAAGAGCGAGCGCGGCGGGCTGTGCACGGTCAGGCTCACCGAAGTGGCCGACGCCTCGATGGTGTCCTGACCCGTCCTCCCGGGGCCCCGCCGTGCCATTGCACACGGCGGCGCCCCGGGACCCGTGGAGCGTCAGGAGGCCGGCACGGTCTTCTCGGGCGCCAGGGAGTTCCCGGCCGGAATGCGGCCGCAGTCGGACGGTGCGGTCCTGCCCGCGAACCGGTCGTTCATCCAGCCCATCGCGAGGGGCGCCCAGACGACGGGCACGCCGACGTGGCTGAGCAGGTCGAACTGCTTGTATTCGATCGATCCGTTGCCGGTGGAGCAGTACTGGCGGGCCAGTGCCCGGACGTCTCCGGCCACCATGACCCCGTCACCGGTGCCGATGCCCGGGCGGTTGCCGAAAGTGCCCTCCAGGACTCCCCCGTTGCCCTGGGCGATGAACCCCGGGACGGCCGGGGTGGGCGCCGAGCCGAGGTTGATCCTGTTCACCGCGTCGACGAAGGCGGGCACCGAATTCGGGTCGGCGTACTGCGGCTTCGCCATCTGCTTCCAGGTCAGCCCGGGGTAGTGGCCCAGTGCGTCGACGATCGACCCGCGCTCCAGCTTCTGGTACACCTCCAGCCCGTAGCCGTTCAGGTAGGGCTTCAGGTCGATGCCGTACGACCGGGAGACGCCGATGAGCGCCATGGGGATGACCCCGGTCCACACGAGGGAGCCGTCCACGTACTTGAGGTTGTGCGCGGGATCCACGAGGAGACCGCCCTCGGCGAATCCCACGAGCTTGGCGTTGACCTCGGGAGCGTAGGCCGGCGCCAGCGCGGCCGCCCAGTTGGTCGCGATGGCGCCGCCCGAGTACCCCATCAGCCCGAACCTGGTGTCCTGGCTCATACCGGTCTGCGCGGACCTGGTCGCGGCGCGGATCGAGTCCAGGGTGTTGGTCGCGTACTCCGGGCCGGCCGCGAAGTTCGCGGTCTGCCCCTCGGTGTCGGGGATGACCAGGTTGTAGCCCTGCAGGAGCAGCGGCACCAGGAAGAGGGATTCGGCGTTCGCGATGGCGCCGCCCAGGGTGAGACCGCCGGCGATGGCCCGGGACGGGCCGTCCTCCGGGTTGAGCGAATCGTAGAACGACTGGTAGGACACCGCCTTGCCGCTGTCGCCCGTCAGACTGCGCACCACGGTGGTCACGTTGGCGGACGGACGGCCCTGGGCGTCGGTCGTGCGGTAGAGCAGCTGGATCGCCTTGACCGGCGTGGGCAGGCCCACGAGGTGGTACTGGAGCGTCCGCGTCTTCAGCACGGTGCCCGGTGCGAGCGAGGCGAGGGGTTCGCTGCCGGTGTACCTGTAGAACGAGTCGCCGGCGGTGGCACTCGACGACGTGGCCTCGGCGGCCGTGGCCGCCGGAGCGGCGGTGAGGGCCATCGCGGCGACGAGGGCGGTGGCCAGGAGACGAACAGCGTTTCTGGGCGCGAGCACGGCGGTCCTCCGCTGCGGTGGGGGCGTGGGGATCCGGTGGAGGTTGCGGTCGGGGTCCGAACGCGTCTGGCGAGCCACCGGGCGGGCGTGTTACCAACTGGTAAGTAACGTCCCGGAAACCAGGATGGGTGCGGTAAGGGGCCGCGTCTCCGGGTCGTACAACAGAGATTCGTGAGGTGAATTGTGATCGCGCCCAAACCCGGAGGAGGCGATGAGGGGCCGCAGTTCGGCGGGATTCCGGTCCACAAGCGGCTCCTGGCCGCCGCGCCGACACTCGCCCCGGCCGTGATGGCCCGGCTCGTCGAACAGCTCCCCGCCTACGGCGCGCTGCCCTCGGAACAGCTCCGCGGCGAGATCACCAAGGAAGTGGACCGCGGCATCCGGGCCTTCATCCGGGTGCTGCGCGCCGGCGAGCTGCCGGAGGAGGCCGAGCTGGCGAGGATCAGCGAGTCCTCGGCCCGCCGCGCCGACGAGGGCGTACCCCTGGAAGCCGTCGTCGGCGCCTACCACTTCGGTGCGGAGGAGTGCGCGGCCCAGGTCCTCGCGACCGCCGGGCCGGGCGACCTGGCGGACGTGTTGCTCGTCCAGCGCCGGCTGCTCGGCTACCTCCGGCTCGTGAGCTGCGCGGTCGCGGCGGGGTACGTACAGGAGCGGCAGGCGGCCCTCGGGGACGAGCAGGTCGCGCGGCAGTCACTGCTGTCCCGGCTGCTGGAGGGCGGGAACCCGCAGGCGGCGGCCGACCGGGCCGGGATCCGGCTGCCCCCTTCCTACCTCGTACTCGGCATCACCATGGGACCGCACCCGGACGAACTGCGGCCTGGCGTCAACCATTCCGTCGCCGCCCGCCGCAAACTCCGGCGGCTGCGCAACGAATTGCAGCGCCAGACCCCGGGTGTCCCGCTGTCCGTGCTCTCCGGCGACGGCGGGCTGGTGCTGATCCCGTACGAGACGCCGGCCTCGGACTTCGCCGCCGCGGACCGGGAACGGCTCACCCGGTTGGTCGAGCAGCTCGGCCTGATGTGCGGCGCCGAGCTGCTGGTGGCGGCGGCCGCGGCCGCGCCGGACGGTGTCGCGGACGCCGCCCGGATGGTCGGCGAGGTGCGCAGGGTCGCGGAGGCGTCCGGCCGGGGACCGGGGCTGTACCTGCTCGACGACGTGCTGCTGGAGTACCAGCTGAGCCGCCCGAGCCCCGCCAGGGACGGGCTCGCCGCGCTGCTCGGCCCTCTGTCCGGGCGCCCTGAACTGCTCGACACCCTGCGCACCTTCCTCGCCTGCGGACTCGACCGGCGGCGGGCCGCCGCCCGGCTCCA
Organism: Streptomyces sp. NPDC096339; assembly: GCF_044762985.1. Taxonomy (NCBI): domain Bacteria; kingdom Bacillati; phylum Actinomycetota; class Actinomycetes; order Kitasatosporales; family Streptomycetaceae; genus Streptomyces; species Streptomyces sp. NPDC096339. Next base: position 68,742 of record NZ_JBIWFI010000025.1, on the reverse strand, counting down.
GGTGCACCCCAACACGGTGGACTACCGCCTGCGCAGGGCGACGGAGCTGACCGGACTGGACGCGGCCCGGGGCGCCGACCTGCTGACCCTGCACGCCGCGCTGGCCGCCCACGACGCCGTACGGCGGAGAGAACCCGACACGGGCTGACCTCCCGCGCGAGTGCGGGGCGGCCGACACACCCGCCCCGGATGCGGCGGATCTCCGGCCCCGTCGACGAGGATCGCACTGCGGCCGGCGCCGGGCCGGACGGGCCCGTCGTCCCTCCCACCTCGCCGGAGTCACCATGGCCCCACCCACGGACCCCTCCCGCCCACGCCGCTCCGGGACCTCGCTCCTGCCCGTCCTGCTCCCCATCGCGGTCCTGATCGTGGCGGCGGTGGGCGTGGGTTCGTGGCTGCAGTTCTCCGAGCGGCAGGCCAACGACACCGTCCACACGGTCGGATCCTCTGCCCCCGACCGGCTGGACGTGGAGGCGGCGATCCAACGCGTCGACGCCGCGGCCAGAGAGCTGGTCCTGCGGGTCCGGGTGATCCCGCGCGGGACCCTCGGCGAGGAGGAGGGAAGCGCCCCGGTGGCCGATCTCACCCTCCAGACCACCGAGGCCACCCTCGGCGACCTGGCCTTCAAGGCGCACGAGCGGCTCGCGACGAAGGACGTCCAGGTCGCGATGACGGGTGGATCGATCAGCGACTACCCGTTCGACACCTATGAGACCGATGTCGGCTTCGTGGCGCTGCTGGACGGCAAGGAGGTACCGGTTCGCATGTCGTTCTCCAACAACGACACCCTCTTCGCCGTCGATGCGACGCCCCTGCCTTCCCGGCGAGGGGCCCTCGTGGCACTGGAGGTGGTCCGCTCGGGCAGCCTGCTCGCCTTCGCCTCGTTCATGATGATCGTGATGTGGGCGCTGGCGGCGTCAGTGATCATCGGGGCCTGGTACCTGATGACCCGGAGCGAGGGAATGGTCTGGCCCGCCCTCTCCTGGATGGCCGCCACCCTCTTCGCTCTGGCCGCGTTCCGCAACACCGCCCCCGGACAGCCTCCGATCGGCTCCGTGCTGGACTGGTTCGCCTTCCTGTGGGCCGAGACGATCATCGCCCTCTGCCTGACCGTCACGGTCGTCACGGGCGTCCGAAGCACCATCCGCGCCGACGACACCCCGCGCCCCTGATCCGGAGTCGAAAAGACGGTCGACATCCGTCGGAACCACTCGCGGGTTACCCGACGGTAGGGAATGATGGCAGACGACCATCCACACGGCCGGGGGCTGAGCAGCGGTGACGACTTTCGACGAACGGACCATCGTGCACGCCTTCCGGGACGACGCCCTGGGAGAACACGACGCCGTCGGTCTCGCCGCGGCGATCCGGCGGGGCGAGGTCTCCCCCGCCGAGGCCGCCCGGGACGCGCAGGCCCGGGTGCGGGCGGTCGAAGGGCGGCTGGGCGCGGTCCAGGCGTACGTCGACGCCCCCGTGCCCGCCACCGGAGCGGGCGGGGCCTTCGCCGGCGTGCCGACGTTCGTCAAGGACAACACGGACTACCAGGGGCTGCCCACGGGCCACGGCAGTGCGGCCTTCCGCCCCCGGGCGGCCCGACAGCACGCACCGTTCGCCCGGCAGTTCCTCAGCAGCGGGGTCACGGTGCTGGGCAAGACCCGGCTGCCCGAGTTCGGCTTCAGTCCGACCACCGAGTACGAGTCCGCCGCGCCGGTGCGCAACCCGTGGCACACGGACTACTCGGCCGGTGGTTCATCGGGCGGCAGCGCGGCGCTCGTTGCCTCCGGGGCGGTGCCGATCGCGCACGCCAACGACGGCGGCGGCTCGATCCGCATACCCGCCGCCTGCTGCGGACTCGTCGGCCTCAAGCCGAGCCGTGGCCGGGTCGTGCCGAGCGCCCTGAGCCGCCAACTGCCGCTCGACATCGTCTCCGACGGGATCGTGAGCCGTTCCGTACGCGACGCCGCAGCGTTCCTCGCCGCCGCCGAGACCTACCGGCGCAGCCCCAAGCTGCCGCCCCTGGGGCTGGTCGAAGGGCCCTCGGCACAGCGGCTGCGGATCGGGTTCCTCCTCGACTCGGTGCACGGCGTCCGCACCGACACCGCCACCCGGGAGGCCGTCGAGGAGACCGTGGCGACGCTCGAACGACTCGGCCACACCGTGGAGCCGGTGGAGCTGAGCGTCGACCCGACTTTCGCCGACGACTTCCTCACGTACTGGGGGATGCTGTCCTTCCTCCTCGGCGTCACCGGCCGCAACCTCGGCGAGGACTTCGACCGGCGCCGCATGGACGGCCTCAGCCGCGGGCTGCGCGAGGAGTACCTGAGGAACTGGCGGCGGACTCCGGGCGTCGTGCGGCGGCTGAAGCGCACGAAGGAGGCGTACGCGGCGTCCTTCCGCGGGCTCGACCTCGTGATGTCGCCCGTGCTCGCCCACACCACGCCCCGGATCGGCCACCTCAGCCCGGCCGTCCCCTACACCACATTGATCGAGCGGATCCTCGGGTACGTGGCGTTCACCCCGGTCGACAACGTCGTCGGCACGCCGTCGATCTCGCTGCCCACCGCGAGCGCGACCGAGGACGGGCTGCCCATCGGCGTCATGTTCTCCGCCCGTCCCGGCGCCGAACGAAAGCTGCTGGAGGTCGCGTTCCAGCTGGAGGCCGACCGTCCGTTCCGGCGCATCCAGGACCTCTGACCTCCGGGCCGTCCGTCATGTGATTGCACCCTGCGGCCAGTCTGTGGCTGCCCGGAGTGCGTGCCTCTGTACCTGCCGGTACCGTCGAAATGAGTGCGTTCCGCCCACACCACTGCGGCGTGGCCCGACTGGCCGCCGCAGGACGCCGGCACGGGAACGGAATCCCATGACACTGCACCGAGTCAACGCGGCGGCTGCCGCGGCCGCTCTGGCTTGCCTGGCGGGGGTCGGCCCGCTGCCGAGCAGTGCCGCCTCACCGTCCGCCGATGCCGCCGGGCCCAGCCCGGCGGCTTCGCCGCGGTTCGTGCCGGGTGCCTGTCCCAGGACACCCGAGCCGATCGAGGCGCTGAGCACGGCACGGTGCGGGTTCCTGGAGGTCCCCGAGAACCGCTCGCGCCCGGGCGGGCGGACCATCAAGCTGGCCGTGGCGGTCATCAAGCCCGCTTCGGCGAAGCCCGCCGCGGATCCCGTGGTGTTCATGGCGGGCGGCCCCGGCGCCGACACCTTCGACGACATCCCCTTCCTCGTCGCCTCCGGCCTGAACAAGGACCGCGAGCTGATCGTGATGGCCCAGCGCGGCAACCTCTACGACCAGCCGAACCTCGCCTGCCCGGAGGTCGACCGGTTCAACGAGGAGTCCGTCGGCTTCGGTTGGGACTCGGCGGCGGCGAAGCAGCTCATGCTGAAGGCGTTCCGGCAGTGCCGGGACCGGCTGACGGCCGACGGGACCGACCTGAGCGCCTACAACAGCACCGAGAACGCGGCTGACTTCGCCGATCTGCGCACGGCCCTCGGCATCCCGCTGTGGAACGTCTACGGGTACTCCTACGGCAGCAACCTGGCCCTCGCGTACCTGCGCCTGCACCCGCGGGGGATCCGCTCGGTGGCGATCGACTCGATCAGCCCGCCCCAGGCCACGAAGCTGCCGTGGGGCTGGAGCAGCGCGAAGGAAGGCATCGACAACACCTTTGACGCGTGCGCGGCGCAGCCCGCCTGCAAGAGCCGTTACCCGGATCTCCGCAAGACCCTGAACGAACAGGTGCGCAGGCTGGAGGCAGGGCCCCTGACGCTCAACGCCACCCCTCCGGGCGGCGGAAAACCGGTGAAGGTCGTCCTCGACGGCGGCACCCTGCTGAACCTGATGGTCGCCTTCAACGTCAAACCGGTCGACCTCCCCGCGGCCCTCGAAGAGCTGGCCCAGGGCAACCCGGAGCGCTTCGCGCAGGGCCGCGCGAAGGACTCGGTCCAGCCCGTCGGCATGACGGCGCACGGCCTGACGCAGTCGGTGGCGTGCAGCGAGTGGGTACCGGGCACCTCGGAGTCCGGCGTGCTGGACGCGGGGCGCGAGGCCTTCCCCACCTGGCCCGAATCGGTCCTGGCACAGGCACCGCAGCTGCCCTTCGAATACGACGTGTGCGGTGTGTGGAAGGTCGCGGACAACGCGGCCCGCCACCGGGTGGCCACCGTCAGCGCGGTGCCGGCGCTCGTCATCTCCGGGACGTTCGACATGAAGACCGGGGCGAGCTACGCCAAGGACGCCTCTCGTACGCTGTCCCGCTCCACCTCCGTGCTGATCCCCGGGATCGGGCACTGGGTCGTCCCGCAGTCGCCGTGCGCGCAGACCGTACTGGCCTCGTTCCTGGCCCATCCGACCGCACCGGACACGCGTTGCGTGGCCGGCCTGAAACCGGCGCCGTTCACGATCACCCCGAAGTGACCGGGAGGACAGATGGCTTCCCACCCCACGCCCCGCCGTCGGTGCACCGCACGACGGATCCGCGCCACCGCGGCCGGTGCGGCGACCGGACTCCTGATCACCGGTCTGCTCGCGGCGCCCGCCCAGGCGAAGGACGACGGCGGAACGCCGATCGGTACGACCGCCGGAAAGGCGGGCGACGCGACGTACGAGCCGGGCCCGTGCCCGAAGACGGCGGACCCGGTCCCCGAGCTCAAGGGGGCCCGCTGCGGAACGCTGACCGTGCCCGAGAACCGCGCCGAACCGAACGGCCGGACCATCAGGCTCGGCGTCGCGATCGTGCCGGCACTGGCCGCGAAGCCCGCACCGGACCCGATCGTGTGGCTGGCGGGCGGACCCGGCGACGATGCCGTCGGGGAGGCGAAGATGGCCGTCGACGGCGGCCTGAACCGCGACCGGGACGTGATCCTCATGTCCCAGCGGGGCACGTACTCGGCCGAGCCGAACGTACTGTGCCCGGGCATCGACGAGTTCAACGCCCGCGCGGTCGGCCTCGCCTCCAACGCACCGTCCACCGGGCGGCTGCACGTCGCGGCCACGAAGGCCTGCCGCGACAAGCTGGCGGCCCGCGGGATCGACCTCAGCGCCTACAACGACACCGAGAGCGCGGCCGACTACGCGGACCTGAGAACCGCGTTGGGCGTCAAGGACTGGAACGTGTTCGGCATTTCCTACGGCACCCACCTGGCGCTCGTCTACATGCGCCTGCACCCGGAAGGACTGCGGTCGGTCGGCATCGACGGCATCCTGCCGCCGTCCAGGGCGGGTTCGGCTGCGACGTGGAGCAGCGCCAAGCAGGGCTTCGACGGCCTGTTCAAGGCCTGCGCCGACGATCCCGCCTGCAACCGGCGCTATCCGAACCTGTCGGCCACCTTCGACCGCCTCGTACGCGAACTGGAGGCCAAGCCGGTCACCACGACCGTCACCGTCCCCGGGCAGCCGAAGCCGGTGAAGGTCGTCCTGGACGGCGGGGCGCTGGTCACCTGGATGACCTCCGCCACCCACATCGCGCCGCAGGTGCCCGCGGAGATCGACGAGCTGGCGCACGGCAAGCCGCAGCGGATCGCCGAGCAGTACGCGGGCGGCAAGCTCAGCCCCCAGGCCATGGGGCGAGTGGCCCACGGGCTCGTCTACGGCGTCTTCTGCAGTGAGTGGACGCCGTTCGAGAAGCAGGGGGCGGCGCTCCGCGGCGGGCAGGAAGCCTTCCCGTCGTACCCCCGTTCGGTGCAGGCCCAGGCCCCGCAGCTCGCCTTCCTCCGCGAGGACTGCGCCGCCTGGAACGTGCCCGCGGCGGCGCGCTCGATCCGGGACGTCACCCGGAGCGACATCCCCACGCTCGCCATCTCGGGCGGGTTCGACTCCCAGACCGGCGCGGACAACGGTCCCTACGTCGCCCGTACGCTGGGCAACGCCACCGTCGTCACGGTCCCCTACGAACCCCACGTGGTCTTCGCGACCTCGAAGTGTGCCCAGGAGATCACCGTCTCCTTCTTCGACAACCCGTCCGCGCCGAACACCACCTGCCTGAGCGCCCTGAAGCCGCCTGCCTTCGAGATCGCGCCTTGAGCCCGGGTGCCGCTCAGTCGAGGCAGAACTCGTTGCCCTCGACGTCCTGCATCGCGAGGCACGACTCGTCGAAGCCATCGGCTCGCAGCAGTTGTACGCGCACCGCACCGAGCGCGACCAGTCGCGCGCACTCGGCCTCCAGGGCCGCGACGCGCTCCTCGCCCACCAGCCCGGTGCCGACCCGTACGTCGAGGTGCACCCGGTTCTTGACGACCTTGCCCTCGGGAACGCGCTGGAAGTACATGCGCGGGCCCACGCCCGTGGGATCCATGCAGACGAATCCCGCTCCCTGACGCTCGGGCGGCAGGGAGCGGTCGTAGTCATCCCAGGTGTCGAACCCCTTGGGTGGCGGCGGTACGACGTACCCGAGCACCTCGCACCAGAAACGGGCGACGCGCTCGGGTTCCGCACAGTCGAAGGTGACTTGGAACTTCTTGATCGCTGACATCGGCCCATCGTAGAGCCGGATCGGGGTCGGTCAGAGTCGGTTTACGTACAGCCCGGCGTCGATGGTGTGGTCGACGGTTCCGGGTGCACCGGTGGTCACCTCGGCCGTGGCGGTCTGCGCGTAGGCCGGGCCGTCGGGTGCCGGGTCGGAGTCGACGTCGGGGCCGGCTCCCTGCACCTTCTGCGGGGACCAGATCAGTTGGGTGGCGGGGTTGGCGGGCGGACGGGGCCTGATCACGCTCAGGTTGGCCGTGGACTTGTCGAAGCGGACCTTGTACTTGGTGTTGGGGCGGACGCCGTGCTCGGGGCCGAAGTAGTAGGAGCCGTCGGCGCCGGTCGTCACGGTGGCGAGCAGGCTGCCGTCCTCGGACAGGAGCTGGACGGTGACGCCCGGGATGCCGGGCTCGTCGTCGTCGACGCTCTGGGCACCGCCGCGGTTGCGGTCGTACCAGACGCGGCTGCCGATCTGGACGGCCGGCTCGTCGCAGAGCACTTCCAGGTCACCGAGGCCGTTGGCCTTGCCGAAGCCGCCGTCGAGCGGGTCGTTGAGCTTCTGGATGGAGAAGCCGTGCTCGAACGTGTTGGTGCCGCGGCTTCCGGTGTTGCGGTCGAAGTACGCGCTGCCGCCGGTCCACGCCTGGTTGGTGGGGTCCATGCTGGTGGAGGCGATGCGGTTCTCGCGCAGGGAGAGCGCGATGGCGCCCTGGGCGGTCTCCTGGTGCACGCCGGGCCAGTTGTCTCCCGGGTAGAACTCGACCACGTTGGCGGCCTGCCCGCCGTTGGGGCGGGTCGGGGCGTTGTTCGGGCAGGCGCCCGTGCCCTCCCATTCGAAGGTTCCGTCGTTCTTGAGGCAGGCCCGGTTGAGGTCGCCGCCGGACATGGTGGAGCCGCTGTTGGCGTAAGCGGGGTTGGGGTTGGGCATCTCGTACCCGGTCATGTCCGCGAACCGGTCGCGGAAGCCGAGGACCAGGTCGCCGTTGCTCTCGACGACGATGTCGGACAGCAGCGGCTCCGGATGGGCCATGAGGTTCTGCGGGAAGGTGGCCGCGCCGACCGTCCACGGGAACCAGCGGTTGAACCCCGGGCTGCTGACGTTGACCTCGCCGCGCGGGAAGTTGAGGTTCTTGCGCAGCACGGGCGCCTGGGCGAAGGTCGCGTTCACCGGGTTGTACGTCCACACGACGGCTTCCATGTCGTTGACGTTCTGGGTGGACTCGCCGGAACACACTCCGCCGACATAGACGACGCGGTCGCGTACGCCGAGGCCGAAGGGGCGCCAGTCGGAGCCGGCCCGGCAGCCCGGGTCGGGGATGGCGACCGAGGTGATAGGGGCCGCGGCGGTGGGCTGGTTGGAGTTGTAGGTGTAGAGCCGCCGGTCGTTGAGGTTGACGGCGTAGAGCTGGCGGTTGTCCTCGGAGATGTCGATGTCGCCGAGGGACTCCTTGCCGACGACGTTCACGAACGGGCCGTCGAAGCGGATCGGGTCCTGGTGGGCGGTGGTACCCGCGTTGGGGACGGTGGTGAAGAGGGTGGTGGCGCCGCCGGCCCTGGGGGTCACATAGATGGCGCCCTGGCCGCCGGGCCCGTAGACGGTGTGCCGCTTGGCGTGGGCGCCGGTGAAGATGCGGCGCTGGGCGGTGTGGTAGGCGAGACCGTAGGTGTTTCCGGTGTCGTTGCGGGTGGCGAGGGTGGTGGTGTTGCCCGCGTTGCTGTCGCCCCGCTCGTTGTAATCGAAGGTGACGGTGGTGCGGACGCCGCCGGACTTGTTGGCGGCGACCTGGCAAGGGGTGGCGAGGCGGGGGTTGCTCTCGCACCAGTCGGCCGGGTTGCGCACGCCCATGGTCAGTGCGGCGTCCTCGCCGTTGCTGACGTCGATGATGGTGCCCTCGGACGCGAGACCGCCCGAGGCGCCGAACGAAGGCTTGAGGAAGGAGTTCGGCGGCAGGTTCATACGGACGTAGTACTTACCGCCGTAGAGGGTGGTGTTGGGCGGGAAGACGGCCACCCCGTCGGGGCCGGTGACGGCGGTGACCTTCGCCCCGTCCATGTCCTCCAGCTCGACGATGATGCCCGCCACACCACGTTCGGAACCGGCGTCGTTCCGTCCGTTGGTGTTGGAGTCGCGGACGACCTTGATGCGGATGGTGCCGTCGTCGGGATCGGCACCCAGGGCTGGTTGTTGGAGGATTCCTGTGGTCAGGGCCAGTCCGGCGGCAAGCGCCACCGCGGCCCTTCTCAGAGCACGCACGCTTTCACTCCTCATCACAATCGGTGACAATGGATACGCTGCGTAACAATGATCACCACGTGATGATCTTCGATGGAATCCCCGGGTGGATGTTTCGCACTTTTGAGTGATCTTTCACCTGATCCGGGCCCGGGTCACCAGGAAGGCCACGCCCCGCCGGCGCGAAGGGTCGCCCCGAGAGGGCGGTCCGCGTCGAAGCCGGGGAGGACCAGGAAGCTGCCGGAGGCGGTGGCCGTGACGAACGCCATCAGGTCATCGCCTTCGTCCAGACGGCGCTGCGTCGCGGTGAAGGTGCGCAGCTCCCGCTGGAAGGCGATGAACAGCAGTCCGCGGTCGTCCGGGCCGTTGTCGTATCCGTAGCCGCGGCGCAGCATCTTCCCGCTGCCGGTGGCGTTCGGATTGGCCCGCCGAGCGTGCGCCATGGCCGGAACGAGATAGCGCCCCCGGGGCGTCTTCGCCGACAGGTCCAGTCGGCCCAGCGGTTCGCCTCCGCCCAGCGGGGCCCCATCGGCCTTCCTGCGGCCGATGACCTCCTCCTGCCGACGCTCCGGCTCCGCGAGGAACCCGGGTACGTCGATGCGCAACCGCCGCACGACGGCCAGGGTCCCGCCCGCCGCGCGCCCGGGGCCGGGCAGCCACACCTCCCGGTCCAACTCGGCGCGGCCCCGCGGGATCTCGATGCCGTCCTGGAACCCCAGCGGGTTGCGGACCGGCCCGGCGCCGGCCGGCCGGAAGCCCGCCTGCGACCAGCGGAGCGAGGCGCGGCCCTCCGCGGCCAGCAGCCGGGCGAGACGTTCGTCGGCGCGGGCGGCCGCCGCCGCTCCCTCGGCGCAGACCTGGACCAGCAGGTCCCCGCCCCAGGCCCGCGCGGTCCGCTCCTCGCGGGCGAAGGCCGGGAGTCCGGCGGCGCCGGGCAGGCGCCGGTCCAGGGCGGCGACGGGTCCGGGCCCGAGCCCGACCGTCACGGTCAACCCGTCCGCCCGCCCCGCCCCGCCACCGGCCGTCGCCTCGAGGACGGCCCCGCCGAGCACCTCCAGGGTCCGCCCCGCTCCCGCCCGGTCGAGGAAGTCGTACACGGACACCACGACATGGGTCTGTGGCCGTTCGGGGCGGTCGACCCCCTCCTGTCGGTCCGCCACGGACGCCGCCGCCGACCCTCCGGCACCCGGCGCCCGCCCGCCTCCCGCTCTCGGATCCGCATCCGATCGACAGCCGACGGACACGGCGAGGGCGGGCGCGGTGGCGAGGAGCACCCGTCGGGTCACCACGGAGCGGTGGTTACTCTGTGCAGTCATGCGCGTACTCTACGTACGCGAAGAAGTGCGTGTCCTTGTCGTGAGTCCTGAGATGAAGCCCGGATCGAGGCCCCTCGTGCGCATGCCCCGCCTCACAATTCTCCTGATCCTCCTGGCCGTTGCCTCGGCGTCCGGCTGTGGAGCCCAGAGCGGTCGGGGCTCCGACAGCGCGCCGCGCGCACCGGTCGTCATCCGCGTACCGGCGGACGCCCCCACGATCAACGCCGCTCTGGAGCGGGCGGCACCGCACGACATGGTCCTGCTCTCCCCCGGCGTCTACCGCGAGACCGTCCGCATCAGGACCGCGCACGTCACGCTGCGCGGGACCGACCGCAACCGCGTGGCCATCGACGGCGAGGGCAAGCGCGGCAACGGCGTCGTGGTCACCGCTCCGGGCGTGAGCGTGGAGAACCTCACCGTGCGCAGCCACCTCCAGAACGGCGTGCTCGTCACCGGGCTCAAGAACGAGGGCGAGGGCATCGGGCGCGGCAGCGACGGCTACCACCGCCTCGACCCTGCGGCGAACCCTCCCCTGAACGGCTTCCGCGTCCGCTACGTCACCGCCGCCGACAACGGCCTGTACGGGATCTACGCCTTCAACGCCCGCCGCGGCACGATCGAGCACAGCTACGCCTCGGGCAGCGCCGACTCCGGCATCTACGTCGGCCAGTGCAGGCCCTGCGAGATCCTGGTCCGCGGGAACACCGCCGAACGCAATGCCGTCGGCTACGAGAACACCAACGCCAGCGGCCCCCTGTGGATCGTCGGCAACCGCTTCACCGGCAACCGCGTCGGCATGACGGTCGGTTCCGACTACCTCGAAGCCCTCACCCCGCAGTCCGGCGCCACCATCGCCGGCAACCTCGTCGCCGACAACACCGCCGCCGACACCCCCGAACAGGCCGACGGCGGCTACGGGATCGGGATCGGCATCGCCGGCGGCCGGGACAACACCGTCACGCACAACCGGATCACCGGGCACCCCCGGGCCGCGCTGATCCTCTCCTCCGCCGAAGACCTGGCTCCCGTGGGCAACCGCCTGACCGACAACGCCTTCGCCGACAACGCCCTGGACGCGGCCTACCTCGCCTCGGCGCACGCCCCAGGCAGTGGGAACTGCCTCACCGGCGAGATCGGCCCGACCCTGCCCGCCGGCCTCGCCGCCTCCATGGCCTGCCCCGCATCCCCGGCTCCCGCCCCCGGTCCCCTTACCCGAATCGACAGCCCGGACGCGCCCGCCGGCCTGCCCTTCCTCGACGTACCGTTCCCTCCGGACCAACCAGAGCTGCCCCGCGCCGCGACCGCGCCCGCCGTCCCGACCGCGCCGGCCCCGCAGCCCGTTGACGCGGCATCGGTTCCGCTGCCGGAGGCGACCCTCCTCGACGCGTGCAGCCGGGACCGCCGATGAAGCCGCCCCGCGCCGCCCGCGTGGCGACGGTCCTGCTCTGCCTGCTCACCCTCACCGGCTGCACGGGCGGCAGCGGCGGCGACACCGGCGACGACCGCGCCCCCTTGGCGCGCCCCCTCACCCCCGCCGAAGCCGACCGCGCCGCCCTCGCCCGGTTCACCACCTACCGGCGCGGCACGGGCAGCGTCACCATGACCATCCCCTACCGCGGCACCACCGTCACCCTCAGCGGACGCGTGGACTGGCGCCGCCACCTCGGCTTCGCCGAGATCATCGGAGCCGGCGCACTGCCCGCCCGCGAGCTCATCCAGTGGAACGAGAGCACGGTGGTCACCCTCCCTGGGTGGTCCGGCGGCCTGCCCGAACGGCCGCCCGCACACGGCTGGCAGCCCCACCGGCTCACCCCGCACGCCTCCCCTCTCGACGCCGCGCTCCGCCTCCTGCTGGGTCTGGGCAGCAACCGCCCCGACAACGCCCAGCTCCTCGCCCGCAGCAGCGCCCGCTGGATCAAGGACGACCGCATCGGCACGACGCCCGTCACCGTCTTCGCCGGACCGGGCAGCCCCGGCCCGAACGCCGACGGGAACCGCCCCGGCAACACCCGCTACTGGATCGACGGCGAAGGCAACCTGCTCCGTTTCAGCGCCCGCGCCGGCGGCGAGACGAGCTGGATGACCGCCGAACTCCCGCAGCACGAGACCGCCGCACTGCCCGACCCCGTCCCGGACCTGACCAGCGCGGCGACCGCCACGGCAGGGCCGGGGTAGCGGGGCGAGTGACCGTCGGGCGGACGACTCGTTGGACGTCGTAAACGATCACGCCGGGAGGCCGAAATGAGTGGACGCGCCAAGGTTCCCAGGCAGCGGTTCCTGGGCAACGCCGAGGACGTGACGCACACTTCGGCGGCCTTGGCCCGGGGCCAGGCGGTGGCACACGGGTTCGGCAATTTCTACGCGCTCACGGCACTCCCCGACCGGGGCGTCGTCGAGCGGGTGAACCTGCTGAAGGGCCGCCCCGCGGACCAGGTCGGCAGCGTCACGACCGTCGGCGAGCACGTGCCGTCCCTGTTCGACTGGTGCCGGCTGCCGGCGGAGTTCCGGCGGCGGCAGATCCAGGACCTGGTGGAGGAGCTCTTCGCCCTCGGCCCGTTCGGATTCCGGGGGCCCGCCGCCCCGCACGTTCCCGCGCACCTGACGGCGGTCCAGGACGGAATCACGACCGTGCAGCTCATCGGGCCCGGCTACCGCTGCCCCTCCAACGCCTTCCTCACCGCGGCACTGGAGGCGACGGCCTCGGACCTCCTGTCCATCACCTCGGTGAACCGCTCCCGCCACCGGACCGGAGTGAACCACGAACCCGCCCACTGGCAGGCCTCGGGCCTGATCGCCGACTTCGGCCACGAGCCCGGCGTCACCACCCTGATCCACGAGGACGAGGCCGCGGCACGCCGCCGGCACCCCCATCACGAGCCGATGTCGACCACGGTGCTGTCCTTCCACCGCGCGACCGGACACGAGCGCTCGGCCCTGCCCGCCCTGACCCTCGAACGGCACGGCTCGCTCTCCGCGGACCACACCCGCGCCATCGCCGCCAATCACGGCTTCGCCCTCGCCATCGCCCCTCGGGCCGAGCGCAGACTCACCGCGCGCACGTACGCCGACCGATGAGCGGCGCAGGGCCCGCGCGACCCGCGCCGCCCTCCGTAACCCATCCGGCTCCCATACCCTGTCGGCACGACCGAGGTGAGGAGCTCCCATGACCGCACGCACCCAGGACGGCAGCGCCGGCGACGTCGACTACGGCACGATCGGCGCCGGATACTCTTCCCATCGACGCCCGGACCGGCGCATCGCCCAATTCATCGCCGAGGCTCTGGGCGACGCGGACTCCGTGCTCAACGTCGGCGCCGGGGCCGGTTCGTACGAGGACGCGGCGCGCGGCGTGACGGCGGTCGAGCCTTCGGAGTCGATGCGCGCCCAGCGTCCGGCGCACCTCGGCCCCGCGGTGGACGCCGTGGCCGAGGACCTGCCCTTCGCGGACGGGCAGTTCGACGCGGCGATGACGCTGTTCAGCGTGCACCAGTGGTCCGACGTACGGGCCGGACTGCGCGAGATGCGGCGGGTGACCCGCGGACCGGTGGTCATCCTGACCTGCGACCCCGCACTGGTCCGGGACTTCTGGCTGTACCGGTACGCCCCGGAGGTCCTCGACACCGAGGCCCGGCGCTACCCGGCCGTCGAGGAGCTGGGAGCCGCCCTGGGCGGCACCTGCACGGTGCGGAGCGTGCCGATTCCGCTGGACTGCACCGACGGGTTCAACGAGGCCTACTACGGCCGGCCGGAGGTACTGCTCGAACCGGCGGCCCGCCAGGCGTGCTCGGCGTGGAGCTTCGTCGACGACGGCGTTCGCGAGCGCTTCGACAAGTCCCTGCGCCACGACCTGCGATCCGGAGCCTGGGACGAGGAGTTCGGGCACCTGCGCAGCCGGCCCTCGTACGAAGGATCACTCGTCATCGTGCGCGCGACCCCCTGAGGAGGACACACCGCGCCGCGACATGCAAGTACCCTTGAATTCGGCATGGTTGGTGACGGGGGAGGCTGATGTGGAGCTCGAGCTGCGATTGTCGCCCGGGTGGGACGAAGCGGATCCGGATGCACTCGGGTCGCTCTACCTGTGGCTGCTGGAGGACCGCGAGGTGTCCCAGCATGCCTCGGTCTCCCTCGCCTCGGGGCCGCCCTCGCCCGGTGTCCAGGGCGGCGGCGCCTACGAATGGGTGCAGTTGGCCACCGAGACCGGCCTGCAACTCGGCGTGCTGGCGTTGTCCTACCTGAGCTGGCGGCGCACGCGGCCCGGCGGGTCCTCTCCGGCCGCGACCGCCACTCTCACCCGCGGCCGGACGACCGTCGAGCTGTCCTCCGACGACCCGGAGGTCCTCGCGCGCCTCGTCGCCTCCCTCGAGCCCGGCGATGCGGGGCCGGTCGAGTGACATCCCCGCCCGGGCTCCCCGACCCGGGCAGTTCCCGAGTCGTGCTCGTCGGGGTCAGCGACTACGAGCACCTGGAACCGCTCCCGGCCGTCGCCCACAGCCTGCTGGACCTCACCGAGGCCCTGCGCTCGCCGCGCCTGTGGGGAGTCCCGGCCCACCACAGCGCCATGCTGCACAACCCCGCCGGGCCGGAGGAGGTGCTCGACGCCGTGCGGGCGGCCGCCGCCGACGCGCGTGACACGTTGCTCCTCTACTACGCCGGCCACGGGCTGCCCGACCCGTTCTCCGGGGAACTGAACCTGACGCTCCCCGGCTCCGCGCCCGAGAAGCAGGAGACGCTCCTGGCCTACGAATGGCTCCGTCGGCCCCTGATGGCCAGCCGGGCCCGGCGTCGGATCGTCATCCTGGACTCCTGCTACAGCGGCCGCATCCTGCCGAGGACCCTCACGGACCAGCGGCTCGCCGACAAGGCCGGCATCGAGGGTGTGTTCCTGATGACGGCGAGCGCCTCCCACCGAGAGGCGCTGTCGCCCCCGGGCCTGCGGCACACCGCGTTCTCCGGGGAACTCCTGAGCATCCTGCGCTCGGGCATCCCGGATGCGGGGCCGACCCTGGACCTGCGGACCATCTTCGCCGAACTGGACCACCGGCTCACCCGGAGTTCGCTGCCCCGTCCGCAGAGCAACAACCGCAACACCGCTTCCTCGTTGGGGCTCGTGTGGAACCTCCACGGTTTCACCGCAGCGCAGGACGCCGCCGCCGGCCACGACGGGGTGGTCGGCCCGTCGGCTGCGGGAGGACGGCACGGGGGCCTGTTCATCGACGGCTACGAGATCGTTGAACGCGCCGGCGAGGGGGAGGACACCGAGACCTGGCTCGCCCTGGACCGCCACACCGGGGCACGGGTCGCCGTCACCGCGCTCCGCGAGGAGCTCGTGGGCGACCCGGTGGCCGTGGCCCGGTTCCACGCCTGGCAGGAGTCACTGCACTCGGGGGATCCGCATCCCGCGATCGCCCGCGTCCATGCCCAGGACGTGACACGGCACTGGAGGGGGCCACGCCCCTACGTCGTCCTGGAGTACCTGCCCGGGACCGTGAGGGAGTTGCTCGCCACCGGACCGCTCCCCCTCGCGCGCGCCCTGTCCGTGACCCGCGGCGTCCTGGAGGGGCTCCGGCACGACCGGGCCGCGGGCGACGGACACGCCGTCCTCTCCCCTGACGCCCTGCGCACCGATCCCGAAGGCCGCGTCATGATCGTGCGGTTCCGCCGACCGGTTCACGGCGACCCCACTCCCGATGCCTGGGGACCGGCCTTCCCCACGGCCCCAGGACCGGTGCACCACGTCTCCCCGGAGGAGTTGATGCGCCGGCCTACGGACGGGCGCTCCGACGTGTACGCGGTCGGCTGCCTCCTGCACGAACTGCTCTGCGGATCGCCACCCTTCGATGCCGAGCACGCGGTCACCATCGCCCACGGCCACATGACCGGGGAGCCGCCCCGGCTCTCGGCGAAGCTGGGAGCAGCGGCACCCGCGCCGCGCTGGGACACGTTCCTGAGCAAGGCGCTGGCCAAGGACCCGCAGGCCCGGTACCGCGACGCCGATGACATGCTCCGGTCGATCACCGCATGCGAAGAGGCGCCGCTGTCCCTCGCCGAAGCGCTCTCCGAAGCCTTCCGGCAGCCCGAGCTCGATTTCGACGCCTCGGTCGTCGGCGCGCGGTGGGTCCTGCGGGCCCTTCACAGTGCCGCCGCTGAGGCAGCCGCCGGAGCACCCCTGCCCCGACGGCTGCACTTGCGGCTGCTGCTCCCGGCGTACGACTCCGGGCCCCTGCTCGCCTCACAACGCACCCTCCTGCGCCGGGAGAACGAGACAGCGGTGCGGTCGCTGCTCGCCCTGCTGGACTCACTCGCCGCGCCCGGAAGGGACTCCTCCGTACGGGCCGAGGTCCGACGGACGTCCGCGGTGGCCCCCTTGTTCCTACTGAACGACGCGGCATTCACCACCCTGACCGAGTCACAGCCGCTGCGGCGGTGGGACCCACGTGCCGACCCGGCCGCGGCGGACACCGCGCGAACGCTCCGACGGCAATTCGACGCCGCCTGGCGCACTGCGCTCCCGAGCTGACCACTTGGATCCGCGACGGCGGCCGGCCACCTGGTGGACCCGGAGGAGGTGTCATGCCGGTCCAAGCGAGGCCAACGCGTTTCGAGCCAGCCCGCGCAGCCAGGCGTGAGCACTGTCGGTGTCGTAGCGCTGATGCCATGACAGGTATACCGGCGCCGACGGCAGTTCCAGCGGCAGCGGGAGTACGACCAGGCCGAGGTCGGCGACCGCGGAGCGCGTGGTGGCTTCGGGGACGCTGAGCACCAGGTCGGAGTCACGCGCGAACGCGACCGCGGCCGCTTCCGTGGGCACGGTCGCCACCACGCGTCGTCTCAGGTCCAGCCGGGCGAGGGCTTCGTCCAAGGCATTGTCGAGGTTCCCACGTCGCGAGACGGTGACGTGCTCGGCCGCGGCGTACCGCTGCACGGTGAGGGTCCTGGCGCGGGTGAGGGGGTGCCCCCGCCTTACGACGGTGACCAGAGGGGTCTCGCCCACGTTCTCGGTACGGATGTCCGGCGCGCTCGAGCGGTTGGCGTTCGCCTCCAAGTCGACCTCCCCACGCCTCAACTCGTGCGTGTCGATGCTCGGTTCCCCGATGAACCGCAAGCGCACGCCGGGAGCCTGACCCCGCACGGCCGCGAGCAGCGCAGGTCCGCTCAGGGCGACCAGGGACTCGTGCCAGCGCAGTGTGAACGTGCGCTCCAACGTCGCCAGATCGAGTTCACGGCTCGGCGCCAATACCCCCTGGACCTGGTGCACCAACTCGTGCACCTGCGCCCGGACGGCGATCGCGTACGGCGTCGGGGTCATCGTGCGGCCGGTGCGCACCAGAATCTGGTCCCCGGTCGTGCGCCGGATCCGGCCCAGGCTCCGGCTCATCGCGGGCGCGGTGACATGCAGGCGCGCGGCCGCCCCGGCCACACTCCCTTCCTCCAGCAGCGCGTCGAGCGCCGTGAGCAGGTTCAAATCCAATTGCATGGGAGTCATCCTAGGCATGCCTGACATGCAGTTGAAGTTAACTCCGGGGGTCCATACCGTTGAGGCACAAGCGCACGACGCAACGCCCTGCCCGGCCCGGCCCGGCCGATACGGCGTCACCCGTCGCACCCCTCCCCTCCTCCGTCAGGAGCTCCGCCATGTCCGAAACGCTTCAGACCACCTCCGCCGACACCGTCTCCGACGCCGACCTGCTCGCCCAGACCGTGATCGTCGTGCGTACGGCCGGTTCGGCGCTGCGCGAGCGCTTCGGCGAGGTGGTCCGCCACGAGACCCGCGAAGACCTGGTGCACGCGCTCGCCGACAACGACGACACGGCCCTCGCCATCCTGCGCCCCCGCCTCACAGAACTGCGTCCGGACGCCGGATGGGTGGAGGACGAACTCGACGGCGGGGCACTGCCGCCCGGCGAATGGTGGGTCGTCGATCCGGCCGAAGGCAACGTCAACCACCTGCACGCCCTGCCGGAATGGGCGGTCACCGCCACCCTGGTGCGCGAGAACCAGCCCGTCCTCGCCGTGGTCCACCTGCCCTTGACCGGCGAGACCTACACCGCGCTCGCCGGAGCAGGCGCCCACCTCGATGGCCGGCCCCTGCACGTTGCGCAGACCGCGAACCTCGACCTGAGCATCGTCGCCACCAGCCAGGCCCGGCCGGACGAAGACGAGGAAGTCGTACGCCGCGTCGGCGCTTCGATCACCGCCATGCTCTTCGACGCCCTCGTCGTACGCACCTCTGTGCCCGCCACCCTGCACCTGGCAAACGTGGCCGCCGGCAGGACCGACGTCTTCTGGCAGTTCGCCGGAGCCCGAGCCGACCTGCTCCCCGGGGCGCTGCTCGTCCGGGAAGCAGGTGGACGGATCTCCGACGCCGAAGGCCGCCCCTGGACCCCGCAGAGCGACAGCTTCCTGGCCGCCGCACCCGGCGTCCACGCCCAAGCCGCATCGACACTCTCCCGCTGACCCCGACGAAGAGCACAGCGGAAAACACAAGAGGGACGAATCGACATGAACGAGACCGCAATGCACGAGATCGCCATTCTCGGGAACGGCCGCGTCGGCGGCAGCCTCGCCGCCGCCCTCACCCGAGCAGGGCATCAGGTCACCGTCGCGGACCGCACACCAGGCTCCGCCGCCGACGCCGCCCGCACCGCCCGGATCGTCATCAACGCCACACCCGGCGCCGGCTCACTGGAACGCCTCGCCGCCCTGCGCGAGGAACTACGGGGCAAGATCCTCGTCGACGTCTCCAACGCCACCTCCGACGGCCCGGACGGCCTGCCCGCCGACCTGCTCTACCCCGGCTCCAGCCTCGCCGAGCGGCTCCAGGAAGCGCTCCCCGAAACCCGCGTCGTCAAGACCCTCAACACCATGCTCTTCTCGGTGATGACCGCACCGGCCAGCCTCACCCAGCCGCCCACCGCGTTCCTCTCCGGCGAGGACCCCCAAGCCAAGCAGACCGTCCACGACCTGCTCACCGACCTCGGCTGGCGGAAGGAGTGGATCACCGACCTGGGCGGGATCCAGACCGCCCGCGCCGCGGAGGCCGCGATCCTGTTCGTACCGCACGTGATCCGCTCCAGCGGATTCACGCCCTTCGCGCTCTCCATCGCCCGCTGACCCCGCAACGGGGTGCTGCATCGACGTGGCGAGGATGGCCGCGCAACCGCCCAATCGGCGCATGGCCCTCTCATGGGGCCGCGTAACGGCCTTTCTCACCCACCCGCCTTACCACTCGGCGGTAGACCATCCGGGGGATCGGCAGGCTCACCGCCTCGGCGGCTTGACGAGGACGCCTCCCCTCCAGGCTCCCCGGACCGCGAGCTCCCCACGGTCCGGCCGGCAGCGTCCGGCGCGCGTGTCGGCGCGCGCTCACATAGGTTCGCCCTGCCGGTACGACACACGGGGAGACCCGACGCGCACCTACCTGGAGCGGCGATGTCAGGACAGTTCGAAGCAACGGTCGTGGTCGACCGTCCCATCGACGAGGTGTTCGTCTTTCTCGCCGACGGACGCAACGACCCGGAGTTCAGCCCACGGGTCCTCAGGATCGAACGGGATCCCGACACCGCGACCGCGGTGGGCACCATCTTCCGGAGCACCGTCAAGGACGCCGGGATGAAGACCTCCAGGGAGTTCCGCATCACCGACCTCGAAGCCCCGGTCAAGCTCCGGTGGGCAGAGATTTCGAAGAACAGCGTGACGGCGCGGGAAGGCGGCTACGACCTGGAGGCGCTGCCCGGTGGCGGGACCCGTGTCCGCATCTTCAATGTGCTCGAAGGCCACGGGCTGGGCAAGCTCCTGGTCGGCCTGGCACTTGCGGCCGCGCGCAAGGACGCAGACGACTTCGGCGCCAGGATCAAGGCCGCCGCGGAGGCCGGGATCGCGCCGCCCTGACAACGGCGACAAGCCTGACACGGTGGCAGACGTCGTCGGCTGGACAGCGCAGCGGGGTGCGGCGGACACCACTCCGCCGCACCCCCTACCACCACGCTGCCGGGCCCCTCAGCCCGGCGGCAGCACCGGGTCCCTCATCAGCCCCGGTCGTAGGTGTGGAACCCCCGGCCGGTCTTCCGGCCCAGCAGCCCTGCCTGCACCATCCGCATCAGGAGCGGAGGCGGGGCGTAGAGGGGTTCCTTGAACTCGTCGTACAGCGACTCCGCGATGGCCGCGACGGTGTCGAGGCCGATGAGGTCGGCGAGTTTCAGCGGGCCCATGGGGTGGGCGCAGCCGAGCTCCATGCCGGCGTCGACGTCGGCCGCGGTGGCGAAGCCGGACTCGGCCATCCGGATCGCCGACAGCAGGTAGGGCACGAGGAGGGCGTTGACGACGAAGCCGGCCCGGTCCCGGGACCGGATCGCCGTCTTGCCCAGGGTCTCCCGGGCGAAGGCCTCCACCGTCTCCACGGTCTCCCTCGAGGTGTGCAGCGAGGAGACGACCTCCACCAGTGGCAGGACGGGCACGGGGTTGAAGAAGTGCAGTCCCACGACCCGGTCGGCCCGCCCCGTGGCCATGCCCAGACGCATGACGGGCAAGGACGAGGTGTTCGTCGCGAGGATCGCCTCGCTGTCGACGACGACCTTGTCCAAGGCAGCGAAGGTCTCGATCTTGACGTCCGCGTTCTCGGTCACCGCTTCGATGACGAGCTGCCGGTCGGCCAGGTCGTCGACACTGCCGGTGAAGACGAGGCGGGCGAGTGCGTCCTCCGCGGAGATCCGGTCGAGCCTGCCCCGCTGGACGGCGCGCTCGAGGGACACGGCGACCCGTTCGCGGGCAGCACGCGCGGCGGTGGCGTCGGCCTCGCAGACGACGGTGTCGAGTCCGGCGCGGGCGCAGACCTCGGCGATGCCGGCGCCCATCTGCCCGCCACCGACGACCCCGATCCGGCGGATGGCAGTGCTCATGACCGTGCGTCCGCGATGCGCACGAGGTGGCGGGTGTAGGCCTCGGGGGTGAAGAAGAGCGGAAGTTCGCCGGCCAGGGCAGTGCGTTCGAACAGCTCCCGCACCTCGTCGACGGCGGCCCAGGGGTGTTCGGCGCCGAGCGCGGCGAGCTCCTCGTCCAGTACCCGGAGCACCGCTTCGCGGTCGAGGACCCGGAGCCGGAGCCACTGCCAGATCTGGACCCGGGCGATCTCCGCGGTGGCAGCGTCCTCCATCAGCCCGTACAGGGCCACGGCGCCCTGGCCGCGCAGCCAGGCGTCGAAGTACCGCAGGGCGACGGCGATGTTGGTGCGCACGCCCTGCTCGGTGGGCGGGCCGCTGATCCGCCGTACGGAAAGCAGGTCCGAAGCCGCGACCTGGACGTCTTCCCGGGTGCGGTCGAGCTGGTGCGGGCGCGGGCCCAGGACGCCGTCGAACACCTGCCGGCAGACGGGGACCAGGCCTGGGTGGGCGACCCAGGAGCCGTCGAAGCCGTCTTCGGCCTCGCGCTCCTTGTCCAGACGCACCTTCGCGAGGGCCGCGTCGTTCGCCTCGGGGTCCTTGCTGGGGACGTGGGCGGACATGCCGCCGATGGCGTGGGCGCCGCGCTTGTGGCAGGTGCGGACGAGGAGTTCGGTGTAGGCGCGCATGAAGGGGGCGGTCATGGTCACCTTGGCGCGGTCGGGGAGCTGGAAGTCGGGGCGGTGGCCGAAGGTCTTGATCAGGCTGAAGAGGTAGTCCCAGCGGCCCGCGTTGAGGCCGGAGGAGTGCTCGCGCAGCTCGTAGAGGATCTCCTCCATCTCGAAAGCGGCCGTGATCGTCTCGATCAGGACGGTGGCGCGGACGGTGCCGCGCGGGATGCCGAGGAGGTCCTGAGCGAGGACGAAGACGTCGTTCCAGAGCCGGGCCTCGTATCGGTTCTCCAGCTTGGGAAGGTAGAAGTAGGGGCCGTACCCGGCGTCGATCTGCCGCTGCGCGCAATGGAAGAAGTACAGCCCGAAGTCCACCAGGGAAGCGGGGAGGGGCCGGCCGTCGAACTCCAGGTGCTCCTCGAGGAGGTGCCAGCCGCGGGGGCGGACGACGACGGTGGGAAGCTGCGCGCCGAGGCGGTACTCCTTCCCCTCGGGCGTGCTGAAGTCGATCCGGCGTTCGATCGCGTCGAGGAGGCTCAGCTGGCCGCCGATGACGTTGTCCCAGGTGGGTGCGGTGGCGTCCTCGAAGTCCGCCATCCAGACTTTGGCACCGGAGTTGAGGGCGTTGACTGCCATCCGCCGCTCGGGCGGACCGGTGATCTCCACCCGGCGGTCCTCCAGCCCCGGGGCAGGTGGAGCCACCCGCCAGTCGGGGTCGGCGCGGACGGCGGAGCCGGCGATCGGGAAGTCCAGCGCGGATCCGGATGCGATCCGGATCGCCTGACGGCGGCGCTCCTTGAGGAGGCGCTCGCGGCGCTCGCCGAACGCCCCGGTCAGGCGGCCGATGAAGTCGAGTGCTTCCGGGGTGAGGATCTCGTCGTGGCGGTCGCCTGGTGCAGCGAGGACCCTGACCCGGTGTGTGGTGGCGGTGGTGGTCATTTCGGTCTCCTGACGGGGTGGGCCGGGCCGGACGGAGACGGCCGTCCGGCCCGGCCTGTTGCGGGCGGCCGAGAAGCCGGGCGGACTTGTTCAGTGGAACTGCTCTTCTTCGGTGGAGCCGGTGAGGGCGGTGGTGGAGGAGGCGGGGTTGACGGCGGTGGAGACGAGGTCGAAGTAGCCGGTGCCGACCTCGCGCTGGTGCCTGACCGCGGTGAAGCCCTGGGCCTGGGCGGCGAACTCGCGTTCCTGGAGGTCGACGTAGGCGGTCATGCCGTGCTCGGCGTAGCCGCGGGCGAGGTCGAACATGCCGTGGTTGAGGGAGTGGAAGCCGGCCAGGGTGATGAACTGGAACTTGTAGCCCATCGCGCCGAGTTCGCGCTGGAACTTGGCGATCTGGTCGTCGTCGAGGGCGGCCTTCCAGTTGAAGGAGGGCGAGCAGTTGTAGGCCAGCATCTGGTCCGGGTGCTGCGCGTGGATGGCCTCGGCGAACTCGCGGGCCTGGGCGAGGTCGGGAGTGCCGGTCTCGACCCAGATGAGGTCGGCGTACGGAGCGTAGGCCAGGCCGCGGGCGATGACCGGGGCCATGCCGTTCCGCACCCGGTAGAAGCCCTCCGCCGTGCGCTCCCCCGTCGCGAACTGCGCGTCGCGCTCGTCGACGTCGCTCGTCAGCAGGTTCGCGGCGAGGGCATCGGTGCGGGCGATGATCAGCGTCGGGGTATCCGCGATGTCGGCGGCGAGGCGGGCCGCGTTGAGGGTGCGGATGTGCTGGGAGGTCGGGACCAGGACCTTGCCGCCGAGGTGGCCGCACTTCTTCTCCGAGGCGAGCTGGTCCTCGTAGTGGATGCCCGCCGCGCCCGCCGCGATCATGGCCTTGGTCAGCTCGAAGGCATTGAGCGGGCCGCCGAAACCGGCCTCGGCATCGGCGACGATCGGGGCCAGCCAGTCCGTGGTGTCGGATCCGCCCTCGGCGGTGGCGATCTGATCGGCGCGCAGCAGTGCGTTGTTGATCCGGCGGACCACCTGGGGAACGGAGTTGACCGGGTAGAGGGACTGGTCCGGGTAGGTGTGGCCGGCCTGGTTGGCGTCGGCCGCGACCTGCCAGCCCGACAGGTAGATCGCCTGGAGGCCCGCTCGCACCTGCTGCACCGCCTGACCGCCCGTCAGCGCGCCGAGCGCGTGGACGTAGTCCAGGTCGTGCAGCAGGCGCCACAGGCGCTCGGCGCCGCGGCGGGCCAGGGTGTGCTCCTCGCGGACGCTGCCGGAGAGCCGGACGACGTCCTCGGCGCAATAGGTCCGCTCGATGCCCGCCCATCGCGGGTCCGTGGCCCACTTCTGCTTGAGCTGCTCGGCGGCCGCCGTCGTGTTCGTGTCTGCCATGCCCGTCACCGTCTCCATGGTTCGCTTCGTCTGCCAACGCGCCCGTTCATCGCGACGGGCATATGGCACGCTGTGCCGTGTATTGGGGTCGCAGCCACCGGACCCTGGGATGAAACTGAGCAATGTGCAGGTCAGCCGAGCATGGACTGCCGGGATCTCCGACGTCCGGGCACGAGTTGTGCCTGGAGTGTCCATCTCGACTGCCGGGTCCGGCGGCCGCAGGACAGACTCTGACAGCGGCACGCAGTGCCATCAATGAGGTACGTATGCCAACTTCTGCGAATCTTCCGCGGCTGTTTTGCCAAGGTTGCGAAGGTTGGAAATGACAGGATCATGCGTAGCCTGGAGCCGATCGAGGCCGGAGGAGTCCAGGTGAGCAAGACGTACGCGGGTGCGCGGCTGCGGCGGTTGCGCGAGGAGCGCCGGCTGAGCCAGGCCGAGCTGGCCCGCGTCCTCGGCATCTCGCCGAGCTATCTGAACCAGATGGAGCACGACTCCCGGCCCCTGACCGTACCCGTCCTGCTGAGGCTGACCGAGGCCTTCGGCGTGGACCCGGGGTTCTTCTCCGAGCGCGACACAACCCGTCTCGTGGCCGACCTGCGCGAGGCCCTGGCGAGCGAGGTCGCCGAGGCCCGCGTCTCCCCCTCCGACCTGGCCGAACTCGCCACCCGGATGCCGGCCGTGGCCGCCGTCCTACTGGACCTGGGACGGCGCAGCCAACTCCTGGCGGAGCGGCTGGCGGACACCGCCGACGGACGGGACGCCGGCCCGGCCGCACCACGCTCTCCCCACGAGGAGATCCGCGAGTTCTTCTACCGCCGCCAGAACTACCTCCACGACACCGACCTCGCCGCCGAGGACCTCGCCCGGGAGATCGGCATCCGTCCCGGGGAGGTCGTCCGGGTGCTTTCGAACCGTCTGAGCGAACACCACGGGATCCGCCTCGCGTCCGACTCCGACCGCCTCCATCACTTCGACGCCCGGACTCGCGTCCTGCACCTGTCCGGCCGGCTCCGCCCGGGCCAGCAGGCGTTCCGGATGGCCACCCAGCTGGCCCTCCTGGAACACGGAGCCGAGCTGGACCGGTTGGCCGCCGAGGACTTCCCGTCCGGCTCCCCGGCCCACGGACTGGCGCGGATCGGCATCGCCAACTACTTCGCCGCCGCGCTGATCCTCCCGTACCGGACCTTCCACACCGCCGCCGAGGAGCACCGCTACGACATCGAGCGGCTCACGGACCACTTCGGCATCGGGTACGAGACCGTCTGCCACCGCCTGAGCACCCTCCAGCGGCCCAGGCTGCGCGGCGTCCCGTTCTCGTTCGTCCGCGTGGACCGGGCCGGGAACATGTCCAAGCGGCAGTCCGCGACCGGGTTCCACTTCTCCCGGGCCGGCGGGACCTGCCCGCTGTGGAACGTGTACGAGGCCTTCGCCGCGCCCGGCCGGATCCACGTCCAGGTGGCCGCGATGCCGGACGGGCAGCGGTACCTGTGGACCGCCCGGGCCGTGACCCGCCACCGCGGCGGCTGGGGCGAGCCCGGCAAGACCTTCGCCATCGGCCTAGGCTGCGAGATCCGCCACGCGCCCCGGCTCGTCTACTCCGACGGCCTCGACCTCGACAACGCCTCCGCCGCCACCCCCATCGGCATGGGGTGCAGGCTCTGCGAACGGCTGGACTGCCCCCAGCGCGCCGTCCCGCCGCTCGGCCGCCCGCTCGCGGTCGACGAGAACAGCAGCACCTTCATCCCCTACCCGGTCGCCCGCGACCGGGGGTGACGGCCGGACTCACGCCGGCCTGCGCCCCTCCGCCTCGGTCACCGGGTCGCCCGCCCGTACTCCGTGGAGCACGTGCGCGCGGCAGACCGGCGGATGACACCCGGATGGGGTGCGCCGCTGCGGAAAGCCACTGATGGCCAAGGACCTCGGACTCGCCGCGAACGCGCTGAAGGCCGGCGGCGTGGACGCACCGCTGGGCCTCAAGGCCGCCCGGATGTACGCCGCGTTCGCCCGGGGCGAGGGCGCCGACCTGGACTTCTCGGGGATGAGCACGGCACACCCGGTGACCGGGGGACGGAACGGACACCGGCCGTCCCCCAGTCTCGTGTACGGCCCGCGCGCCGCCGGTCGCACGACGGCCCGGTGCCTTCCCGAGGCAGGGGGGCGGACGACGCGGCCTGAGTGCCGGGTAGCGTCACGGAGTCACCCGTACGAAAGAGGAGGGCACCTACTCGTGGACCTGGGCATCATCGGGCAGGCCGCCGGGCTGTTCGCCGTCACCAACATCGACGACATCCTGGTCCTGGCGCTGTTCTTCGCCCAGGGCGCCGGGCACCCCGGCTCCACCCGCCGCATCGTCCTCGGCCAGTACCTGGGATTCGCCGCGATCCTGGCCGTGGCCGTGGCCGCCGCGTTCGGAGCCACTTTCCTGCCCGAGTCGGCCATCCCCTACCTGGGCCTGCTGCCGCTCGCCCTCGGTCTCAAAGCCGCCTGGCAGGCGTGGAAGGACCACCGCGGTGGCGGTACGGACGAGGAGGAAGCACAGCCCGAGGAGGGCGGCCCCAACTCGCTGGAGGTCGCCGCGGTCACCATCGCCAACGGGGGCGACAACATCGGCGTCTACGTACCCGTGTTCGCCACCGCCGGAAGCGGCGGGATGGCCGTCTATGCCGTGGTCTTCCTCGCCCTGGTGGCCGTGTGGTGCTTCGCCGGCCGGTACTTCGCCACCCGCCCCGTCATCGCCAGGGCCCTCGCCCGCTGGGGCCACGTCCTGCTGCCCCTGGTCCTCATCACCATCGGCCTGCTCATCCTTGTGGAAGGCGGCGCCTTCGGCCTGTGACACGTCAAACGTCCCACTGAGGGATCAAGACGTGTACCAGCGTGGTCTCGCGGCTCGGACGTCCCATGTGATCAGGGACTCATCCGCTTGGTCGGACGGCCTGCGGGCGGTAGCGTCGCGCCGACATCTACACATAGCGACGACGGCGAGACGGAAGTCCGGTGTGAATCCGGCATGGTCGCGCCACTGTGTGCTGCGACGGCACCCCTCCGGGGGTGGCGGCCGCGGCGAGTCAGACCCTCGGACCGTCGTTCCGCACCACCACATGGGACGCGCTGTTCCCCGAGGAGGTTCCACCATGGCCGAGGCCGTCGCTTCCGCTGCCATACCCACCCCCGCCCTGTCGCCGTCGGCTCCGCTGCCCGTCAAGGCCGTGCTGCCCTGGGCCCTGTTCGTTGGCCTGCTGATGCTCGTGGCCCTGTACTTCGTCGGGGCGGAGCAGGGCGCCACCGCCGTGTTCTCCGGCGAGGGCGTGCACGAGTGGGTGCACGACGGCCGTCACCTGCTCGGCTTCCCCTGCCACTGAGAGGCTCGCGCACATGTACGCCTCCACTGTCAGAGGTCTGCTGGTCCGCGGCATGCTCGCGGGCCTGATCGCCGGACTGTTCGCCTTCGCCGTCGCCTACGTGGTCGGTGAGCCGTCCGTGCGCGGCTCCATCGCCGTCGAGGAGGCCGCGGCTGCTCACGACGCCGCCGGCGCCTCGTCCGCTCACGCCGGGCACGGCGGTGGCGAGGCCCCCGCCGCCGAGGAAGAGGAAGAACTCGTCAGCCGGCCGGTGCAGTCCACCGTCGGCCTCGCCACCGGCGTCCTGGTCTACGGGGTCGCGCTGGGCGGCATCGCCTCCCTCGCGTTCTCCTTCGCCCTGGGCCGCGTCGGCCGCTTCAGCCCCCGGGCGACGGCGGCTCTCACGGCCGCGGGCGCGTTCGCACTGGTCTACCTGGTGCCGTTCCTCAAGTACCCGGCCACCCCTCCGGCGGTCGGCAACCCAGACACCATCGGCCAGCGGACCACGCTGTTCTTCCTGATGATCCTGCTCAGCGTCCTCCTCGGCATCGGCGCGATCATCCTGGGCCGGCGCCTGGCACCCCGCCTGGGCAACTGGAACGCCACCCTGACCGCGGGCGCCGGCTTCGTCGTCGCCACCGCGCTGGCCTTCCTGGTCCTCCCGGACAACACCGACGCGGTCAAGCCCGAGTTCCCCGCCGCCCTGCTGTGGGAGTTCCGGGTCGCGTCCATCGCCGTCCAGGTCGTGCTGTGGACCGTGTTCGCCGTCGTCTTCGGCGTCCTCGCCCAGCGGCTGCTGGCCACCCGCACCGACACCGTCAGTGCGGAAGCGCCCGCGCCCCGCACGGCGTCGGCTCTCGGCTAGGCCACATCCACGCCGGCGCTCAACGGCCCGGGGCCGGACACGAAATCGTGTCCGGCCCCGGGCCGTATCCGTCAGGCGTTGTCGCCCACGAGACCCCGGATGCGGGCAACGGGCGGGTCTTCGAACTCCACGGGCACGCCCGCCGGTCTCCCGGCGCGCACCTACAGGCCGTCGCTTCCCAGGACCCTTTGTCCGGTCCCAGTGCGGATGACGGCGGTCGTTCCCACTCACCGCTGCGGGACAGTCGGGCAGAGCGCCCGCTACGCGACGACCGTCGTCCATCATTCGGACGCCCAAACGACCTCGATCGCGTGGATGCAGGACACCTACGAGCGCGCCCGGCTGATCCACCCGCCGATCCACGCCTAGCATCACTCGCTCCACCGTCGCTCCCGCAACCGAAAGGAATCCCGATGATCGGCGTGCTCGTGACTTTCACACGGACCGACAAGTTCGATCGTTCGGCTCTCGCAAAGATTGCCGGCGAACTCCGAGGACCGTTCGAAGGGATGGCCGGCCTTCGCTTCAAGAGCTTCATGCTCGACGAAGACGGCGTTCAGGCACGGAACTTCTACGTGTGGGATGACGAGGAGAAGGCCCGCGCCTTCTTCACGGAGGAGATCGTCGAAAAGGTGACGGGGGTTTACGGCGCCCCGCCCAAAGTCGAATATCTCGATGTCGTGGGATTCGTCGACAACTCTGGCACCTGATCCTGGAGGGCGGCGGATGCCCTTCTCGCCGCGCGTGCGGGCACGCCCGCGGCGTGAGCGGCCGGCACGACCGCCCACCCTGGACACGGCCACCCTTCGCGGGCAGAGGGACTCGACGCAACCAGCCGGTCGGACATGGCCAGTCGTCAGTAAAGGCAGCAAAGGGTCGGGATTCGTCCGACCGAACTCGGCTACAGCCTGCAACACATGAGACCGGTCCGTCGACAACGAAGGCTCTCGCACTTCGTCCGGCGGCCTCCCCTGCGAAACCAGGATCGGAGGGCCGGGCCCGACCATGACACCCAGCCCTCGCTGCCGCGAACCAGCAGGTCAGCGAACCCTTCCCCTGGGCTTCAGGTGAGTCGGAGGGAGCTCGGGGGCCGGAAGCGGAGGGCCGTCGTAGCCCTTCACCTCGCCGAAGCGCGACCCGTTCATCCAGTCTTCGCGGGCCTGCGCGATGTCGTCGTGCGACCGTCCGATCCAGTTCCAGAACATGACGATCTCCTCTTCGAACGGCTCGCCGCCCAGCAGCATCAGCCCCGCGTCCGAACTCGCCCGCAGGGGCAGTTCCGTGCGGCCGCAGCCGAGGTAGAGCATCGAGCCGGGGAGGACCGGGACGCCGTCGACGTGGGCCTCGCCGGACATGGAGAGGACGGCGTATTCGAAGTCCGGGTCGAGCGGGAGGCGGGTTTCGGTGCCCGCCGCGAGGGCCAGGTCCGCGCCGACGATCGGGGTGTACGCCGTGCCCGGCGAGGTCGCGGTGTCCAGGGTGCCCAGGATGACCGTCGCCGTCAGGCCGGGGGCCGTCACCTGCGGGAGGTCCGCGTGGTGCTGGAAGTGGGGTTCCACGTCGCGGTGGGCGTCCGGGAGGGCCACCCACAGCTGGGCGCCGTGCAGGAAGCGGGCGTGCGGGCGGGGGCTCTCCTCCGAGTGGCTGATGCCACGTCCGGAGGTCATCAGGCCCAGTTCGCGCGGGCGGACCGTGGTGAGGCTGCCGACGCTGTCGCGGTGCAGCACTTCGCCCTCGTGGAGCCAGCTGACCGTCTGCAGCCCGCAGTGCGGGTGCGGCGGGACCTGCATGCCGGGCTCGTCCGCGATGTCGTCCGGGCCGTAGTGGTCCACGAAGCACCACGCGCCGACCATGCGACGGCCCAGGTTCGGCAGGAGCCGGCGGACCTCGCTGGACTCACCGAGCTTCACGGTGCGCGGGCTGAGGAGCTCTCGCACCGGTTCGGCCACGACGAATCCGCGGCCGCCGCAGGCGGAGAGAGCGGGCTGGCGATCGAGATTGCTCATGCGGACAACCTAGCCGCGCGGCGGCACCGGTGTGAGGTGGAATGTTCCACGGCCCGGGCGTGTTGGAGGCTGCGTACACACCACCCGAGCGCCGGAAGGGACGCTGTGGAGCGAATGGAGCGAATGGAGCCGATCGAGACGGTTGAGACGGTCGACGCGATCTTTGCCGTCAAGGATGCGGCCTACCTGGAGCACGGGACGGCGGCCGACCGCTGGACGCGCGCCGGGCTGTTCTTCGACGCCAAGGAGTACGCCACGGCCGCCCGCCTCCTGGAGGGTCTGGCGGGCGAGGCCCCCGAGCAGCTGGCGCCCCGGCTGCTGCTGGCCCGCGCCTACTACCACTCCGCGCAGCTCTCGCGCGCCGAGCGGGAGCTGCGCTCCATCCTGGAGCGCTGGCCCGTGGAGGACTACGCGCAGCTGATGCTCGGTCGCACCCTGGAGCGTCAGGGCCGGGCAGCCGAGGCCCGCCCGTACCTGCGGATCGCCGCCGCGATGGCCGGCGAGTTCCCGGAGTAGTTCCCGGTCGTCCCGAGCGGGTGTTCAGGGTTCCGGCCGCGCTGGTGCGGGGGTGGGGGCGCGGCTCGGTTAGCCTGGGGCGGATATGAACCGTCTGACCACGCCTTTCGGCTCCTACGAGCTCACCCGCTTCCCCGAGGACCCGCGCGACCGGCTCCGTGCATGGGACGCCGCCGACGAGTACCTGCTGCGCCACCTCGACTCCGGTACCGGGGAGCGCGGCCCGGTGGACCTGGCCTCCGCCGGCCGGATCGTCGTGCTCGGGGACCGCTGGGGGGCGCTGACCACGGCGCTCGCCGCGTACCACCCCACCCAGATCACCGATTCCGCGCTGAGCCGGTCCGCGACCGCCGCGAACCTGGACCGGGCCGGGATCGGCACCGCCAAGAGCACGGTCACGCTGCTGACCACGCAGGACCCGCCGCCGGAGCGGATCGACGTACTGCTGGTGCGCGTGCCCAAGAGCCTGGCGCTGCTGGAGGACCAGCTGTACCGGCTGGCCCCGCACGTGCACGCGGGCACCGTCGTGGTCGGTACCGGCATGGTCAAGGAGATCCACACCTCGACGCTGCGGCTCTTCGAGAAGATCCTCGGCCCGACGAAGACCTCGCTCGCCGAGAAGAAGGCCCGGCTGATCTTCTGCACGCCGGACGCCCCCGGGGCCGTGCGCCCCGTCGCCGCCGATCCGTGGCCGCTGACGTACACGGTGGACCAGGAGGCTGGCTCGGGTTCCGGGCTGACCGTCGTCAACCACGCCGGGATCTTCTGCGCCGACCGGATGGACATCGGCACCCGCTTCTTCCTTCAGAGCCTGCCGACGAACACCGACGGCGCCCGGGTCGTGGACCTGGGTTGCGGCAACGGTGTGGTGGGCACGGCGATCCAGGTGCACGACCCGGACGCGGAGGTCGTGTTCACCGACGAGTCCTACCAGGCGATCGCCTCGGCGCGGGCCACGTACGAGGCCAATGTCCGCGCGGGCCGGCGGACCGCCGAGTTCCACGTCGGCGACGGGGTGGCGATGCTGTCGCCCGGCTCCGTCGACCTGGTGCTCTGCAACCCGCCCTTCCACTCCCACCAGGCCACGACGGACGCGACGGCGTTGCGGATGTTCGCGCAGTCGCGCAAGGTGCTGCGGCCGGGCGGCGAGCTGTGGGTGGTCGCGAACCGGCACATGGGCTACCACACCCATCTGCGGCGGCTCTTCGGCAACAGTGAAGTCGTCGCGAGCGAGCCGAAGTTCGTGGTGCTGCGGGCGGTCAAGCGGCGCGAGTCGTCACGCCCCATGTGACCTGCCGGTACGTCCTATGCTTCGCCGCGTGAGCAGCGAGGCGGAGAGCGATGACACGGGCGGCGGCGGGCGGTACCGCCGGGAGGACGTGGCCCGGGCGGCCGGCGTCAAGGTACGCAACCTGCGCTACTACCAGGAGCGCGGGTTGCTGCCGCCGCCGCGCCGGGAGGGCCGGATCGCCTGGTACTCCGAGGACCATCTGACGCGGCTGCGGCTGATCAGCGATCTGCTGGGGCGCGGGTACACGGTCAACGGCATCGCGGAGCTGCTGCACGCCTGGGAGGGCGGCGGCGGGCTGTCCGGGCTGCTGGGCCTGGAACGGGAGATGACCCGGGACTGGGTCCGGGAGGAGCCGGTCACGATGACCCGGGCCGAGCTGCGGGAGCTGTTCGGGCCGACGGCGACCGCCGAGGACACGCGGCGGGCCGCGGAGCTGGGGTACGTCACCGTCGACGGGGACCTGGTCACGCACCCGAGCCGGCGACTGCTGGACGCGACGCTGACGCTGGTGCGGCAGGGGGTTCCGCTGGCCGAGATCCTGGACGCGGGTGACTTCGTACAGGCGCAGGCGGCGGCCCTCGCGGACCGCTTCGTGGCGCTGTTCCGGCAGCACGTGATCGGGCCGGAGGGGCTGGAGCGGCTTTCGGCCACGCAGCTGCGGCACGTCACCGAGGCGGTCGCGGCGCTCCGGCCGGTGGCCGGGGAGGTCGTGGCCACGGAGTTCGCGCGGGCGATGGCCCGGCGGGTGGATGCGGAGGTCGCCGAACTGCTGCGTACGGAACAGTAGGAGTCGGCTCAAAGGGTGCGCTCGCACAACCTTGCCAACCCCCATTGGCACTCTTACATTCAACTCGTCGGTAACAACGGTGCACAGCCGAAAAAAGGGACGATCTCATGGTGGATTCCCCGCACTTATCCGGCACCTCCGATGACTCTGACCCTCCCGGTCCCGACGAGGACGACGGCTCCGGACGGGTCCGCTGGCGGCGGTTCGCCGTCCTGACCGTACCCGCCGTGGCCGTGACCGCCGGCCTCGGCATCGCCCTCGCGCAGGGTGCGCTCGCCGCCTCCTTCGCCGTGTCGGGGCAGCAGTTCAAGGTGTCGGCGCAGAGCCTGGAGGGCGAGGGATTCGCCCAGTACGGCAGTGTCGACGTCAACGCCCGCGAGGAACTCATCCCGGTGGCCGTGACCGCCATCCGGGAGGCGAAGCTGAACGGTCTGTGCCAGTCGGTGGTCACCTCGCTCCCGGTGATCGGCGACATCTCGCTCAGCCTGACGGCCGGCCGGGACAAGCCCGTGGAAGCGAGCAATCTGTTCGTGGACGCGACGCAGTTGTCCGGTGACGCGGTCTTCGGCAACATCGAGATCGGGCGCGACGCCTCCACCCTCGACAAGGGCCCGGCCGATGCCCAGGGCATGCAGGACCTCTTCGCCCAGCAGGCGGACACGGTCCGCATCAGCGATCTGAAGCAGACGGCGTGGGCGACCAACGCCGGCACCTTCAAGCTCTCCGGGCTGCGCATGGACGTTTCCAAGGGCAAGAAGGAATGTTTCTGAGCCGCCGTCGGCGGTGGCGGCAGTGGAGGCGGTGGCGGCGCGCGAGGCCCTTCTGGGGCGGGCTGTTCGCCGTCCTCGCCGGGGCCTGGATCTGCGTCCTGCCGCTGGCACCGCTGAAGATCATGCTCCAGCAGGGGGTGGCGGGGATTCCGTCCGTCCTGATGGGCGTCGTGATGATCGTGCTCGGCCTCACCGCCTGGTTCTCCCCCGCTCAGCGCGGCCTCGCGGGGGTCCTCACCACGGTGATCGCCACGGCCGCGCTGGTCCTGTCGAACCTCGGCGGGTTCCTGATCGGCACCCTGCTCGGCATCCTCGGCGGCGGCCTGATGTTCGCCTGGCAGCCGTCCCGGCCACCCCGCACAGCCGCACCTGCTCCCGCGCCCGCGCCCGCGCCCGCGCCGCAACCATCCCCCACCGTGCACCAGGATCCCCAAGGAGCACAGCCATGAGTCGCACGCGTACCGCCCTCGCGCTCGCCCTCGGCACGGCCGCAGCCGCCGCCCTGTCGCCGGCCTCGTTCACCGCCTCCGCCGCCCCGCTCGCCGCGGCGCCGTCAGCCGCGGCCGGGTCCACCACCGTGACCCCGGCCGGGCACGCCTTCAAGGCCACCCTCAGCGGGAAGGCCACCCTCAAGGCCGGTTCGGTGACGGTGACCTGCTCGGTCTCCGTCTCCACCGGTACGGTGCCGGCCGCGCCCGGCAACCAGAACGCGGCCGGCCCGGTTTCGTCGCCGATCTCCCCGCCGACGTACAGCTCATGCACCTCCAGCATGCCGGGCGTGACCCCGACGGTCACCACCAGCGGCGCGTGGACGGTGTCGATGCAGAACGGCTCCCCGATCACCGCCACCATGACCGTGCCGGTCGGCGGACTGGTGCTCAAGACGACCGGGCTCGCCAGTTGTACGGTCACCGCGGCGCCCACCGCCGCGGCGAACGTGGGCGGCACGTGGGCGAACGGCGCGCCGTCGAGCCTGACCTTCGCCAACGCGTCGGTACCCGTCAAGGTCACCGGCGGGTTCGGCTGCCCGACGAGCGCGACCTCGTCCACCTTCAACGCGGTCTACCTGGTCACCGACTCGACCGATACCGCCCAGCAGATCACCGTGGGCCCATGACCACCCGGTAGTGGGTCGTCAGCCGGCCGTCGTCACCGATCACGTGGAAGGCGACGGCCGGCGGCTCGTCGAGGTGGACCCACTCGGCGGCGCCCCGCTGCGCCTCCCACGGCAGCCGGACGGTGGAGACCACGCCCGGCGCCACCAGCACCGGCCGGCCCGCGAAGGTGGTGGCCGCCGCGGTGTGCGCGTGCCCGCACAGGAAGGCCTTCACGTGCGGGTGCCGCTCGACGAGTGCGGCGAGGCGCTCCTCGCCGAACTGCCGGATCCCGTCCACGTACGGGGCGTTCAGCTCGACCGGCGGGTGGTGGAAGGCCACCAGGACCGGGGTCTCGGTCGGGGTGCCGGCCACCACCTCCTCCAGCCAGGCCATCGTGGACTCCTCCAGGTAGCCGTGGTGCTCACCGGGTACGGAGGAGTCGCACACGGCGAGTACGAAGCCCTCGCCGCGCAGCACTTGGTCGACGGGAGCGGCCGAGGGCGGCTCCTCGGCCATCAGGCCGCGCCGGAACGCGGCCCGTTCGTCGTGGTTGCCGGGGCAGACGACCAGGGGGTGCCGCGAGCGCAGCAGCTTGGCGGCTTCCTCGTACTCGGTGTCCTGGGCCTCGTCGGCTATGTCCCCGCTCACCAACACGGCGTCGAGGTCGTACGGCAGTGCGTCGAGGTACTCCATGACGGCGCGGGTGCGGTCTGCCGCGCGCTCGCCGCCGTCGAGATGGACGTCGCTGAGGTGGGCGATCACGATCACGGGCGGTTCCTCCTTTGGCTCTCCTGCATCTCTGGTCGAGAGATGTCGCTGCAGGATATGGCGTCGCACCTCCCGGGAGCCCGGCCGCGAGCCCTGTCCACAGCCCGTGGAACCCTTTGTCAGTGGGGCCGTTTACTGTTTCGGTCAACTGATCACGCGCGACAAGGGGAGGCAGCGTGCGGCGCTGGGAGTACGTCGACGGAGGCTCGGCCAAGTTCTGGGAGGCCGGGGCGGAGGGCACCTCGGTGACCGTCCGCTTCGGGCGCTCCGGGACGGCCGGGCAGACCCGGGTCAAGGAGTTCGGATCCGCCGCTGACGCCCAGTCGTACCTGGTCAAGTCGATAGCGGAGAAGGAGCGGAAGGGGTACGCGGAGAGCGGCGCGGGCGGGAGCACAGGTGCTCCGGCGGCCGCGGCGCCGGTCGTCGCGGAGGTGCCGGACGCCCCGGTCGTACCCGTGGACGAGGACGCGCTCACGCTTCCCCCGGCGTGGAAGCGGAATCTGCATCCGCGGCTCGGTGGGGTGGCCGCGACCGTGCGCGCTGTCGACTCGGCTGCGCCGCGGAAACTGCGCGAGTGGATCGACCAGAGTGCGGGGACGATCGACCGCGCGCTCGCCGCCCCGGAGAGCGACCCCGAGCTCGTCGAGGCCGCGCGGGCCCACCGGTCCGGCAGCGCGAACCCGCTCGGCGCCGCGGTCCTGGCGACGCTGCTGACGGCGAAGGGCCGGTCCTTCAGTGTGGTCGCTGATTCCTGGGCGGTCGAGTTCGGGCTGCCGTTCGCGGCGTCGGCGGCGGCCGAGCTGGCCGACGTCCGGCCGCTGTTGAGCGGCGGCAGCCTCGGCGGCGGGGTCACCACGCGTCCCGACGACGACTGGCACGGCACCTGGGGCACCAAGGTCGTCCGGCCGGCCCTGGACCGGGTCAGGGCCCTGCTGTCCGTGGCGGACGAGGAGACGTACCGGGCCGCCGTCGCCGCCCTCCCGAAGGCCCGGCGCAGCGCCCGACAGCACGTCATGACGTGTTACCTCGCGCCCTCCGAGCAGGAGTGGGTCGACGAGTGCTGCGCCCGTCCGACCGCCCGCGACCACCGCGAGCCGGTGGTAAGGGAGATGCTGCTGTGCTCCCTCGGATCGGCCGAGCAGGTCGCCCTGTTCGGTGGCCGGATGCAGCTGGGCTGGCGCGGCTGGAACACCTCCCTGATCGCCACCCTCGCGGACGGAGTGGGCACGGCGATGGTGCCGTTCCTGGCCGGCGAGCTGAACGGCCGCCACATCGACTCGGCCCACGTCAAGCTGATGGCGGGAGCACTGGCCGAGCTGCCCTCCGACGAGGCGTTCGGATCCCTGGTCGACCACCTCGGCAACAAGCACGTACGCACGGCCCTGACCGCCGCGGCGCGCCGCTACCCGGCGCGGGCGCTGCGCATGCTGGCGCACGCCTCCCTCGGCAGGAGTGCCGAGGCCGCCCTGGCCGGACAGCTGCTGGTCGGGCACACGGCCGCCCACCGGGACCTCGCGTCCGATGTGCTGCCGACCCTCCCCGAGGAACTCGCCGCGGTCGTCGCTCCTCTCGTGGACGGGGCGGAGCGGGTGGCGGAGGTCCCGGCGCAGGCGCTGCCTCCGCTGCTGACCAGCCCTCCGTGGACGCGCAAGCGGACGGTGGTCAAGCCGCGCGTGGTCACCGGGCTGGTGGCGCCGGACGAGCCGCGCATCGCCTGGCGGACGGGTGAGCGGGAGGCGTGGGCCACCACGGAGTCCTGGGTGACCGCCTGGCACGGGTACCACCCGATGGAGACGTACATCGAAGAACTGCGCAACGGTCGGCGGCAGCGTGTGTGGGACACGCTGGGGGTGCTGGTCAAGGGCCCCGTCGAGGTGATGCGGCCGCTGCTCGCCGAATGGCAGGGGACCAATTCCGCCTACCCGGGGCTGAGCGCCTTCAAGCCGCTGGTCGCCCGCTACGAACTGGCCTCGCTCCATGTGGCCCTGAACATGGCGACCCGCAATCCGACCGCCATGGCGTCGCTGCTCCTCCCGTTCCTCGACGTACGCGTGGCGCGCCTGATGGCCGAGTGGCTGGTCCGGCTCAAGGTCGCCGGTGACACGGCGCGTTCCTGGTGCGTCCGGCACGGTGGCGACGCCGCCCGGCTGCTCGTCCCCGACGCGCTGGGTGCGCCGGGGGCGGAGCGCACCGCGGCCGAGCGGGCTCTGCTGGTGATCGTGACGGCGCACGGCGCCGATCCCGTAAGGGAGGTGGTGGCGGAGTTCGGCCCGGAAGCCACCGAGGCCCTGGAGCCCCTGCTGGGTTCCGATCCGCTGGCGACGGCGCTGCCCGCCCGGATGCCGGCGCCGGCCGACTGGACCGATCCGCAGGCGCTGCCGCAGATCCTGCTGAAGTCCGGCGGCGCCCTGCCCGACTCGGCGGCCGGGCACGTGCTGACCATGCTGGCGGTGTCCTCTCCGCGCGCGGAGTTCCCCGGGCTGGAGCAGGTACGGGAGCTGTGCACGCCGGAGTCCCTGGCCGCTTTCGTATGGGCGCTGTTCGGGCAGTGGCGGCTGGCCGGGATGCCGCCCAAGGAGGCGTGGGCGCTGCACTCCCTCGGCTGGTTCGGTGACGACGAGACGGTACGCGCTCTCACCCCGGTGATCCGCGCGTGGCCCGGGGAGGGCGCGCACCAGCGGGCCGTCGACGGTCTCGAGGTCCTGGCGTCGATCGGCAGCGACGTGGCACTGCTGCACCTGCACGGGATCGGGCAGCGGGTGAAGTTCAAGGCGCTGAAGGTCCGGGCGCAGGAGAAGATCTCCGAGGTGGCGGCCGAGCTGGGGCTGACCGGTGAGCAGCTGTCCGATCGTCTGGTGCCCGATCTCGGGCTCGACGCGGACGGCAGCACGCTCGTCGACTACGGCACGCGCCGCTTCACGGTCGGTTTCGACGAGCAGCTGAAGCCGTACGTGCTGGACGCGGAGGGCGGGCGCCTGAAGGACCTGCCGAGGCCCGGCGCCCGGGACGAGGCGGAGCTCGCCACCGCCGAGCGCAAGCGGTTCATGGCGCTGAAGAAGGACGTGCGGACGATCGCCTCGGACCAGATCCGGCGGCTGGAGGCCGCGATGGTGGACGGGCGTTCGTGGACGGGAGCCGAGTTCCGTCAACTGTTCGTGGAGCACCCGCTGGTGTGGCACCTGGTGCGGCGGCTGGTCTGGCGGGCCGAGGCGGAGGGCGAGGTGACCGCGTTCCGGGTGGCCGAGGACCGTACGTACGCCGATGTCGAGGACGAGGCGGTGAAGTTCGCGGACGACGCGCGCATCACCCTGGCACACCCCCTGCACCTGGAGGGTTGGCTGGCGGAGTGGTCCGAGCTGTTCGCCGACTACGAGATCGTGCAGCCCTTCGCTCAGCTCGGCCGGCCCGTGATGGCCGTGACCGAGGAGGAGGCCGGCGGTGCGCGGCTCACCCGCTTCGAGGGCGTCACCGTGCCGGTCGGCAAGCTGCTCGGGCTGCAGAAGCGCGGCTGGGAGCGCGGCGAGCCCCAGGACGCGGGAGTGGAGCGGTGGTTCTCCCGGCGGCTGGGCCCCGAGTGCTACCTGGTGATCGCGCTGGACATGGGCATCGCGGTCGGGATGATCGACGAGTTCCCGGACCAGAAGCTGGAGACCATCTGGCTCGACCGGCAGCCCGGTGACCACTGGAGGTCCCGTTCGTATCCCCTGAGGTTCGCCGACCTGTCGCCGGTCATCGTCTCCGAGGTGCTGGCCGACCTGACGGAGCTGACGTCATGACGATCACGACCACAGCCGCCGAGGAGCTGCAGCGGCCGCCCGCCGAGGTGCGCTACGCGGAGGAGCTCGCCGCCCTGCGGGCCTCGGACACCGATCACCGGCCGCCGGGCTGGCAGTTGAGCCTGCGGGCGGCCCGCCGCTTCATCGTCGGGGACGAGGAGGCGGGCATCGGCCGCAAGTTCGTCGGCGACACGGCACTGGTCGAGCGGGCCCTGGTGGCACTGGCGACCAACCGCGGCCTGATGCTGGTGGGTGAGCCGGGCACGGCCAAGTCGCTGCTGTCGGAGTTGATCTCGGCTGCTGTCAGCGGCGATTCCACGCTGATCGTGCAGGGCGGCGCGGCGACGACCGAGGACCAGATCAAGTACTCCTGGAACTACGCCCTGCTCGTCTCCGAGGGCCCCTCGCAGCGCTCGCTGGTGCCCGCGCCGATGCTCAGCGGGATGCGGGAGGGCCGGCTCGTGCGGTTCGAGGAGATCACCCGTTGCCCGCTGGAGGTGCAGGACTCGCTGCTCTCGCTGCTGTCGGAACGGGTCGTGGCCATCCCGGAACTGGAGGGTCCGGAGGGGATGGTCTTCGCCCGCCAGGGCTTCAACGTGATCGCGACGGCGAACACCCGGGACCGCGGGGTCAACGAGATGAGCGCGGCGCTCAAGCGACGCTTCAACTACGAGACGGTGTTCCCCATCGCCGATCCGGACACCGAGATCGCCCTGGTCGAGGCCGAGGCGAAGGCCCTGCTGAGCCGTTCGGGCGTGGCCGTGTCGCCGGACCCGGACATCCTGGAGGTGCTCGTCACCACCTTCCGCGAGCTGCGCTCGGGCATCGGCGGCGACGGCACGGCCACCGACCGGCTCTCGTCGGTGATGAGCACCGCCGAGGCCGTCTCGGTCGCCCATGCCGTGGGCGTACGGGGCTGGTTCCTGCGCGGTGAGCCGGGCAACGCGGCCGACCTGGTCACCTGCCTGGCGGGAACGGCGGCGAAGGACAGCCCGGAGGACCTGGCCCGGCTGCGCCGCTACCTCGAACAGCGGGTGGCGGGGCGCGGCGGGGCGCAGTGGAAGGCCCTGCACGCCGCCCGCCACCTGCTGGCGGGCTGACGGTCCGATGAACGTCACCTTCCTCGGCGTGCGCCACCACTCCCCCGCGTGCGCCCGGCTGGTCTCCCGCACGATCGAGGAGCTGCGGCCCGCGCACGTGCTGATCGAGGGGCCGGCCGACCTCAACGGGCGGTTGGACGAGCTGCTGTTGGGCCACGAGCTGCCGATCGCCGTGTTCAGCCACTACCGGGACGAGGAGCGCACCGCGACCTCGTGGACGCCGCTGTGCGACTACTCGCCGGAGTGGGTCGCGCTCACGGCGGGCCGGGCCGCCGGGGCGGAGGTCCGCTTCATCGACCTGCCGGCGTGGCATCCCGCGTTCGCGGGGCGCACCAACCGGTACGCCGACGCCGAGGTCCGATACGCCGAGGTGACGGCCCGGCTGTGCCGGCGGTTCCAGGTCGATTCGGTGGACGCGCTGTGGGACCGGATGTTCGAGTCCGGGCCCGACTCGGGCTCCGGCTCCGGCTCCGGCTCCGGCTCCGGCTCCGGCTCCGGCTCCGGCTCCGGCTCCGGCTCCGGCTCCGGCTCCGAGGAGGGTGGGCTCGCGGCCCGGTTGGAGGCGTACTTCGACCTCGTGCGCGGCGACGCGATCGCGGACGAGGGCGACCGGGCGCGGGAGGAGTACATGGCCGCCTGGGTGCGGGCCGCCGTGGCCGCGGGCGGGGACCGTCCGGTCCTGGTCGTCACGGGTGGCTTCCACCGGCCCGCGCTGGTGGCCCTGGCAGGGGCAGCGGTGCCGCGCGGGCAGGGCGTACCCGGCCCGGGCGCTTCCGGACCGGGTACCGGCGAGCCCCGTTCCGGCGGGTCCGGGGTCGACGAGCCCGGGGCGGACAAGCCCGAAGCCGACGGGCCCGGGGCGGACAAGCCCGTCGAAGACCCGCACTCCGGCAACCCGCCCGGGGACGGGTGGCCGGGGGTGCCCGCGCTGCCGGAGGGGGCCTTGGGCGGGAGCTTCCTCGTGCCGTACTCCTTCCGGCAGCTCGACGCCTTCGCCGGGTACCAGTCCGGAATGCCCTCGCCCGCGTATTACCAGCGGCTCTGGGAGGCAGGCCCGCAGGCCGCGGGGGAAGGCCTGGTACGGACCGTGGCCGGGCGGCTGCGTGAGCGCGGCCATCCGGTCTCCACGGCCGGGCTGATCGCCGCGCACGGCACCGCGCTGGGCCTGGCGGCGCTGCGCGGACACCGGGAACCGACCCGGCTCGACCTCTTGGACGGCCTGGCCGGGGCGCTGATCACCGACGCCCTCGACGAGCCGCTGCCGTGGACCCGGCG
This sequence comes from Streptomyces sp. NPDC096339, assembly GCF_044762985.1. Lineage (NCBI taxonomy): Bacteria > Bacillati > Actinomycetota > Actinomycetes > Kitasatosporales > Streptomycetaceae > Streptomyces > Streptomyces sp. NPDC096339. Next base: position 27,280 of record NZ_JBIWFI010000025.1, on the reverse strand, counting down.
CGGTCCGCTGCGCCCCGGATCCCACCCGGTGGTCGTGGAGATGGTCGCGGCGTGCGCCGGCGACCGGGTCGGGCGGCTGCATCCCGGGACGCCGCTGCCTCCCCTCGTGCACGACGTCGAGGCACGGCTGGCCGCGCTGGGTCTGACGCCGGGCGAGGGCCGCCCCGTCACCCTGCGCCTCACCGACGAGGCGGAGTTGGCGCGCAGCCAGGTGCTGCACCGGCTGCGGGTGCTGGCGGTGCCCGGCTTCGCCCGGGTCTCCGGCCCGGCGCACGGCACCGACCCGGTCTTCACCGAGCGTTGGGAGCCCCGTACGACGGCGGGCCGCGAAGCCGCGCTGATCGAGGCGGGTGGCTTCGGCGCGACCCTCGAAGAGGCGGCGGCCGTGGCCCTCGAGGACCGGATGCGCGCGGCGGGCCCGGAACCCGCGGCGCTGGCCGGGGTCCTGTTCGACGCCGTGGTCTGCGGCGCCACCCGGCTGTCGGCCCGCCTGGTGGCCGAGCTCGGCACCGGACTCGGGCGGGCGACGCGGCTCGGCCCCCTGGGCGAGGCCCTGCACACGGCACTCGGGCTGTGGCGGCACGACCGGGTGTACGGCGTGGCCCGTGACCCGCTGCTCGCCGGCGCCGTCGACACCGCGGTCGGCCGCGTCCTGTGGCTGGCCGAGGGGGTTCACGGCCCGGCCGGCGGCGCCGATCCGGGCCGGCTGCGCGCGCTCGGCGCGGTACGGGATGCGGTGCTGCACGCCGGGGAACTGCTGTCGGTGTCGCGGGAGACCGTGGCCGGGGTGTGCCGCAGGATCAGCGCGGATCCCGCGGCCCCCGCCGACCTGCGCGGAGCGGCCTTCGGGCTGCGCAGCGCTCTGGGGGAAACCGACGGCCGGGGCGCGGCCGCCGCGGTGCGGGCGGCGGCCGGCCCCGGGACCCTCGGCGACTGGCTGGCGGGCCTGTTCGCCCTCGCCCGTACGGAGCTGACGGCGGGCGGCGGGCCCGAGCCGCTGATCGGCGTACTCGACGAGCTGGTGGGCGCCATGTCCGAGGCGGATTTCCTGGCGGGGCTGCCCGCCCTGCGGCAGGCGTTCGCGTACTTCCCGCCCCGGGAGCGCGAGCGGATCGCCGCCCGACTGATCGAACGGCGTGGCGTGCGCGGCTCGGCACGCTCGCTGCTGCGCGTCACCGCCGATCCGCTGCTGATCGCGCGGGCCCGGAACCTGGAGGAGCAAGTGGAGCGCACCCTCGACCGCTACGGCCTGCGGGCGGCGCCGTGACCGCCCCCGATCCCGGCCTGGAGCGGTGGCGGCTGATCCTGGGCGCCCCCGCCGAACGGTGCACCGGCCCGCTCGGCGGCGAGGCCGCGGCCCGCGACGCCGCCCTGGACTGGCTCTACGGCCGCGACCCCGAGCAGGCCCGGCGCGGGGTCCGCCCCGGGATGAACGCACGCGAGGGCGGTGACGGACCTTCGGCGGTCACCGCGGTCGACTGGCTCGACGACATCCACCGACTCTTCCCGAAGGAGACGATCGAACGGCTGGAACGGGACGCGGTCGAGCTGTACGAGATCGACGAGATCGTCACGGACCCGGCCGTGCTGGAACGCGTCGAACCCAACCCGACCCTGCTGCGCGCCGTGCTGCGGACGAAGCACCTGATGAATCCGCAGGTGCTGGCGCTGGCCCGGAGGATCGTGGAGGCGGTGGTGCGCCGGCTCCTGGAGCGGCTGAAACCGGAGATCCGGCGCTCGTTCTCGGGGACGCGCTCGCGCCGCCCGAGTCTGCTGCCCTCGGCCCGGGACTTCGACTTCCGGGGTACCGTGCGCGCGAACCTGGCCCACTACCAGCCCTCCGAGCGGCGCATCCTGATCGAGCGGCCGCGCTTCCACTCGCGCACCCGCCCGCACCTGGAGCAGTGGCAGCTGATCCTGCTGGTGGACCAGTCCGGTTCCATGGTCGATTCGGTCATCCACTCGGCGGTCACGGCCGCGAGCCTGTGGGGGCTGCCGGGGCTGAAGACCCATCTGGTCGCCTTCGACACCAGCGTGGTGGACCTGACGGCCGATGTCACCGACCCGGTCGAGCTGCTCATGCGCGTCCAGCTCGGCGGGGGCACCGACATCGCCCGGGCCGTCGACTACGGCACGCGCCTGATCGACAACCCCAGGCGCGCCATCGTCGCGCTGATCAGCGACTTCTACGAGGGCGGCGATCCGTACCGGCTGGTGCGCGGCGTCCGCGCGCTGGCCGAGCAGGGCACGACCGTCCTGGGGCTGGCCGCGCTCGACGAGGACGCGAACCCGGCGTACGACCGCGAGCTCGCGCAGCGGCTCGCCGACGTGGGCGCGCACGTCGGCGCGATGACGCCGGGCGAGCTCGCCGCGTTCGTCGCCGAAAGGCTGGGCCGATGACCCGTACGGATCTCCTCGCGCTGGACCTCCACACCCTCGCGGCGCTCTCCAACCGCGGACTGGTCAAACGCGCGGCGAAGGAACTCGACGCGGGCGCCGGGGCGGTGCCTTCCGCCGGGGCCGACGGCACGCTGACCGGGGTGTTCCCGGACGACACGCGGGTGTCGCTGCCGCCGGGCGCGGGCCTCGATCAGGGCACCTGCACCTGCGGGGCGCCCGGGATCTGCCGGCACCTCCTCGGCCTGGTCCTCGCCTGGCAACGCACGGCATCCGAAGGCCCGGGCACCGGTGACCCGGTCGCTGGTGACCCGGCCCCCGGCGCCGCCGGTCCCGACGGCCCGGCTCCCCGCAACCCCGGTCCCGGCGGCTCCGGGCACACGGGTGCCGCCTGGGAACCCTGGTCTCCGGGCGACCTCGACGACGAGGCGTTGAGCGCGGCCGTCGGGACCCGCGCCGTGGCCACCGCCCGGCGTACTCTCGCCCGGGGTTACACGGCCCGGCTGCACCACCCCACCGCCGAGGAGCCCGCCGCGTGGGCGGAACTGCCCACCTGCACGGTACGGTTCCCGGTCCCGGCCGCGGAGGGCATCGGGCACGCGGTCACGGATGCCGCCACCGCCCACCGCGGGGAGGTGATCGCTCTCGCCGTGTGGGCGTTCCGGGCCGCCGGCGAGGCCGATCCGGCCGCTCCGCCCGACCGGGTGGACGTGGGCGGGAGCGGCGGCTGGGCGCGGCCCGGCGCCTCGGAGCTCGGCGCGGCGGCCGCGCTCCTCGACGACCTGCTCCTGGACGGCGCGGCCCACGCGGGCCCGGTACTGGCCACCGCGCTGCGCCGGGTGCGGGACGACCTGTCCGCCCGAGCCCTGCACTGGCCCGCCGGAATCCTGACCGAGCTGACCGGGCAGCTCGACGACCATGCCGCCCGGGGTGCCCGCTACCGGGCCGAGGAGTACGCCGCGCTCATCGCCGAGTTCCATGCCCGGCTCCGCGCGGCCGGCCGGGAGGGCGCGCTCGCCGCCTCCCAGATACTCGGCTCCGGGGAGCGGGGCGACACAGCGCTGCGCCGGGTCCGCCTCACGGCGCTCGGCTGCCGGATCGGTGGGGGCCCCGGCGAGCGGACCGCGGAGGTCTTCCTCGGTCACCCCGGCGCCGGTACGGGGCTGGTGCTGCGCCGCCGGTGGGAATTGGCACCGGGACAGGAACCCACCGGGCCCGAGCTGGCGCTGCGGCGGCTGGCGGGGTCCACCCTGGGAGCGGTGGCCCGCGCCAATCTGGTGAGCGAGAGCGCCTCCCGTACGCCCGGCCTGTCCGTCACCATCGGCGGCGGCCGGCCGGCCTCGACGAGCGTGACACCGGTCGGATCGGCCTGGTCCGAGCTGCCCGAGCCGCTGCTGCTGCGGGACTTCGCCGCTCACGCCCGGACGCTGGAGGGGCTCGCGCCGTATCTGGTCCGGCCTCGGACGGAGGCCGGCTCCGTCCATGTGGTCGAGGTCCACGAGGTCGGCGAGGTGGGCTACGACCCGGCCGAGCAGCGCTTGGAGGTGACGGTGCGCGATGCGCGGGGGGCCGTCGGGACGGTGTCGGCGACGCACAACCCGTACAGTCCCGGCGCGCTGGACGTGCTCGCCGAGTGCCTGCGCGGCGGCCGGGGCGAGGTCGGTCATCTGAGCGCCCTGGTCCGGGTGACGGGCGGCGGCCTCGTCTTCGACCCGGTGGCCGTCCTGACGACCGAGGGCGTGACCGTGCCCGATCTGGCCCCCGCCGCCGGCGCCCGCTTGGCGGCGGGCCCGGTGGCGCGCCCGCGGGACCCGATCACGGAGGCGATGGAGGGTGCCCTGTCCGCGTTGGCCTCGGCGGCGGTCCTGGGGCTGCGCGGCCTGGGCGAGCCCGCCCGCGCAGCGATCGAGGACTCCGCGGCCGGCCTGGCCCGTACGGGCCTGTCGACCGCGGCCGGCCTCGTACGGAGGTTCCTCGGCGCGCTGCGGGAGGAGGGCCCGGGCGCGGCCGCGCGGCCGTGGGTGGACGCGCAGATCCACCTGCTGTGCGCTCTGGAACTCCATGCCCGGTACACGTGATCGCCCGTATATTGGCGTACGGTTCACGATCTTGAAGGCGCGGACGCGTCGACGGACGGGAGGAACGGCGGATGAGCCGAGGAGTACTGGTCACCGGGGCCTCGCGGGGTATCGGGCGGGCCGTCGCCGCCGCGTTCGCCCGGCAGGGCGACCGGGTCGCGGTGCACTGCTCCGCCCGGCAGTCCGACGCGGAGGAGACCCTCGCCGCCCTGCCGGGCGACGGACACGTGCTCGTCAGCGGCGACCTCGCCGATCCGGCGCGGGTGGAGGCCCTGGTGGGCGAGGCCGACGAGGCGTTGGGCGGGGTGGACGTCCTGGTGAACAACGCGGCGGTGATGGTCGCGCACCCGCTGCCCACCACCTCGTACGCGGACTGGCAGGAGGCGTGGCAGCGCACGGCGGCGGTGAACCTGTTCGGCGCGGCGAACCTCAGCTACTGCGCGGCGCGCCGCATGATCGACGCGGGCCGGGCGGGCCGCATCGTGAACGTCGGCTCGCGCGGAGCCTTCCGGGGCGAGCCCGACCACCCGGCCTACGGCGCGACGAAGGCGGCGCTGCACGCACTCGGGCAGTCCCTGGCCGTCTCCCTCGCGCCCCATGGCATCGCGGTCGCCTCGGTGGCACCGGGTTTCGTCGCCACGGAACGGGTCTCGGGCCGGCTCGGCGGTCCGGAGGGCGAACGGATCCGTGCCCAGAGCCCGTTCGGGCGGGTGGCGGCCCCGGAGGAGATCGCCTCGGCGGTGCTCTACCTGGCCTCCCCCGAGGCCGTCTGGAGTTCGGGCACGGTGCTCGACGTCAACGGGGCCTCGTACCTGCGCACCTGAGCCCCCGTCGCACTAGCCCTGGCCCTGGCCCCGGTACTCCTCCAGCAGGCGCAGCCAGATCTCGCTGATGGTCGGGAACGCAGGGACCGCGTGCCAGAGCCGGGCGATCGGGACCTCGCCGGCCACCGCGATCGTGGCCGCGTGGATCAGTTCCGCGGCGCCCGGGCCGACGAAGGTCGCCCCGAGCAGCACCTCCCGCTCGAGGTCGACGATCATCCGGGCCCGGCCGCGGTAGCCGTCGGCGTACAGGCCGGCGCCGGAGACCTTGGACAGGTCGTAGTCGACGGCCCGCACCCGGTGTCCGGCCCGCTCGGCTTCCGCGAGGGTCAGGCCGACGGCCGCGGCCTCCGGGTCGGTGAAGACCGCCTGCGGCAGGGCCCGGGTGTCGGCGGTGGCCGTGTGCGCACCCCACGGTTCGGTGTCCAGCGGGGTGCCGGCCGCCCGGGCGGCGATGGCGGCGCCCGTGATCCGGGCCTGGTACTTGCCCTGGTGGGTGAGGAGTGCGCGGTGGTTGACGTCGCCGACGGCGTACAGCCAGTCGTGGCCGGGCACCCGGCAGCTGTCGTCGACCCCGATCCACTCCCCGGCGGGCAGGCCGATGGTGTCGAGCCCGATGTCCTCGGTCCGGGGCGCCCGGCCGGTCGCCATCAGCAGCTCGTCGCCCCACAGGGTCTCGCCGCCCTCCAGCACCACCGTGACGGGCCCGGTGGAACCGTCCCGTACGACCGCCTCGACGGTCACTCCGGTACGGACCTCGGCGCCGGCCTCGCGAAGCGCGTCGGCCACCAACTCGCCCGCGAAGGGCTCCATGCGCGGCAGCAGCCGTGGGCCCCTGACGAGCACGGTGACCTGCGATCCGAGGCCCTGCCAGGCGGTGGCCATCTCGGAGGCCACCACGGAGCCGCCCACGATGAGCAGGCGCCCGGGCACCTGCCGCGCCGAGGTCGCCTCGCGGCTGGTCCAGGGGCCGGCCCCGTGGATGCCGGGCAGATCGGGGATGACGGCGCGGGTGCCGGTGGCGACGACCACCGCGTGCCGGGCCGAGAGGACGTGGTGCACGCCTTCGGGGCTGGTCACGGCCACCTTGCGGACCCCGTAGAGCCTGCCGTGGCCCCGGTAGACGTGGGCCCCGATGGAGTCGAGCCAGTCGATCTGGCCCTCGTCCTTCCAGTTGCCCGTCCAGTAGTCGCGGTGCTCGAAGACCGCCTCCGTGTCCAGCGGCCACGCGACGGCGCCCGCCAGACCCGGCACCCGGCGCGCGTCGGCCCGGGAAAGCACCGGACGCAGCAGGGCCTTGCTCGGCACGCAGGCCCAGTACGAGCACTCCCCGCCGATCAGCTCGCTCTCCACCAGGGCCGTGCTCAGCCCGGCGGCCTGGGTCCGGTCGACGATGTTCTCGCCGGCCGGTCCCCCGCCGAGCACCACGACGTCGTACTCCACCGCTTCGGTCATACGGACCAGTGTCACCGCCGAACGGCGGCCACGGCGGGCAATCAGGCCTCCGGCGTGCCGCCCTGCTGCGAGGCGGCGATCTTCGCGCGCACCTCGTCCATGTCGAGCGCACGGGCCTGCCCGATCAGGTCCGTCAGCGCCGCCTCCGGCAGCGCGCCCGGCTGGGCGAAGATGGCGACCTGGTCCCGGACGATCATCAGCGTCGGGATCGAGGTGATCTCGAAGGCGGCGGCCAGTTCCTGCTGCGCCTCGGTGTCCACCTTGGCGAAGACCAGGTCGGGGTTGGTCTCCGAGACCTTGTCGTAGACCGGGGCGAACTGCAGGCACGGCCGGCACCAGCCCGCCCAGAAGTCGATCAGCACGAACGGGTTCTCGCTGATCGTCTGGTCGAAGTTTTCCTTGGTGAGCTCGACTGTAGCCACGGTGTCGGGACCTTCCTGATCGATTCGTCTGCCCCATGGAACCATCAAGCGGCCCCCGGCATTCCGGCCGGAGACTGGAACCGGAGACTAGAAGGGGTGGCCGGCCGGGGTGGTGCGGGCCGTGGTCCACCGCAGTTCGGTGAAGGCGTCGAGATTGGCCTCGCCGCCGAAGCGCGCGCCGGTTCCGGAAACGCCCACGCCGCCGAAGGGCGCGACCGCCTCGTCATTGACCGTCTGGTCGTTGACGTGAGCGATCCCGGTCGGGATCCGCTCGGCCAGGTCCAGCCCCCGCGCCGCGTCCGCGGTCACGATGCCGAGCGACAGGCCGTAGGGGCCCGCCGAGGCCAGGGCCACCGCCTCCTCCTCCGTCGCGAAGGACCGTACGGGCGCGACCGGGCCGAAGACCTCCTCCGCGTAGGCGGGGGTGTCGTCGCCGACGCCCGCCAGCACGGTCGGCCGGTAGAAGAGGTCGGTGTGCGTACCGCCCGCGACGAGCTTGGCACCGTACTCGGTGCTGGACTCCACGAGTGCGTGTACGCGCTCCACCTGCGCGCGGTCGATCAGCGGGCCCAGGTGCACCTGATCGCGGTACGGGTCCCCCACGGCCAGCGCCTCGGCGCGCGCGGCGAGGCGCTCCACGTACTCGTCGTACAGGGAGGCGTGCACGAGGTGGCGCCCTGCCGTCATGCAGATCTGGCCCTGGTGGAAGAAGGAGCCCCAGGAGGCCTGGGCGACGGCGGCCTCGACATCGGCGTCGCGGAGTACGACGAGGGCGGAGTTGCCGCCCAACTCCAGGTGTACGCGCTTGAGGTGACGGCCCGCCAGCTCGCCGACGGCGCGCCCGGCGGCGGTGGATCCGGTGAAGGAGACCACCCTGACGCGCGGGTCGGCGACCACCGCGGCCCCCGTCTCGGCGCCACCGGGCAGGACGTGCAGCAGCCCGGCCGGGAGTCCGGCGGCGGCGAACACGGCGGCGAGGGCGAGGCCTCCGCACACCGCGGTACGCCGGTCCGGCTTGAGCAGCACCGCGTTGCCGAGCGCCAGCGCCGGTGCGACCGAGCGGATCGCCAGGATCAGCGGGGCGTTGAACGGGGAAACGACCCCGACCACCCCGGCCGGGATCCGGCGGGTGAAGGAGAGCCGGGGCGCCTCGCTGGGCAGCACCTGCCCGGTCGGGCGGGAGGCCAGCGCGGCGGCCTCGTAGCACTCCTGCGCGGCGACGTGCAGCTCGAAGGCGGCCTTCCCGGGTATGGAGCCGGACTCCCGGACCAGCCATTCGCCGAGCTCGTCGGCGTGGTCCGCGAACAGGTCCCCGGCGCGCCGGAGCACCGCCGCCCGCTCCGGGTGGGTGGCCCGCGCCCAGTCCCGCTGGGCTGCCTGCGCCCGTACGGCGGCCTCCGCCACGTCGGCGGGCGCGGCGAGGTCGAGGGTGGCGAGGGTGCGCCCGGTGGCGGGTTCGACGACCGGGGCGGCGCCGCCGGTGAGGGTGGGTCCGTCCTGCCAGAGCGTCGGGTCGAGGAGCGGCATGGCGCGGGGCCTCCGGTGAGGATAGGCGGGCGTGCGACGGGTACGCGGGGGGGGGCGGCAGCACGCGCCATCGTGCCAGACCGGAGGCTCCACATCTGTTCACTTATTGGGCAGTTGACATTCCCCAGTGACCGGAATTGATCGCCCAACCGTTCCGGTGGAGGGACTCAGCGCTCCAGCACGAGCGCGATGCCCTGTCCGACACCGATGCACAGCGCCGCCATGCCGGTCCCGGAGCCGGCCGCCGCCAGCTGGTGCGCGACCGAGCCGGCCAGCCGGGCCCCCGAGGCGCCGAGGGGATGACCGATGGCGATGGCGCCGCCACGCGGGTTGACCACGGCCGGGTCGAGCTCGGGCCAGGCCGCCAGACAGCCCAACGCCTGTGCGGCGAAAGCCTCGTTCAGTTCGAGGGTGGTGAGGTCGGCGAAGCCGCGTCCGGCCTTGGCGAGGGCCCGCTGGACGGCCTCCACGGGGCCCAGACCGAAGAGTTGGGGTTCGATGCCGGTGACGGCGGAGGCGCTGATCCGGGCGAGCGGCTCGCGGCCCGTGGCGGCGAGTCCCTCCTCGTCGGTCAACAGCAGCGCGGCGGCGCCGTCGTTGAGGGGGGAGGAGTTGGCGGCGGTGACCGTACCGGTCCCGTCGGTACGGAAGGCGGGCTTCAGCCGGGCCAGCGCCTCGGGGGTGGATCCCTCGCGGATGCACTCGTCGCGCAGCAGGTCCACGCCCGCGTAGGGGACGACCTCGGCGTCGTACTGCCCGGCGGACCACGCGGCCGCGGCCTTGCGGTGGCTCTCCAGGGCGAAGGCGTCCTGCGCCTCGCGGGTGATGCCGTGCTTCTCGGCGATGAGTTCGGCGCCCTCGCCGAGCGAGCCGGTCCACTCCTCGGGCATGCGCGGGTTGGTCATCCGCCAGCCGAGGGTGGTCGACCACATCTGCTGGTGCCCGGCGGGGAAGGCCCGCTCGGGCTTCTGCACCACCCAGGGGGCGCGGCTCATCGACTCCACGCCGCCCGCGATGGCCACGGACGCGTCGCCGACGGCGATGGCGCGGGCGGCCTGGACCACGGCCTCCAGGCCCGATCCGCAGAGCCGGTTGACGGTGACCCCGGGGACGCTCACGGGGAGCCCGGCCAGCAGCACCGCCATGCGGGCCACGTCGCGGTTGTCCTCACCGGCGCCGTTCGCGTCGCCGAAGACGACGTCGTCGATCCGGGCCGGGTCGAGTTCCGGCGTACGGTCCACCAGTGCGCGGACCACGTGGGCCGCCAGGTCGTCCGGCCGGACTCCGGCGAGCGCCCCGCCGAACTTGCCGATCGGGGTGCGGACGGCGTCGACGACGTACACGTCGCGGACGGTGCGGATGCTCATGGGGTCTCTCCTGGGCGGATCCGTACGGCCGACAGGGCCCCGGCGCCGGTGTGGGCACCGGAACACAACGCCGGCTGCACCCGGTGGGGCGCGCCCGAAGTCTCCGTCCGCACATCACCGCCTGTCAACGGCCACCCGTTCCAGGCCACGGCGGCGTTCGCGACACGCGGTCCGGGGCGGAGCGCCGTCGCTCCGGTCCGCACGGGCAGGCACGGCGGCACCATCTCGGCCCCCGCGGGCGTTCTGGGCACGCGGTCCGGGGCGGAGCCCCGCGCATCCGGCCCGCACCGGACCGTCGGCCCGCACCTCACCGTCGGCCCGCACCGCACCGTCGGCCCGCACCGCGCGGGCCACCCCGGCGCCCCGGCGCCCCGCACGGGAACCGGCCGTCAGGTCGACTCGCGCGGGATCGCCACCGCCGCCATCAGATCCTCCCGCTCGGGCGGACCCGACGGCTCCGACGGCTCCCGCACGGCCCGGTCCACCAGCGACGCCAGGTGGTCACCGGTCGGCATCTCGATCCGCACCGTGCTCAGCCGGGGTCTCAGCAGCCGCCCGAGGAGCAGGTCGTCGGCCCCGATGACGGCCACGTCCCCGGGCACGCTCAGCCCCTCGTCCTGGAAGGCCCGCATCAGCAGCATCGCGTACTCGTCGTTGTACGCGAACACCCCGTCCAGCCCGAGCTGCCGCCACCGCGCCGCGAGTGCGCCGGCCGATTCCTCGGAGTACGCCATCGGGAGCGCCTCGACCTCCGCGCCGGCCACCGAACGGGCGCCCGCCAGCCGGGGCCCGGAGAAGAGCTCCAGCCCCTCCTCCTGCGGAACGATCACACCGATCCGCCGCAGGCCCCGCTCCACGAGATGGGCCGCGGCCCGTACCCCGACGTCCTCCTGGTTCAGGACCAGCGCGTGCGCCCCCGGCACCCGGTCCGGCCCCATGGTGATGACCGCGCGCGCCCCGGCCCTCTTGAGGGTGGCGACCCCGCGGGCGGTGAGCGTGGTCTCGCCGAGCGAGATCACCGCGACCGGCCGCAGCTCAGCCCACGCGCGGGCGGCCTCGTCTCCGTCGAGGCCGAGGCTCCCGTACTGGACCACGGTGTAGTCGAGGCGGCGCAGGGCCCGCTGGAGTTCGTTGAGGAACGCGCTGTACAGCGGCCCGATCGGAGCGTTCGGGGTGGGCAGCAGCACGATCCGGGTGCGCCCGGCCCGCAGGCTGCGGGCGGCGGCGTGCGGGACGTAGCCCAGTTCCTCGGCGGCCTCCCGGACCCTGCGCCGGGTCGGCTCGCTGATGCGCACGGCCTCGGCGTTGTTCAGGACGTACGAGACCGTCGCCCGCGACACTCCGGCGAGCCGGGCCACGTCGGCGCTGGTCGGGACGGGAGGCGGCGACTGCGGCGACGGCTTCGGCGAACTCGACGGCTTCGATGACTTCGATGACTCAGACATTGCCGTGGCATCTTTCCAGACCTGTTGCGCCCAGGGGCTAGCGGATGGCCGGAAACGGATGGTACACAGTGGTTACACGAGTCATTGACACGTGTAACCACGGCGCGACATCTCACCTGACAGTGGTGTTCCGCCGTGTCCCCGCGCCGCCGTCCTGTCGCGTTCCTTTCGCACCCCGCCATCGCGGCAGGACGGCGCGCACACCCCTCACCGCACCACCTCTCCCCTCACCCCCCTCACCCTCCTCCACCCGCACCCTTCCGCACCCTCACCGCCCAGGAGGGCACCGTGGCCCTTTCCTCCCCCGGCTCCGGCACCACCAGCGCCGCCACCTCCGACGCCACCTCCGACGCGTCCTCGCCGTCCGGCCGCCCCGGACGCGGCCTGCTCCCCCTGCTGCTCGTCGGCAACACCGCCATGTACGCCCTCTACATCGGTGTCGCGAGCGTCCTGCTCGCGCTCCAGGTGGAGAACGTCGACCCGGCGAACAAGGTCTCGAACTTCGGCCTGATCGCAGGGGTCTCGGCGATCTTCGCCACGGTCTTCAACCCGGTCGCCGGCGCGCTCTCCGACCGCAGCGGACGGCGCAACCCCTGGATCCTCGGAGGCGGGCTGGCCGCGATACCGGCGATGTTCCTGCTCGGCCTCGCGAACACGATCCTGCTGATCACGATCGTCTGGTGCCTCGGCCAGGCGGTCATGAACGTCTACCAGGCCGCCATCACCTCCGTGGTTCCCGACCGCGTGCCCGTGTCGGCCCGGGGCAAGGCATCCGCCGCCGTCGGCCTCGGCCTGCCCTTCGGTTCCACGATCGGGGCGCTGGTCGGCGCGACCTTCTCCGAGGACTACCGCACCGGGTACCTCGTCTTCGGCGCGCTCGTCGCGGGCGCCGCCGTCCTCTTCACCGCCTGCACCCGGGAAGAGCGGCTGCCGGCCCGCGCCCCCATGCCCGTCAAGGACCAACTGGCGGCCTTCGTCGGCGCGTTGAAGGACCACGACTTCCGGTGGGCCTTCATCGGGCGGGCCCTGCTCGTCCTCGGGTACTTCGCGGTCACCGGCTACCAGCTGTACATCCTCCAGGACCACACCGTGCTGCCGGACGGCATGGAGCCCGAGTCCGCGGTGGCCGTGCTGATGCCGCTGACCAGCGTGGCGATGGTGGTCTCCACGGTCCTCGGCGGCTACCTGTCGGACAGGTTCGACCGCCGCAAGCTCTTCGTCGGGGCCTCCGCCCTGCTGTCGGCCGTCGCGCTGGTCATCCCGGCGGTGTCGACCAGCTGGACCGCGATGCTGGCCTTCGCCGCGGTCAACGGGCTCGCGTTCGGCTGCTACATGGCCGTGGACACCGCGCTCGTGACGATGGTGCTCCCCAGCGCCGAGGACGCGGCCCGCGACATGGGTGTGCTCAACATCGCCAACGCCGGTCCCCAGATCATCGCGCCGTTCGTCGCCTCGGTGGTCGTCTCGCTCAGCGGCGGTTACACCGCCCTGTTCATCGTCGCGGCCGTGCTGGCGGTGGCCGGCGCCCTCGCGGTGAAGCCGATCCGCAGCGTGCGCTGACGCACGAAACGTACGGGCCGTACGGCCGTACGGCCCGTACGGCCAAGACCGACATCGCACATCAGCAGAGAAAGGCACCACCGTGCAGCTGCACACCCACACCTGGGGCGAGGGAGACCGCATCGCCCTCCTGATCCACGGCATCATGGCCGACCACCGGACCTGGCGCCGGGTGGGACCCGCGCTGGCCGACCGGGGCTACCGCGTCATCGCCGTGGACCAGCGGGGTCACGGGGCGAGCGGCCGCGGCGAGTACACCCCGGAGCGCTACGCGGACGACCTGGTCGAGAGCCTGCCGGAAGGCGCGGAGCTCGCCATCGGTCACTCCCTGGGCGGACTGACCCTGTCGCTCGCCGTGGAACGGCTGAAGCCGCGCCGCGCCGTGTTCTCGGACCCCGCCTGGCACCTCGCCTCCCCGCAGGAGGGCTTCGGTCCGGAACTGTTCGCGCAGTTCAAGTCGGCCACCAAGGAGCAGATCCAGGGGATGAACCCGCGCTGGGAAGAGGCCGACGTGGACATCGAGCTGGCGACGCTGGCGGTGTGGGACGAAGCCACCGCACTGGGCCTCGCCCCGCTGCTCGGCACCGACTTGATGCCGGCCGCGCCGGTGGTGCCCTCTCTCGTACAGCTCGCCGATCCGAGCTTCATCATCTCGCCGGAGCGGGCGGCCCTGCTGGAGGGCCGCGGGTTCGAGGTGCGTTCGGTCGCCGGGGCCGGACACACCATCCACCGCGACGACTTCGACGGCTTCATGGCCTCTCTGGAGGGCTGGATCTGACCCGCCCCGCCCGTCGTTCCCGTCCGGGCCCGCGGGCGGGGCGGCGGTGGCGCGGACGGGTCCGGCGTGCGCCGTGCGGCGGACCCCTCCACACTGGCAGGGTGAAACGCACGCGTACGGTGTTGCTGTGCATCGCCGGCCTGCTGGGCGCAGCCCTTCCGGCCGCGACCGTCGCGGGCCCGGTCTCGGGTCCGGCATCGGCCGCGGCGGCGCCGGAAGCCTGCGTCACCTCGCCCGGCCCCGCGCAGGGGGACGCCGCCAAGGTCCTCGCCATCGCGCAGAAGGCCCAGCGGGAGTTCGGGCTGAACTCGGTGGTCCTGCGGGTCTCCTCCGGCGGCAAGGACGTGCTCACCACGGCTCTCGGGGAATCGATGACCGGCGTCCCGGCCGAGCCGTCGATGCACTTCCGTACGGGATCGGTGGGCATCGTCTACATGGGCATCGCCCTGCTCCGCCTCGTCGAGCAGGGCAAGGCCTCGCTCGACGACCCGGTGTCCCGCTGGCTGCCGGACCTGCCGCACGGCTCGGAGATCACCCTGCGGATGCTCGGCAGCTCCACCTCCGGCCTGCACGACTACGTCACGGACCCGGCCTTCCTCGCCGAACTCGAGTCCCACCCGTTCCGGCACTGGACGACGGACCAGATCACCCACTACGCGACGAGCAAGCCGCTCCTGTACGAGCCGGGGACCAACTGGAGCTACTCGCACGCCAATTTCGCACTGCTCGGCACCGCGCTGGAGAAGATCAGCGGGGTCGGGCTGGAGCGGTTGCTCACCGAGCAGATCATGAACCCGCTCGGGCTGAACCAGACCAGCAACCAATACACCCCGCAGATCCCGGAGCCCGCCCTGCACGCCTTCACCTCGGAGCGGGGCAAGTACGAGGAGTCCACGTTCTGGAACCCTTCGTGGACCACCGCCCCCGGCGCGGTCCTCGTCCAGAACATCTGCGACCTCGACCGGTCCGCGCGTGGCGTCGGCACCGGGGAGCTGCTGTCCGCGCAGTCCTTCAAGACACAGCTCGATCCGGGCACGATCGGCCTGGGCCACCCCACGGCCACGTGCCCGGCCAGTGTTTGCCTGCTGACGAACACGCAAGCCCACCACTTCGGCCTCGGTGTGATCGTCCTCAACGGCTGGACCCTGACGAACCCTTCGTTCTCGGGCTATGCGGCGGTATCCGCCTACCTGCCGGCGGAGAAGCTCGCGATCTCCGTGACCGTCACGCAGGGCCCGAAGAGTCCTGCGGGCAACTCGGCCCAGCCGATCGCCGAGCGGATCTCGGACGCCCTGGCTCCAGGACACTCGCTCAAGATGCGCTGACGCACCCGCACGGTCGGCGACCGCCTCGGTTCTCCCCGTACGACCCCGCGTAGTGCGAGCCGTCGTACGCCGGCATCGGGTGGCGTGATCGTTCAAGACGTCCCGAACGCACCGGGCATAGCGTGCTCCCATGGACGACTTCGCAAGCTCGACGCTCGTGGCGGCGGTGCGGCGGGCGCTGGCCGACGACGGCATCGGTGCCGCTTCATCGGCGCCCGTCTCGGAAGGGGCACTGCTCCCCTTCGACGCCAAACGGCGTTTCCTCGGGGGCATCGCGCAGGCGCACGGACTCCTGCCGCTGCTGCGCGTCGGACTGGTGCTGCCGAAGATCGCGTCCGACCCGGTCGTGGCGGCTCTGCTGGGGGCCGAAAGCCCGCTGGACCTCCTGGAGCGGTGGCGCCGGCTGGAACGGTTCACCCGTTCGCGGCACCACGTGGTGTTCCGGGAGACGGACCGGCGGGATCTGCTCGCCGAGCATGCGGGACCGCCCGGCGCGCCGCCCGAGCCCGCCGAGGACGTGCTCGTACTGGGCGTGTTGACGGTCCTCCTGGCGATGACCGGCACGCGGGAGCTCACCGTCACGGCCGGTCGTGACCGGCGTACGGTCGTGTTCGCCGACGGTGTCTTCAGGGCCCCGCCGCCCGGCTGCGACACCTCGCTGTGGCGCTTCACCTGGCAGCCCCGGCCCACCCCCTCCGATCCGGCCCCACCGGCGCCCGAGGATGCGGTGGCAGCACGGAGCCCGGATGCGGTCTCGCGTGCGCGCACCCTCCTCGCGGACGACCTCGCCCGGCGCTGGACGCTCGACGTCGTGGCCACCGAGCTGGGTACGTCGACTCGCAGCCTCCAGCGGCGGCTGCGCGGAGCCGGCGGTTTCCAGGGGCTGCTCGGGGCAGTCCGCGCGGAGGCGGCCGCCGGCCTGTTGCTGGACGGCGAACACGCACCGTGCCTGGTCGGGTTCGCCTGCGGGTACGCCGACCAGCCGCACTTCACCCGCGAGTTCAAACGACGGACCGCCGTCACACCCGCCGCCTACAGAGCGGCCTTCGCGCGCCGCCCCGGCGCGGTGCGCACGGACCACCACTCGACGAAGGAAAGTCACAGATGAACCTCACCGGCAGAACTGTTCTCGTCACGGGCGGCGCTCGCGGCGTCGGCGCGGAGCTGACCCGGCAGCTCGTGGGGAAGGGAGCTCACGTGGTGGCTGTCGGACGCGGCCGCGAGCAGCTCGACGCCCTGACGGCCGACCACGGCGACCGGGTGTCGACGCACGTGCTGGACCTCGCCGACCTCGACGCGGTCGAGGAGTTCACCGACGGGCTGCCCGACCGCTTTCCCGACCTGTCCGTCGTCGTCAACAACGCGGGCGTGCAGACGATCACCGACTTCGTCCACGAGGATCCTCGGGCGCTGCGCCCGGCGTTGCGCCGCGAGACGGCGGTCAACCTGGACGCCGTGATCACCCTCTCGACCGGGCTGCTGCCGCATCTGCGCGGTCTGCCGTCCGCCGCGATCGTCAACATCACCAGCGGCCTGGCCATCGCCCCCAAGCCCTCGGCCCCGGTCTACTGCGCCACGAAGGCCGCACTGCGCACGTTCAGCCGCTCCCTGCGCTACCAGTGCCAGGACTCGGCCCCGGGCATCCAGGTCATCGACGCCGTCCTGCCCCTGGTCGACACCGACATGACACGCGGCCGGGGCCGCGGCAAGATCAGCGCGGCGCAGGCGGCCGGGGCCGTGATCAGCGCCATCCAGCGCGACAAGGCCGAGACGTACATCGGCATGACGAGGCCTCTGCGGGCGATCATGCGACTGTCCCCGACACTCGGCTACCGCGTGCTGCGGCACGGGTGAAAGCAGTAATCTCGCGCGAATGACGGCACTTTCGCATCACAGCAACGGTTACACCGACCAGCCCGGCCGTGACGGGGCCGACGCCACCGTCGAGGCCGATCCGCGCGCCATCGGCCCGGTGCGGACCGAGTACGCGCCCGACCACGACGGGGACCCCGACCCGGGCGAGATCGTGTGGACCTGGGTCCCGTACGAGGAGAACGACGGCCGCGGCAAGGACCGGCCGGTGCTGGTCGTGGCCCGTGAGGCGGGCGGGCGGACGCTGCTCGCCGTACAGCTGTCCAGCAAGCGGCACGACAGCGACCGCGAGTGGGTCCCGATCGGCACGGGGCCCTGGGACAGCGCGGGCCGGGAGTCCTGGGTGGACGTCGACCGGGTGCTGCGGGTGCACGAGACGGGGATGCGGCGCGAGGCCTGCGCGCTGGACCTGCGGCGCTTCCGGCTGGTCGTGGACCGGCTGCGCGAGCGTTACGGCTGGCAGTAGCCCGCCGACGGGCCCGGCCAGGGGCTGAGGAGGCGGGTGCGACGAGCGCCCGCGTCGGCCCCTGGCAGGACCCTCCGCCGGCTCGGACCCTCCGCAGGCTCGACCTCCTCGGCCGGCTCGGACCCCGCGGCCTGCCCGAACCTCTCCGCCCCCGCGGACCCTCGTGTCCACCCGGACCCCCGGGGATGCTCTGATCCCTCGGGCCCCCGAGCCCCCGATCCCCCGATCCCCTAGGGCCGCTCGAACCCCGAATGACCCTCGAACACCCGCTCGAACGCCCTCCGCGGTCCCGGATCCCGGTCCAGTACCGCGAACACCACCCGCTCGAACACCCCCGTGAACGTCCCCGTCAGCTGCCCGGCGAAGGCCCGCGCCACCTCGTGCGGGTCGTTCCGGAAGACCCCGCAGCCCCAAGCCCCCAGCACCAGCCGCTCGTACCCGTGCAGCGCCGCCACCTCCAGCACGAGCCGCGCGCGCCTGGCCAGCGCCTGTGGGATCTCCCCCGCTCGCTCGGGCTCCTGACGACGGATCGTGCCCGCGTTGGGCGCCGGGGAGGTGAGGAAGCCGGCCCGGAAGGGGGGTTCCATGAGCTCCCCGCGGTCGTCGCGGAAGACGGGCACCGCGGGCGAGTGAATCACCCGGTCGGTGTAGAAGGTGCTGCGTTCCGCGCGGTGGACCTCGTAGTACTCCGGAGCCTCCAGGAGGGTCTCGTACAGGGCCGAGGCGCGGCACAGCGCCTCCTCCTGCGCCTTGGCCCCGCGGACGTAGCCGCCCCCGGGATTACGGGCCGAAGCGAAGTTCAGGACCGCCACCCGGGGTGCCCCCGCGACCGTCTCCAGACCCCCCGCCGCGAGCCTGCGGGCCGCGACCGTGCTGCTCTCCCCCGTGACCTCGATGGCCGTCGCGGCGGGTCCACGGAGGATTTTCTCGTCTGGAATGACTTGGTTTGGTCCATATATTCTGGTTTCTGCCTTGGCTTCCGCCAGGGCGGCGGCGAGCGCCACGTGCCGCCCCGACCGCGTCCGGTAGCCGCCGGCCGCCAGGATTTCCGCGTTCTCCCGCGCGATCTCGCGCAATCTGCTGCTCACGCCGCCATCCTCCGCATCCCGCTGAACCGGCGGCAACGCATTTTCCCCGCAAGCATGGGCGCCCATGGGACGGGTAGGCACGGGTGATGTCACGGCCGACGACAGGAGACGAGGACCTCGTCATGCCACAGAACTCGCCCGCTCCCCCGGAGCACTCCCCGATCACCGAGACCCAGGCCGAGGAGCTGATCCACGGGATCTGCTTCAAGACCGGCCCGCCCCGGCTGGTCGGCGCCGAACTCGAATGGCTGCTCGTGGACGCGGAGCGGCCCGGGCAGCCCGTGGCCCCGGAGCGGCTACGGGCCGCGCACGCAACCGCCCGCGCCCTCCCCCTCGGCTCCCGGATCACCGTGGAACCCGGCGGCCAGCTGGAGTTCAGCTCGGCCCCCGCCGATTCCCTGACGCGATGCGTGGACGCCCTCCAGTCCGACCTCTCCGCCGTCAGGTCCGCCCTGCTCGACCTGGGACTGGTCCTGCGCGGTCTCGGCCGCGACACCCGCCACCCCTACCGCCGACTGCTGTCGAGCCCCCGCTATGACGCCATGGAGGCCTACTTCGACCGCACCGGTCCGGCCGGCCGCGCCATGATGTGCGCCTCCGCCTCCGTGCAGGTCTGCGTGGACGCGGGCCAGGAGGAACCGGGCGCCTTCGGGCACGGACGACGCTGGCGGCTGGCGCACCTGCTGGGCGCGGTCCTGGTCGCCGCCTTCGCCAACTCCCCCGCGCGCGAGGGTCCGTACGCCGGCTGGCGCTGTTCCCGCCAGGGCGTCTGGAGCGACCTGGACGGCCGCCGGACGCTCGCCCCGCCGCTCGAGGCCGAGCCGCGGGCGGCGTGGACCCGGCAGGCACTGGACACGGAGGTGATGTGCGTACGGTCCTACGAAGGCGAGTCGTGGACGGCGCCGTACGGCATGACCTTCCGCGACTGGCTGCGCACGGACGGCCACGCGGGGCTGCGAGGGCCCACCGCCGAGGACCTCGACTACCACCTGACCACGCTCTTCCCGCCGGTCAGGCCGCGCGGCCACCTGGAGCTGCGGATGATCGACGCGCAGCCGGGTGACGACGGCTGGCTGGTGCCGGTGGCCGTGGTGCACGCGCTGTTCGACGATCCGGAGGCCGCCGAGACCGCCTACCGGGCGGCGAAGGGACTCGCGGACGCGTACGGGCCCGGGCCCGCGCCCCGCAATCCGCTCTGGCGGTCCGCCGCCCAGCACGCCCTGGCCGATCCCGAACTGCGGACGGCCGCGACGGTCTGTTTCCGGGCTGCCGTGGAGGCGCTGCCCCGGCTCGGGGCGAGTGCGCACGTCCAGGACACCGTCGGCGCCTTCGCCGAGCGGTACGTCCTGCGCGGCCGATGTCCGGCCGACGACCAGCCCCAGCTCCAGCCGACCGGGAAGAAGGCCCGACAGTGACGGCAGGATCCACATCATCCCCGCGAACCACGGAGTCCGCGGGATCCACGCAGTCCGCGGGATCCACGCGGTCCTCGGAGTCCCCGAAGTTCCCGGAGTCCGCGGAGTCCCTGCGGGAGCGGGCCGCGGCCGCCCTGACCGCCGCGCGGCTGCGCACGGCCGCGCTCACCGATTCGGTGAGCGACGCGGAGCTCACCGCCCAGCACTCCCCGCTCATGTCCCCGCTCGTCTGGGACCTCGCGCACATCGGGAACATGGAGGAGCTCTGGCTGCTGCGCAACGTCGCCGGGCGCGAGGCCATGCGTCCCGAGATCGACCCGCTCTACGACGCGTTCGAGCATCCCCGCTCGGAGCGGCCGAAGCTGCCGCTGCTCGGGCCCGCCGAGGCCCGCACGTACGCCTCCGAGGTGCGCGGCAGGGTCTTCGACCTGTTGGAGAGCACCCCGATGGAGGGGACAGCGCTGCTGGACTCCGGCTACGTCTTCGGGATGATCGCCCAGCACGAACAGCAGCACGACGAAACGATGTTGATCACCCATCAGCTCAGGCGGGGCGCACCGGCCCTGGCCGCACCCGACCCCTCGCCGCCGCGCGGTCCGGCGCCGACGGCCACCGAAGTCCTGGTGCCGGGCGGCCCGTTCACCATGGGCACTTCGGTGGAGCCGTGGTCGCTCGACAACGAACGCCCCGCCCACGAGCGGGACCTGGCACCCTTCTGGATCGACACGGTCCCGGTGACCTGCGCCGATTTCCAGGAGTTCATCGCCGACGGCGGCTACCGCGAACGCCGCTGGTGGGCCCCGCGGGGCTGGGAGCAGATACGCGCGCACTCCATCGAGGCCCCGCTGTTCTGGCGCAAGGAGGCCGGCCAGTGGCTGCGCCGCCGCTTCGGGGTCGACGAGCCGGTGCCGGACGAGGAGCCGGTGTTGCACGTCAGCTGGTACGAGGCCGACGCGTACGCCCGCTGGGCGGACCGGCGGCTGCCCACGGAGGCGGAGTGGGAGAAGGCCGCCCGCTTCGACCCGGCGACGGGCCGCTCGACCCGCTACCCCTGGGGCGACGCCGATCCGACGCCCGAGCACGCCAATCTGGGCCAGCGCCATCTGCGCCCCGCCCGTGCTGGCAGTTACCCGGCCGGGGCCTCCGCCCTGGGCGTGCGCCAGCTGATCGGCGACGTGTGGGAGTGGACGTCCTCGGACTTCCTGCCGTACCCCGGGTTCCGCGCGTTCCCCTACCGGGAGTACTCGGAGGTCTTCTTCGGCCCGGAGCACAAGGTGCTGCGGGGCGGCTCCTTCGCCGTGGACCCGGTGGCGTGCCGGGGGACGTTCCGCAACTGGGACCTGCCGGTGCGCCGGCAGATCTTCTCCGGTTTCCGGACCGCGAGGGACGCCTGATGTGCCGCCACCTCGCCTACCTGGGCCCGGACGTGGCGCTGGGGAGGGTGCTGAGCGAGCCGGAGCATTCGCTGGTCCGCCAGTCCTGGGAGCCGCGCCGGCAGCGGTACGGCACGGTCAACGCGGACGGGTTCGGCGTCGGCTGGTACGCGGAGGGCGACCCGGTCCCGGCCCGCTACCGGCGGGCCGGCCCGATCTGGGGCGACCTGGGCTTCGCCGATCTGGCCCGCGTGGTGCGCAGCGGGGCCCTGCTGGCCGCCGTACGGGACGCCACGCGCGCAGGGGCCGACGGTGAGGCCGCCGCGGCGCCGTTCGCGGAGGGGCCGTGGCTGTTCAGCCACAACGGCGCCCTGCGGGACTGGCCGGCCTCGGCGGGCCCGCTCGCGGTGGGGCTGCCGCCGCAGGACCTGCTGCGACTGGCCGCGCGCACGGATTCGGCGCTGGTCTGGGCGCTGGTCCTGCACCGGCTGCGCGCCGGGGACGAGCCCGGTGCGGCGCTGGCCGAGACGGTCCGGGAGCTGGCCACGGCCGCGCCCGGGTCCCGGCTGAACCTGCTGCTCACGGACGGCGTGACGATCGCCGCGACGGCCTGGGGCGATTCGCTCTGGTACCTGGCCGACGCGTCGCTCGGACGCACCGTGGTGGCCTCCGAACCGTACGACGACGACACCCGGTGGTGCGAAGTACCCGACCGGACCTTGCTGACCGCCACTCGTACGCGGGTCGAGTTGACCCCGCTCAAGGAGAACTCCGCGTGAACGACTTCCAGTTGACCAGGACCCTCGACGAGCACGCCGCCGAGAGGGCATTGCGCACGGACGTGCTGAACGGCCTGACGGGCACGCCCAAGGTGCTGCCGCCCAAGTGGTTCTACGACGCGCGGGGCAGTGAGCTCTTCGAGGAGATCACCCGGCTCCCGGAGTACTACCCGACGCGCGCTGAGCGGGAGATCCTGCTGGAGCGGGCCCGGGAGATCGCCGCGGAGACCGGCGCCCGGACCCTGGTGGAGCTGGGCTCCGGGTCCTCGGAGAAAACCCTGCACCTGATCGAGGCCCTGCCCGCGCTGGACACGTACGTGCCGGTGGACGTGAGCGAGAGCGCCCTGCGGGGGGCCGCGCAGACGCTGCTCGCGGAGCATCCGGGGCTGCGGGTGCACGCGCTGCTCGCGGACTTCACGCGTGCGCTCCGGCTGCCGCAGTCCCCCGGGCCCCGCCTCGTGGTGTTCCTCGGCGGCACGATCGGGAACCTGCTGCCGCCGGAGCGGGCGGTGTTCCTGGCGTCCGTACGGGCGATGCTGTCGCCCGGGGACGCGCTGCTGATGGGTACGGACCTGGTGAAGGACGAGGCCGTGCTGGTGGCGGCGTACGACGACGCGCAGGGCGTGACGGCCGAGTTCAACAAGAACGTGCTCGCCGTCATCGACCGGGAACTGGGCGCGGACTTCCACACGGCCGACTTCGCGCACGTGGCGGTGTGGAACCGGGAGCAGGAGTGGATCGAGATGCGGTTGCGGGCCCGGTCGGAGGTGTTGGTGAAGATCCGGGGGCTGGATCTGGTGGTGCCGTTCGCGGCGGGTGAGGAGATCCTGACGGAGGTCTCCGCCAAGTTCCGTCAGGAAGGGGTGCGGAAGGAACTGGCCGCCGCGGGGCTGGAGTTGACGCACTGGTGGACGGATGCGGCGGGGCGCTTCGCGCTCTCCCTGTCGGTGGCCGACGGGGTCGTCGCCGAGGCCCGGGCCGCCTGAGCGGGGATACCGGGGAGCGGGGTCCGGCCCGAGGCGGCCGTGACGGCCCGCTGGGCCGCTGCCGCGAGGTCCCGCCGGTGCGCGTAGCGGCCCGGCGGGATCCGCGGCAGCAGCCTGACCTCGGCGCGTACGCCGCGGGCGCGGGCGATCCGCCACAGCGAGGCGGTGAGCGGGTCGTCCCCGACGAAGGCGGGCGCCGCGGCGAGCGAGCCGTCGTCGTGGAGGTACGAAAGGCGCACGGGCTGTACGGGCACTCGGGCGTCCAGGGCCGACTGGAAGGCCGCCCTGCGGAAGGGACCCTGGGCGCGCCCGCACCAGGTGGAGCCCTCGGGGAAGACGGTGACCCGGTCGCCCGCCAGCAGGGCGCGGGTGAGGACCCGGACGGTGTCGGGCAGGGCCCGGATCCGGTCGCGTTCGATGAACAGGGTCCCGGCCCGCCCCGCGAGGGGGCCGAGGACCGGCCAGGCGCGGATGTCGCTCTTGGCCAGCATCCGGCAGGGCACGGCGGCGGCGACGAGCGGGATGTCCAGCCAGGAGATGTGGTTGGGGACGAGGAGCCGGCCCCCGGCGGGGCCGGGGCTCCCGTGCACGGTGATCCGTATGCCGAGGGCCCTTACCAGCGCCCTCGACCAGGCCCGTACCAGCGCGTGGCGGGGGCCGGCCGGCAGCAGCCGGACCGGTGGGGCCCCCAGGATCCCGGCGAGGAACAGGCCGAACGCCAGGGCGAGCCGGAGCACGGCGTGCGGGACGCTCGCGGTGGCACCTCCGTGGCCTGCGCAGGCCTCGGGGGTGCAGGGCGAGGTGGGCAGCCAGACGCTCATTCGCCCGGGACGAGCGAGAGGAAGTGCTTGAGGTAGCGCGGATTGGTGCGGCGCAGGGAGAGCAGCACGTACAGGTCCGTGCAGCCGAATTCGAGGTCGAGGGCGGGCTCGCCGCAGACCCAGGCGCCGAGGCGCAGGTAGCCGCGCAGCAGCGGGGGCAGTTCCATGCGGGCGGGGAACTCGATGCCCTCGGGGCTCCACGGGTTGTGGGGGGTGACCCGGTACTCGCGGGGGGCCAGGGCGCGGGCCAGGGCTGCTTCGCGGGTGGCGGCGGCCAGCACCCCGCCGTCGGCGAGCGGGATGGAGCAGCATCCGGCGAGCCAGTTGTGGCCGGAGCGGTCCATGTAGCGGGCCAGTCCGGCCCAGATCAGGGCGATGACGGCGCCGTTGCGGTGGTCGGGGTGGACGCAGGAGCGGCCGACCTCGACGAGGTCCGGGCGGATGGGGGCGAGGGCGGAGAGGTCGAACTCCCCTTCGGAGTAGAGGCGGCCCGCGACGGCGGCGCGCTCCGGGGGCAGCAGCCGGTAGGTGCCGACGACCTGCTCGGTCTCCTCCTCGACGACGAGGAGGTGGTCGCAGTAGGAGTCGAAGGCATCGATGTCGAGGCCCGGCTCGGGGCTGTTCAGGCGGGCTCCGAGCTCGCCGGCGAAGACCTGGTGGCGCAGTCGCTGGGCGGCGCGCACCTCGGCCTCGTCGCGGGCGAGGCGTACGGCGTAGCGGGGGCCGGTGGCGGCGGGGGCGCCGGTGGCGGGGACGGGGAGGGTCGACGGGGGGAGCGTCGACGGGGCGAGGGGGGAGGTGGGGAGGGTGGACGGAGACAGGGGTGCGATCGTCATGGCGGCTCCTGATCCGGGCGCGGAGGGCCAGGCCGGCAGGTGTGCGGCCTGGCTCCTTTACTTCTTCCGTGACCGGCTGGATTCGACATGACAGCGCAGCGGCAGTTGGATGTGCTCCCGCTGAACTCGACGGGAGGCGCCCGGGGCGGTGCTCGCACCGCGCCTGCTCAGTGGTCCGAGCCGAGCACCTTGCTGATCTCCTCGGAGGCCGTACGGGCCGCCTGCTTGGGGTCCTGCCCGGTGAGCACGGCCGTCATGAAGGGCTTGATCGGGTTCTTCGCCTCGACCTCGGCCCAGCGGGCCGACTTGGGGGTGGCCCGGCCCTGTGCGGCTCCGGGGGCCATCGTGGCGGCGCCCTCGTTGCCCTGGACGACATGGGCGAGGGTGGTCTTGTTCGGTACGTAGCTCATCGTCCGGGCGAGCTCGGTCTGCCATTTCTCACTGACCAGGGCCGTGATCACGTCCACGGCGCCGCGGCGGTCCCTCGTGCGTTCCGGGATGATCAGGTCGGAGCCGCCGGTGAACACGGAGCCGACCTTGTCGGAGGTCTTCCCGGGGATCGGGAAGAAGCCGATCTTCCCCTTGAGCGCCGGGTTGGCCGCCTCGATCGCGGCGGCCTGGCTGGGCGGGGCGATGATCTGGGCGACCTGGCCGCGGGCGAAGACCTCCGACTGCGGGGGCGTCTCCTCGTCGGCGCCCTTGGGCCCGTCGCCCAGGGCTTGCAGCTGCTTGTAGAACTCCATCCCGGCGAGGGCCTTCTCGTCGTCGAGGGTGCCGACCCACTGGCCGCTGGTCTCGACGGCGAGTTCGCCGCCCTCGTCCCAGACGAATCCGGCGAGGACGTACCAGTTCTGCCCGGGGAGGTAGATCCCCTGCTGGTCGCCCTTGTCGAGTTTCTGGGTTGCCTGGATCCACTCCTGGCGGTTCTTGGGCAGGGCCTTGACGCCGGCGTTCGCGAAGAGGTCCTTGTTGTAGATGACCACGCGGTTGGCGGCGTACCAGGGGACTCCGTACTGGGCGCCGTCGATGGTGCCCGGGTCGGAGAGGCCCCTGAGCCAGTCCTTGCTCCCCCATTCGCGCAGGCCTTCGAGGGTGAGTTCCTCGATGCCGCCGTTCTCGACGTACTGGGCCACCTGGGTGTTGCCGACCTCGATGACGTCGGCGCTCTCGGTGCTCTTGCCGTCGAGGACGGCGTCGACCTTCTTGCCGATGCCGTTCCACTCCTGGATCTTCACTTCCAGGTCGATCCCGGGGTGTTCCTTCTCGAACGAGTCGGTGAACCGGGTGATGAACTCGTCGGAGGCGCTGCCCTTCATCAGCCAGAGCGTCACCTTCCGAGGCCCTCCCTCCGAACCTGCCAACCGGCTGCAGCCCGTGAGGGCGGTTGCAGCCACGAGGGCGGCGGACACAGTGAGGAAGCGTCTCTTCACGAAGGTCACCTTCTGGGGCTCGGCGTCTCGGTTGGCTCGAAATTGGCATAGACCAATGAGCCGGTCAAGGGGCTTTCGTCGGTGACTGTTCGCCCAAAGTTCGCGGAGCCGGACTTACTGGGGCACCGTAGAAACAGGCAAAAGCCACCACCTGTCGGGAGACGTCCATGTCCAACCACACGTACCGGGTGACCGAAATCGTCGGCACCTCTCACGAGGGCATCGATCAGGCCATCCGCAACGGAGTGGCCCGCGCGGGCCAGACCCTCAGAAATCTGGACTGGTTCGAGGTCGTCCAGGTACGCGGGCACATCGAGAACGGGGAGATCGCCCACTACCAGGTGGGGCTCAAGGTCGGCTTCCGCCTCGACGGCGAGGACTGACTCGACGGCGAGATCCGACGAGGCACCCCGTCCGCCGGCAGGCACCCCCGGGCTCAGGTCCGGCCCTCGTCCTCCTGGGCCGACTTGAGCTCGGGCGCGTCCGCCGCCCAGTCCGCCAGGACCACCCGGAAGCCCGCCGCACGGGCGGCCTGGCACACCAGCTCGTCGTCGTCCACGAGCATCCGCACCTCGCGGCTCCGGGCGAGCCGCCCCAGCACCTCCAGCTTGGTCGTCCGGGCCGGCCTGCGGTCCTGGTTCCCGCGCATCCACAACCGCCCCTCGGGCAGCCCGTGCCGGGTGAGCCAGTCCACGGTGTCCGCCCGGCAGCGTTCGGGGCGCCCCGTCAGGTACACGACCTCGCAGTCGGCCGCGCTCTCCACGGCCAGGGCCACCCCTCGCGACAGCGGCGGATCGGCCGGGGCCGCGCCGAAGAAGCCGTTCCAGTCCCGGGGCCGGCTCTCCAGGAAGTGCTGGCGGTGGCCGGTGTCGGCAAGGGTGTTGTCGATGTCGAAGACGGCGAGTTGCCGAGACGTTTTCTCAGTCATCCCGCCAGCCTAGGGTCTGTCGGGGGGCAACCCCCGGAGGCCCCCCGGCGGGGGGGGCGGGGGGTGGGACGCACCCCCCCACCGGGGGGAAAAACCACCCCCCCCCCCCCG
>NZ_JBIWFI010000024.1:0-122422 GCF_044762985.1 Streptomyces sp. NPDC096339 | reverse complement strand
GTCGCAATCCACACCGAGCCAGAAGGCCCTCACCCATTTCAAGATCCCTCAGTCGAGACCTGCATCACCCGTCCACAACCTCCCGGGACAGAACATCTAGGAAACGGGGCACATCCCGAGGTGCCGATCGTCACGAAGGGGACTAGCCTTTGTGAGTGAGAGCCGCAACCGCGGAGCGCGCCCGCGCGGGCAGAAGTCCCGCGTCGACTGGAAACGTGCTTCCGCATTTCCCGCGGCCTGTATCCGATCCGCGCTGCGCATTGTGCTTCTGCGGCTGCGGTTCCGCCCCCTCACGCCCCGAATGAGGTGCGAGAGAGCGGGAGGAAAGGGAATTTCTCATGTTTGCACAGAGAGCGAAGCGCCTCTTCGCGGTTTCCGCTGCCGGTCTGCTGATGGCCGGCGGAGCCGCCATGGCCACCGCCGGCACCGCTGCGGCGGCAACCCCGACCCAGCACGTCAGCTACGTGGCCGGCGGCTGGGACGACGATGACGACTGGGGCGGCCACGGCGGCTGGTACGGCAACCACGGTGGCTGGGACCACGACGGAGGATACGGACACGGCAACTGGGACGACGACGACTGCGACTAGTCCCTTCACCCCAGGCCCGCGCGGCCCGGTCACCGGGCCGCGCATCGGCCTGTTCGGGCCCTTCAGCCGCCGTTCTCCGGCCGGTCGGCCGGGGCGCGCCGCTTGCGGGCCATCCTGCGGGCCACGAAATCGCGCGGGAGATGGCGTGCCGCCAGCGCGTAGGCGCGGTAGCGGCGGCCCGTGATGCTGACGGGGCGGCGCAGCGCCAGGTCGCGCAGGGCGCGGGCGACGACGGCCTCCGGTTCGAGCCAGACCGCGTCGCGCAGTGCGCTGACGTCCATGCCCGCCCGTTCCTGGAATTCGGTGCGGGTGAAGCCGGGCACCACCGCGAGGACGCGGACCCCGTACGGTTCCATGTCCACCCGGAGTGATTCGCTGAAGGCGGTGATCCAAGCCTTGGCCGCGCCGTAGGTCCCGGTGGGCAGCAGGCCCGCCACCGAGGAGACGTTCAGGACGGCCCCCCGGCGGCGTTCGCGCAGGCCCGGCAGGAGGGCGTGGGTGAGCCGGAGCGGGACCTTGACCAACAGGTCCAGCATCCGCTCCTCGTCCTCCACCGGGCTGTACGGGAACGGCGCCGGCAGCCCGAAGCCCGCGTTGTTGACCAGGACGTCGACCGGTCTGGCGCGGTCGGCGAGCCGCTCGGCGACCGTCGCGCACTGCGCCGCGTCCAGGAGGTCGGCCGGCAACACCTCGCAGGACACGCCGAATCGGCGGCCCAGTTCCCCGGCGAGGGCGTCGAGGCGGTCCTTGTCGCGGGCCACGAGGACCAGGTCGCAGCCCTTGGCGGCGAATCCGCGGGCGAAGGCGGCGCCCAGTCCGGCACTGGCGCCCGTGATCAGTACGGTCGTGTTCGTGTTCGTGGTCCTGGTCGGATTGCTCAAGGCGGGTTCACTTCCCGGTCGGTGCCGCGGCGGCGTATTCCTGGGCGACGTCGACGAGGAACGCCGCCTCGTCCGCCAGGTCTCCGTCCGCCTTCGTGGTCTGGATCGCGGCCGGCAGTTCCAGCGCGGCCGCCTCGCCCGCCTGGCCGGGCTGCCCGTCGAGCTTCGCCTGCCTCGCCTCGCGCAGTACGCAGGCCAACGCGGCGGCGGTGCGCCGCTGTTCGGGGACCCCTCGTCCGGCGACCTGGTCGCGGGCCTCTTCCAGGGCACCCGGGGCGACGTACTCCCCCAGGATCAGGATCGCGTCGCGCGTCTCGATGACCTTTCGGTAGACGAGCAGGCTGCGCGGTACGGGCGGCCACAGCAGCTCCACCACCCGCCCGGCCCGCGGCTTGTTGAGGGCCACGTGCGGTACGGCCTGGACCAGGTCGCGCCACAGCGGCCACAGCCGCCACGCGGTGGCGATGTCGGCGGCACCGCGGCGGAAGGTGAACAGCGTGGGCACGAGGATCGCGGTGGCGCGCAGCAGACCGTGCAGGTTCATCAGCAGCGGCAGGGCGGGCATCGCCCAGGTGCTGCCGAACAGGCCCTTGAGCAGGTACGCGAACCAGAAGAGGCCCGCGAGCGCGGTGCCGAGCCCGAACAGCCGCAGCCCGGCGGCCAGGCCCCTGCTCTCGGTGCGGCGGCTGTAGCGCCAGCACAGGGCCACGCAGACGGTGTTGGCCACCAGGTGCGCGGAGATCAGGACCAGCCAGTACGCGAGGGAGGGCACCGGGTCGCCGACCGGCGGCATGGTGTGGCCGCCGTGCGCGGGCGCGGCCGCGTCCAGGGCGTACAGGGAACCGAGCCACCCCACGGTCGCGACGCAGGAGGCGAGTTGGAGCCGGCGGCCCTTGGTGGTGGCGGCCACGAAGTAGAGGACGGCGCCCGCCGAGAGGACGCCGCTGAAGTTGCGGAAGAGCCCGATGGCGTGGGCGTAGCCGGGGCCGCGGCGCATCGCGTACGCGACCACGTCGGGCAGGTTCAGGGTCATCGCGGCGGCCGCGGTGGCCACGGCGAGCCACAGTCCGCGCTGTTGCGGGGAGCGCAGGGCGCCGGGGGCGCGGAGCAGGAGGGCGATCCACAGGCACGCCACGCTGGGGACGGCGAGCCAGTTGCCGAAGGCGGTCAGGTCAGCGGCCACCGTTCCTCCGCTCGTATCCCATGGCGGACTCCAGCCGGGCCAGGATGTCGCGGGGCGGGACCGCGGCCGCGTGCGGGCCGGCGTTCGCCGTGCGGATGCGGATCATGCTGGCGAGCATCTCCGCCTCCTGTTCCTGGCGGGTGGTGTAGTTGGTGCGCCCGAGCACGGTGAGGGTGTGGCCGTCGTTCACGTCGGCGTCATCGGCTTCCACGGAGTGGTGTCCGAAGAGGATGTGGCCGAGTTCGTGGAGCACGATGTGCTCCCGGTGCAGCGGGGTGGTCTGCGCCTCGTAGAAGACGTAGTCGACGCTGACCGTTCCCACCCAGAGCCCGCAAACCCCCGTCTCGGCCGCCTCTTTGGGAAGCGGGTGGAGGCTGATGGGGCGGCCGCGCTGCTCGGCTATTCGGTTGCAGAGCTCATCCAGGGAGAACGGATGAGGCAATTCCAGATGGCCGAGAATGTTCTCGCACCTTTTGCGCAGACTGACTCGCCGGTGGGACATGTGATCCCTCTTCGGACCCTTTCTCTGGCAGCGTCTGTAGGCGTGCGGGGGCATGGGCATGGTGTCCTGTGCCTTCAAACCGGCCTCGGGGAACACGGTCCTGAGGGGAATGCGGAAGCCCGTCCGCCGAGTGACGAACGGGCGTTCCACATGCCTACATATCTTCTGCTGCCATTGGCAAGGCAACTCCCCTGGTGGGGAAGGTATTCGGCCATGCCGTGCGCGGGTGCGCGCGAGAGGTGCGCGAGGGTTCTTCCCCTACCGCTTGCGGCGCTCCTCGGGACCGGTGAGGCCGGCGCGGCGCAGGGCGTCCGCCATCGCGCTGTTGGCGGGGGCGGGGGCGGGGGCGCCGCCGCCGCCCTGCCGCTGGCCCTGGCCGCCCCGCTGACCCTGGCCCTGGCCTTGGCCGCCGCGCTGTCCCTGGCCCTGGCCCTGGCCGCCGCGCTGTCCCTGGCCCCCACCACCGCCACCGCGCTGCTGCGGCGGACGGCCGCCGCCGGAGCGGCGTTCCTGGCGGTCCTGCCTCGGGGCGCCGCCCGGCGCGCGGTCGGCCTCGTCCTCCAGGCGCAGCGTCAGCGAGATGCGCTTGCGCGGGATGTCCACGTCCATGACCTTCACGCGGACGATGTCGCCCGGCTTGACCACGTCCCTCGGGTCCTTGACGAAGTTCTTCGACAGGGCCGAGACGTGCGCCAGCCCGTCCTGGTGGACGCCGATGTCGATGAACGCGCCGAAGGCGGCCACGTTGGTGACCACGCCTTCCAGGATCATCCCGGGGGCCAGGTCGCCGATCTTCTCCACGCCCTCCTTGAAGGTGGCGGTCTTGAAGGCGGGGCGGGGGTCGCGGCCCGGCTTCTCCAGCTCGCGCAGGATGTCGGTGACCGTGGGCAGGCCGAAGGCCTCGGTGACGAACTGCTCCGGGCGCAGGGAGCGCAGTACGGAGGTGTTGCCGATGAGGGCCGCCACCTCGCCGCCCGCCGTCTTGCCCATGGACCGGACCACCGGGTAGGCCTCGGGGTGCACGGCGGAGGCGTCCAGCGGGTCGTCGCCGCCGCGGATGCGCAGGAAGCCCGCGCACTGCTCGTACGCCTTCGGGCCGAGGCGGGCCACGTCCTTGAGGCCCTTGCGGTTGCGGAAGGGCCCGTTGGCGTCGCGGTGGGCGACGATGTTCTCGGCGAGGGTGCCGCTGATGCCCGAGACCCGCGAGAGCAGCGGCGCGGAGGCGGTGTTGACGTCCACGCCGACGCCGTTCACGCAGTCCTCGACCACCGCGTCCAGCGAGCGGGAGAGCTTCACCTCGGACAGGTCGTGCTGGTACTGGCCGACGCCGATCGACTTCGGGTCGATCTTGACGAGCTCGGCGAGCGGGTCCTGGAGTCGGCGGGCGATGGAGACCGCGCCGCGCAGGGACACGTCCATGCCGGGCAGTTCCTGGGAGGCGAACGCGGAGGCCGAGTACACGGAGGCGCCCGCCTCCGAGACCATCACCTTGGTGAGCCCCAGTTCGGGATGGCGGGTGATGAGGTCCCCGGCGAGCTTGTCGGTCTCGCGCGAGGCCGTGCCGTTGCCGATGGCGACCAGCTCGACCGCGTGCTCCTTCGCGAGGCGGGCCAGCTTGGCGAGGGACTCGTCCCACTTGTTGGCGGGGACGTGCGGGTAGATCACGTCCGTGGCCACGACCTTGCCGGTGGCGTCGACGACGGCGACCTTCACACCCGTGCGGAAGCCCGGGTCGAGACCGAGGGTGGCGCGGGTCCCGGCGGGGGCCGCAAGCAGCAGGTCGCGCAGGTTCGACGCGAAGACCCGTACGGCCTCGTCCTCGGCGGCGGCGCGCAGGCGCGTGCGCAGGTCGATGCCCAGGTGCACCTGGATCTTGGTGCGCCAGGACCAGCGCACGGTGTCCGCGAGCCACTTGTCGCCCGGGCGGTCGCGGTCGGCGACGCCGAAGCGGCGGGCGATCATGCCCTCGTAGGTGGACGGCCCGGGGGTCGCTGCGTCTTCGCGGTCCTCCGGCTCCAGCTCCAGGGTGAGCACGTCCTCCTTCTCGCCGCGCAGCATGGCCAGTACGCGGTGGGACGGGAGCGCGGTGAGCGGCTCGGCGAAGTCGAAGTAGTCGGCGAACTTCGCGCCCGCCTCCTCCTTGCCCTCGCGGACCTTGGCGGCGAGCCGGCCGCGGCCCCACATGCGCTCGCGCAGTTCGCCGATCAGGTCGGCGTCCTCGGCGAACTTCTCGGTGAGGATGGCGCGGGCGCCCTCCAGGGCGGCAGCCGGGTCGGCGACGCCCTTGTCGGCGTCGACGAACGCGGCCGCCGCGGCGGCGGGTTCGACCGACGGGTCGGCCAGCAGCCCTTCGGCGAGCGGCTCCAGGCCGGCCTCGCGGGCGATCTGCGCCTTGGTGCGGCGCTTGGGCTTGAACGGGAGGTAGATGTCCTCCAGCCGGGCCTTGGTGTCGGCCGCGTTGATCCGCGCCTCCAGCTCGGCGTCGAGCTTGCCCTGTTCCCGTACGGAGTCGAGGATCGCCGCGCGCCGGTCCTCCAGCTCTCGCAGATACCGCAGCCGCTCCTCGAGGGTGCGCAGCTGGGCGTCGTCGAGCATCTCGGTCGCTTCCTTGCGGTAGCGCGCGATGAACGGCACGGTCGAGCCGCCGTCGAGCAGCTCGACGGCCGCCTTGACCTGCCGCTCCCGTACGCCGAGCTCCTCGGCGATCCTGCCTTCGATGGACGTCGTCACGATCGGGTCCCGCCTGCCTTCGTTTGCACTGGAAGGCTGCCAATTGTGGCAGGTGGCGGTGACGGACGGCGGGAGCCCTGCCCGTCAGCCCCTGAGGTCGGGCGGGAAGGCTCCGGCGGCCATGGCCTTGTGCACGACGGCGCCGCCGAGTTCGGCGAGACGGGCGAGGCCGGTCGCCCCGAGGTGCTCGTAGGGGGCGGCGTCGAGGCGGTCGGTGTCGGTCTCCAGTTGCTCGCGCAGGGCCGCGCCCTGCTCGGTGAGGGTCCCGTCGGCGTCGAGTACGCCGCGTGCGCGCAGCCGGTCGGCGGCGGCGTCCAGGTCCGCCTGGTCCCAGCCCCGGATGCGCTTGATCCACTTCGGACTCATGCCCTTGCCGGTGGCGGTGTGGCTGAGGAGTGCCTCGACGGGGTCGAGTCCCGCGAGGAGCAGGGCGGCGAGGTGGCCGTCGCCGCGGTGCTCGCGCAGCAGGGTCGCGGCGTGCCAGAGCCGCAGGTGCGGTTCCTCGGGGACGGGGAGGTCGGCGTGGGCGGCGTAGAGGGTGCGGGCGTGCCGGGTGCAGCCCTCGGTGGCGCGTATCGCCAGGTCGGCGGCCTCGGCGAGCTCGGGCGAGGCGATGGTGTCGGGGCCGAGCAGCCGGCGCAGGGTGGTGTCGGCGGCCCGCAGCCGGGCGGCGAGGACCTGTTCGGGAGTGGCCGTGTCCCAGACGGCGGGCAGGTACCGGGCGACGTGGGCGTGGCTGTAGTTGTAGAACGTGGCCGTCACGGACCCGGCCCCGACGGCGCCCATGGCGGCGGAGCGCTGGGCGAGGTTGACGGCGACGGGGTCGGTGATCCCCAGGGCGGCGAACTCCTTGGCGGTGTCCGGCGAGAAGTAGATCGTCGAGTGCAGCGGGTTGATGGCTCCGTGCCAGCAGTGCCGGGCCGCGAGCGGGCGAATCGTCATGCCGGGGAGGTTACCGACTGTTCAGTATGCCGGGAACCCTCGCGGGCGGCCGGGCCTGCGCCCCCGTCGGCCCCCCGCACCGCGTCCCCCTGCACCGCGGCTCTCCGCCCGGCCCGGACGGAGCCCGGCGGGCCCTGGCCGCGCAGGGCCGACCCCGGTCGGGGGCCCACCGGATCGGACGGGCGCGGCAAGGCCGGACCCTGGCGGACGGGCCCCACTCGGAAGCGGGACATGCCCCCCGAACACCGCCATCCGCCGGGCGGAGCGCGGCGCTTCGGCACACTGCGGCGGTGAGGCGGAGCCGGAAGCCCGGCCGCGCCGGGGGCCGGGATTCGGCGGCCGGATCCCGGTGGACCGGACCTGGCGGGCCCGCGACCCGGGGTGCGGCGGCGACGGGAGGACCGGTCCGATCCGGTCGATCCCGAGGGGCCGCGGCGGCCGACGGGGGCGGGTTCCCGACGGACGGCGCCCCGCCCGGCACCCGGGCGGGGCGCGCCGCCGTGCCAGACGCGGCGGCCGCGCCGCAGGTCACGGCGGTCTGGGGCACCCGCGCGGTGCCCCCGGACGCCGACCGAGCCCGGTGGAACAACCCCCTCACCCCGCGGGGCGCGACGGCCGGATGACGTTCGTGTGAAAGCAGGGGCCATGGACATGACCTGATGCGTCACGCGTGAATACCGTCGGACGACGAGACCTTGAACCGATGTGTCTCCCCTACCACTTGGAGCCATTCGTGCACCGCAAAGTCATCGCCCCGAGCGTGCTCGCCGCTTCCCTGCTGCTGGTGATCCCGGCATCCGCGGCGAGCTACGGTCCGGGCGCCCCGGGTATCGGCGACCCCTACTACCCGGCCAGCGGCAACGGCGGATACGACGTGTCGCACTACGACCTGCGCCTGCAGTACCAGCCGCAGACGGACCTGCTCGAAGGGACCGCCACCCTCCTCGCCACCGCCAAGCAGGACCTGTCCCGCTTCAACCTCGACTTCGGACTCCAGGTCAGCGAGATCAGGGTCAACGGCGTCAAGGCGAAGTTCGCCACCTCCGGCACCCAGGAGCTGGAGGTCACCCCGGCCAAGGCGGTCGCCCGCAACACCCCGCTCACCGTCGTCGTCAAGTACGCGGGCAAGCCCTCCGAGCTGAAGGTGGACGGCTGGACGGCCTGGCACCGCACCCCCGACGGCGGCGTGGCCGCGCAGGAGCCCGACTCCGCCATCTGGTGGTTCCCGAGCAACGACCACCCGCTCGACAAGGCCACCTTCGACGTCTCGGTCAACGTCCCCGACGGCACCCAGGCCATCAGCAACGGCGTGCTCCAGTCGCAGACTTCACGGCTCGGCTGGACCAGGTACAACTGGCGTTCCAACAAGCCCCAGGCCACCTACCTGGCCACGCTCGCCGTCGGCAAGTTCGACATCACCACCGACAAGACGGCGAGCGGGCTGCCGATCCTCAACGCCTACAGCAAGGACCTCGGCGACAACGCGGGCGCGGCGCGCGCGAGCGTGGAGCGGACCGGCGAGGTCGCGGAGTGGCTGGAAGGGGTCTTCGGGCCGTACCCCTTCAACGCGCTGGGCGGCTACGTGCCGAACGTCACCGCCGGCTTCGCGCTGGAGACGCAGACCCGCCCCTTCTACGGACCCCGCCAGTTCCAGAACGGCGCGAACGTCTCGGTGGTCGTGCACGAGCTGGCCCACCAGTGGTACGGCGACAGCGTCTCCGTGGACGGCTGGAAGGACATCTGGATCAACGAGGGCTTCGCCCGCTACAGCCAGTGGCTGTGGTCGGAGAAGGAGGGCGAGGGCACCGCGCAGGAGCTCGCCGACTGGGCGTACGCCCAGCGCCCGGCGGAGGACCCGTTCTGGCAGGTCAAGCCGGGTGACCCCGGTCCGGAGAACCAGTTCCACGGAGCCGTCTACGACCGCGGCGCCATCGCCCTGCAGGCGCTGCGCAACGAGATCGGCGACAAGAAGTTCTTCGAGATCCTCAAGGGCTGGCCGACCGAGCGGGCCTACGGCAACGCCAGGGTCGGGGACTTCGTCCGCTATGCGGAGAAGGTCTCCCGCAAGCCGCTGGCCCAGCTGTTCGAGACCTGGCTCTACACCCCGGGCAAGCCCGACGCGTCGGCCCTGAACCCGGCGGCCGCCCGGTCCGGGGCCCGTTCGGCTCAGCAGTCCGCCCCGGCGAAGCCGGCCGCGGAGCCGAAGTCCTGGAAGAAGATCGCGGAGACCAACACCATCCACGACGCCGAGCACGGCTCCGGGCCCGGCCACCGGCACTGAGCCCGCGCGGCGCCCGCGGCCCCCGCGTCCGGCGGGGGCCGCGCGTGCGGCGCCGGTCAGCGGCTGCCCGCATGCCAGGCGGCGCGCGCCCGGTAGGCGATGGGCAGGTACCGCAGCCGCTCGGGCAGCAGGGGTACGAGGATCCGCGCGGCCGTGCTGAACCGGCGCAGCCTGCGCTCCTGGGCCGGGCTCCACTCCAGCCCGAGGGCGGCGCGCGCTTCGGGCGGCATGTACCCGACGGTGACGAACGCGCGCAGGCGCAGGAACGCCACGCGCAGCGCCGGCCAGGTGAGCCGCAGCAGGAGCCGTACGACGGCCGAGCCGGCCTCGGGCGGGGGCAGCGGCACGTCGGTGGAGAGGAGCTCGCGGGCGACCTTGGTGGGCTCGACCTCCTCGGCCAGCATCCGCCCCCAGTACGTCCAGTACTCCTCGATGCTCTGCGGCATGTCCCGGTCGCGCAGCCCCAGGATCCTGCCGACCTGGAGCCACTCCCGGTAGAGCTGGCGCTCCTGCGCCGGGGTGAAGCGGCGCAGCAGGTAGCGCCCGGCGTAGAGGTAGACCGGGAAGCCGGTGGCGTGCACCCATGCGTAGCAGGCGGGGTCGAGGGAGTGGTACGGGCGGCCCCGGGTGTCCGTGCCCCGGATGTCCTTGTGCAGGCGGCGCACCCGGCGGCCCTCCTCGGCGGCCTCCTCGCCGCCGTACACCCACAGCTGGACCGACCGCAGGGAGCGTTCGCCCCGCCCCCAGGGGTCGGTGCGGAAGACGGAGTACTGGTCGACGCCGGCCCCGATGGCCGGGTGGGCGACCTGGAGGGTGAAGGCGGCGGGCAGCATCAGCAGGGCCCGGACGTCGCCCGCGATGGTCCACAGCACCCCGCCGCGCGGGGGCGGCTCGGGGTCGGTCCGGCCGCCGGGCGTCCGGTGCGCTCCGGCCCCGGGGACCGTCGGCCGCTCGGTCCCGCTCATGTGCGCCCCCTGGGTGTAGATCTCGCCGATTCCCAGTATGACCTGCGGACGAGCAGGGCCGCCGGGCCCGACCGCCGCGCTCGGCGGCACCCGGGTCGCCACCTTGTCGCGGCCCGGACAGAAAGTCGCTGCACGGGTGTTACCCAGAGGTAACCGCGGCTGCTTGGATGGCGGAGCCGATCTTCCCCCGCAGGAACGATGGAGTCCTCATGCTGCCTTCCTCCCGCCGTCACCGCACCGCCGCCGCCGCTGTGGCCGCGATCGCCGCCGGCACCCTGGCCGCCACCACCGCGCCCGCCGCCACGGCCGCGGAGAGCGCCGCCGCGCCGCGGCTCAGCGTCCTGTCGTACAACGTGTTCCTGATGAGCAAGAACCTGTACCCGAACTGGGGCCAGGACCACCGGGCCGCCGAGATCCCGAAGGCCTCCTTCTTCCAGGGCCACGACGTGGTCGTGCTCCAGGAGGCCTTCGACAACGGCGCCTCGGACGCGCTCAAGGCCAACGCGGCCGGCCAGTACCCGTACGCGACGCCGGTCGTCGGCCGCAGCAAGAGCGGCTGGGACGCCACGGGCGGCGCGTACTCCTCCACCACCCCGGAGGACGGCGGGGTCATGGTGCTCAGCAAGTGGCCGATCATCCGCAAGGAACAGGTGGTCTACAAGGACGCCTGCGGTGCCGACTGGTGGTCCAACAAGGGCTTCGCCTACGTGGTGCTGAACGTGAACGGCACCAAGGTGCACGTGGTCGGCACCCACGCCCAGTCCACCGACCCGGGCTGCGGAGCGGGTGAGGCCGCGGAGATGCGCGCCCGTCAGTTCCGCTCCATAGACGCGTTCCTGGACGGGAAGAACATCCCGGCGAACGAACAGGTCATCGTGGCGGGCGACATGAACGTCGACTCGCGCACACCGGAACTCGCCTCCATGCTGGCCAACGCCGACCTGGCGGCCTCCGACACCCGTACGGGCCACCCGTACTCCTTCGACACGGCGCTGAACTCGATCGCCAACTACCGCTACCCGACGGACCCCCGCGAGGACCTGGACTACGTCCTGTACCGCAAGGGCAACGCCCGTCCGGCGGGCTGGGAGAACAACGTGGTCAAGGAGGAGTCGGCGCCCTGGACCGTCTCCAGCTGGGGCACCTCCTACACCTACACCAACCTCTCCGACCACTACCCGCTGATCGGGCGCTAGTCCGGACGAGGGGGGTGCGACCGGCCCCGCCGGCCCGCACCCCCACCACCCCGCCGCGACCTTCCCGGCCCCGCTACCGCTCCCCGGGAGCGCCGGCGTGCGTGGCGCACCACTCGGCGAACGGGCGCAGGGCCCGCCAGGACGTGCGTACGCGGTCGAGGGCCTCGGGGGTGCTGACCCAGGCGTCGGGTGGCCAGCCGCGGTGGGCGTAGATGCTGCGGTACCGGAGCAGGTCGAGGCGGGGATGGTCCTCCGCGACGCCGCGCGGCCGGGTCTTCAGCCGCTCGCCCGCCAGCTCGAACCCGTCCGCCTGGAGGGTTTCGAGGATCGCGGCCAGTTCCGTGCCGGGACGGTCGGCGTCCACGGCGGCCCGGTAGCGGGCGAG
Organism: Streptomyces sp. NPDC096339; assembly: GCF_044762985.1. Taxonomy (NCBI): domain Bacteria; kingdom Bacillati; phylum Actinomycetota; class Actinomycetes; order Kitasatosporales; family Streptomycetaceae; genus Streptomyces; species Streptomyces sp. NPDC096339. The sequence continues at coordinate 110,767 of NZ_JBIWFI010000024.1, read as the reverse complement.
CTGCTCGCCGGAAGGCCCGTGGAGCCCGGCGGCGACCAGGAGGCCGTCCGCGTCGACCGCGACGTAGTAGCCCTGTGAGGTGTGCGCGCCCTGTTGGGTCTTGTAGGGCGATTTGTCGGCGGAGAAGCGGACGTCGCGGTACGGGCGGAAGATCTTCGCCGGGCCGAACTCGGCTTCGAGTTCGGCGCACAGTTCTTGGATCGGCTCGCGGACGGCCGACTCGTACGTCTCCTTGTGGGCGGCCCAGTAGCTCTTGGAGTTGTCCGCGGCCAGGGCCTCGTAGAAGGCGAACGCCTCCTGGGGGAATCCGGAGAAAGCCATGACGCCAGTAGACACCGGCGGGCCACGCCACGCAGCGCGCGGAAAACGGGGTGCGACACGGACGGCCGTGTCGCACCCTTCCGCATCCGCTCAGCCGGCGGCCTTCGCTCGCTCCCATTCCGTGGCGTAGTCCTGGAAGATCTCCCGCAGGTGGTGGCCGATCTTCAGGTAGTCCAGGTCGTCGAGGTTGGCCAGTGAGACCCGCACGGACCACTCGGGCCCGTCGAACCCGCCGCCGTTGAGCAGCACCACCGAGGTCTGCTCGGCGAGCCTGAACAGGGGGTCGACGGGTTCGTAGTTCTTCTCCAGGAAGTCCGCGAAGTCCTTGCCGTGGACCCGTTCGGCCTCGGCCAGCAGGTCGAGTTCGATGTAGTAGCCGGCCCGCCCGTCGTCGTCGGCGATCTTCATCTGGGCGCCCTCCAGCAGGAGCCCGAGGCGCCGCCGGACGGTCTCGCGGATGCGCTCCTTGTACGCCTGCCCCTCGTCCAGCAGGTCGAAGAGCGAGAACAGCGTCATCATCACCTGCTGCGGCAGCGAGAGGCCCGCGGTGTGGTTGAGGGCCACCGAGCGGGAGTCGGCGACCATCCGGTCGATGAAGCGGATCTTCTCCGGCTCGAGGCTGAGGGTGCCGTACCGCTCGGCCAGGCGGTCCTTCTGCTCCTGCGGGAAGTTCGCGATCATCTCGTCGATGACGTTGTCGTCGTGCAGCCCGATGACACCGAGCCGCCAGCCGGTGCAGCCGTAGTGCTTGGAGTACGAGTACACGAGCAGGGTGTTGCGGGGCAGGTCGGCCGCGACCGAGCGGAAGCCGGGCACGAAGGTGCCGTAGACGTCGTCGGTGACGATCAGCAGGTTGGGGTTGGTGGTGGCGACGATGTCCCGCAGCTGGTTCGCGACCCGCTCGCTGAGCGCCAGCGACGGCGGGTTGCTCGGGTTGACCAGGCAGACGAGCCTGACGGACGGGTCGGCGAGCTTGGCCACCTCCTCCTCGGGATAGCGCCACTGCCGCACTCCGGTCTCGGCGAAGAGGCTCGCCGAGACGTTGACCACCTCGAACTCGAAGGTGTCGAGCTCGGGGATCTCGATGTACGGGGTGAACACCGGGGTCATCAGGGCGATCTTGTCGCCCTTGCGGAGGATCCCGTTCTTCATCAGGGAGTCGAAGACGTAGCACATGGCGGCCGTGCCGCCCTCGGTGGCGAACAGTGACAGGTCGCCCCGCGGCGGGCGCTTGTCGAAGAGCTCGTCGCCGACGTAGCCGCGCACGATGTGCTCCGCGTGGGTCAGCATCCGGTCGGGAACCGGGTAGTTGTCGCCGGTGATCGCGTCGGTCAGCTCGTGGATGAAGGCGTCCCGGTCGAACGGCCAGCGTGTGAGCGCGTACTCGACGCACGCGGACAGCAGCTCCACGCCGGGCAGTTCGGGGTGGCGGCGCACCCACGAGTCGAAGCGGTGCCCGATGCCCTTCTTCTCCGGCATGCCGCCGAGGTTGTCCGCGGTCCACACCCGCCGGGACTCGTCGAGGGCGAAGTAGCCGAGGGCGTGGAAGGCCTCGCGGGGGCCCGTCGCGATCCAGTTCGGGTTGCCCCGGCCCGCGTTGAGCATGGCCCGGGCGGTGGTGTCCTTCTGGCCCGGCTTGTCGGCCTGGACGGCGGTGGCCAGCTGGATGAACTTGTCCTTCAGCTCGAAGGGGCTGAGCTGGGCGAGGGACTGGATCTCCTCGCGGCTGAATGTGGTCTCGGGCACGGCTTTCGGTCCTTCGTTCAGTGGTGGAGGAGGACGATGACGGCGCCCCAGATGGTCAGCAGTACGTTGCCGACGGCGTACGGGATCGTGTAACCGAGCACCGGCACCTGGGACCTGGACTGTTCGTTGATGGCGCCGATCGCGGCCGTGGTGGTCTGCCCGCCCGCGAGGACGCCCATCAGGATCGGGAAGCGGATCTTCTGGATGTGATGGCCGACGAGGAAGCCCACGACGAGCGGGATCAGGGTGGCGACGGCGCCGAAGACCAGCAGCCCCCAGCCGGCGGTGGCCAGTCCGCTGGTGAAGCCGGGCCCGGCGTTGATGCCGACGACCGCGACGAAGATGCAGAGCCCGAGGGTGTCCATGAACCACTGGGCACCGGGCGGGACGTTGCCGTACGTCGGGTACTTGCCCCGGATCCAGCCGAAGACCAGACCCATGATGAGCGCGCCGCCCGAGGTGGACAGCGAGATCGGGACTCCGCCGGCGGTGAGCGCGGGGATGCCGAGGCAACCGCCGAGGAAGATGCCGGAGCCGACCCAGATCATGTCGGTGGCGAAACTGGTCGGCACCGGCTTGCCGATGGCCCGGCCGGCCGGGTCCACCAGCCGCTGGGGGCCCGACAGGACGACGGTGTCACCCCGTTCCAGCTGCGTGGAGAGCCGGTAGGGGAACTCCGCGCCCGCCCGGTACAGCTTGTCCACGTAGACGCCGACCATGAAGGGTTCCTTGCGCAGCTCCGCGATGGACTTGCCCAGCTGGGCCTTCTCGGAGGCAACCACGTGCAGGGTCTCGGTCTGGTAGCCGAGCAGCTCGACGTCGTCGGCCTCCGCCCCGATGTTGGCGCGGGGGTCGAACTCCACGAGCGAGCCGCGCAGGGCGCTGACGGCGACCGTGTCGCCTTCCCGCAGCACGGTCTGCTGGGAGTGTTCGAGGATCTTGCCCTCGCGGCGGATCCGGGTGAGGTAGATCCGGCGGCCGAGCCCCTTCTGCTGCTGTTCGAACTCCTCGATGGTGCGCCCGGCGAGGTGGTCGAGCCCCTGGAGGGTGTAGGCGCGCAGGACCACTTCGTAGTAGCCCTCGTGCAGGTCGGGGTTGTCCTCCGGCGCGTCGAGTTCCCGGGCCAGCCGCGCGCTCTCGGCGGCCAGGTCGCGGCGGTAGAGCCGGGGCAGGACGTTGGCCAGGAGCAGTGCGCAGAGGATGGTGCCGAGCGGGTAGGTGACGGCGTACCCGATGGCGACGAGGTTCTCCTGTTCCGTGACCTGGTCGGGGGTCAGTCCCGGGAGGCTGCCGATGGCGTCCTGGGCGACGCCGATGACGGCGGACTGGGTGAGGGCTCCGCCGAGCAGACCGGCGCTGAGGCCCGGGCCGTAGCCGAGGAACGCGGCGAAGCCCCAGCAGACCAGCAGCCCCGTGACGCAGACGACGACCGCGTTGAGGACCTGCGGGAGGCCGTCCTTCCTCAGCCCGCGGAAGAACTGCGGTCCGACCTTGTAGCCGAGGGCGAACAGGAACATCGTGAAGAAGAGGTTCTTCACCGTGCCGTCGATGGTGATCTCGAACTGGGCTCCCAGCAGGAGTCCGACGATCAGGCAGCCGGTGACCGCGCCGAGGCCGATGGCCCTCCAGCGGAGCTTCCCGACGAGGAAGCCGAGCGCGACCGTGAGGAAGACGAGCAGTTCGGGGTGGGGATGGAAGACGTTGCGATTGAGGAAGTCGATCATGTGGTGGCCGTCCGTTGCGAGGCGGTCAGGCGCCGAGGACGCCGACGAGGATCGGACCGGTGAGCGGGAGCAGGAAGTTGGAGAGGGCGTAGGTGACCGTGTAGCCGAGCATCGGCACGGAGCTCTGGGCCACCTGGGTCACGGAGGTGATGGCCGGTGTGGAGCACTGCTGGCCCGCGATGGCGCCGATCAGCAGCGGACTCTCGATCTTCAGCAGCTTGCGGCCGATGACGAGCGAGAGCGTGGCCGGCACGAGGACCATCGCGATCCCGGCGAACGGCAGCAGGGCCCCGTACTCCTTGAGCAGCGGCCAGGCCTGCGGGCCCGAGGTCAGACCGGTGCAGGCGATGAACACCGCGAGACCCAGGTCCTTGATGGTGGTGGCGGCTTGCGGCGGGAACGCGCCGAAGGTCTGCCGGCCGGCGCGGAACCAGCCGAAGAGCAGTCCGGAGACCAGGCAGCCGCCGCCGGTTCCCAGCGACAGCGGGACGCCGCCGAAGGTGACCGCGATCTGGCCGATGAGCGAGCCGACGACGATGCCGAGGCCCAGGTAGACGAAGTCGGTGGCGTCGTTCTTGGCGACCGTGCCGATCTTCTGGACGACCCGGTTCAGGCCCGCCCGGGCACCGACCAGCGTGACGACGTCCCCGCGCTGGACGACGGTCTCCGGCGTGGCGGGCAGGTGCTGTTCTCCCCGGAGCACGTCGGTGACGTACACCCCGTCGCGCAGCTCGGGGTGGTCGCGCCCGATCCGGTCCAGGGTCTTTCCGGACACGGCGCGGTCGGTGACCGCGATCTGGCTGGTGGCGAGCGGGGTGTCCACCCCGGGGATGCCGGGGGTCTCGGGGCCGATGGAGCGGCCTGCCTCGATGGTGTTGGCCCGGCGTCCGACGACCAGCACCAGGTCGGAGAGGGTCAGTTCGAGCCCGGGCTCGGGCGTGAGGGTCCTGGAGCCGCGTTTGACGGCCTCGACGGTGACGCGGCCTCCGTGGTCCGACTCCAGCTGCCCGACGGTGCGGCCGTCGGCGTGCGTGACCAAGTACGTACGGCCCACCAGGCCGGGCAGTGACGCGCGCTCGTCGCTCTGCAGGCCGCCCCCGCCGCCGCGCATCCGCTCCCACACGGCGCGGGAGGCGTCGCGCAGGTTGACGCGCAGCAGCATCGGCATGATCTGGCTGGTGTAGATGACGATGGTGACCAGGCCGAAGAGGTAGCAGACCGTGTAGGCGGTGGCCACGTGGCCCTGGTACGTGCTGATCTGCTCCGGCGTCAGGCCCGGGAGGTTGCCGATCGCCTCGGTGGCGGTGCCGACGACGGCGGACTCGGTGGCCGCCCCGGCCAGGATGCCGGAGGCGGTGCCGACGTCGAGGTCGAAGGCCTTGGCCAGGAAGTAGGCGATGCCGAGGACGCTGACCAGTTCGATCAGGCAGAGGGTGAAGAAGCGCAGGCTCTTGCGGTTGAGGTTGGCGAAGAACTGCGGTCCCGCCAGGTAGCCGAGGGCGAAGATGAAGAGCGCGAAGAAGACGGTCTTCACGTCGTCGTCGATCACGACCTTGGTCCAGGCGCCGAGCAGCAGGGCCACGATCAGCGTGCCGCAGATGCCGCCGAGGGTGATCGGGCCGACGCGCACCTTGCCGACCAGGTAGCCGAGGGCCAGGCAGAGGAAGAGGGCGAGTTCGGGGTGGTCAGTGAGCACGCCCATCGGCACTCACCCGGCCTCGTCCCGTGGCGGATTCGGGCTCGGATTCAGGAGGGTCGGATATCCACATTTGCCCATCCTTGTCCGGTGGGTGGCAGGCCGCCCACCGGACACGCCCATACGGGTTACGGAGTCTCGCGCGCCTCCTCGTACAGGCCCTCGATCAGGTCCCCGTACTTCTCCCGGACCACCCGGCGGCGGAGCTTCAGCGACGGGGTGAGCTCTCCGGTCTCGGGGCCCCACTCCTCGGTCAGCAGCCGGTACCGCTTGATCTGCTCGGTACGGTTCAGCCTCGCGTTGGCAGCCTCGACCGCGCGGGCGATCTCCTCCCGGACGGCCGGGTGTTCGGCGAGCGCGCCGGGCGAGGCGGCCTCGATGCCCCTGGCCGCGGCCCAGGCGGGGGCCAGTTCCGCGTCCAGGACCAGCAGGGCGACGAGGTAGGAGCGGCCGTCGCCGTGCACCAGGGCCTGGCCGATCAGCGGGTGCTCCTTGACGGTGTTCTCCACCAGGGCCGGCGAGACGTTCTTGCCGTTCGAGGTGATGATCAGTTCCTTCTTGCGGTCGGTGATCCAGAGGAACCCGTCCTCGTCGAGCCGGCCGATGTCCCCCGTCGGGAACCAGCCCTCGGCGTCGGAGGCGCTGTCCACCGATCCGTCGGGGCGCAGATAGCCCGCGAAGACGGTCTCGCCCCGGGTGAGGATCTCCCCGTCCTCGGCGAGCCTCAGCTCCAGCCCCTCGATCGCGCGGCCGACCGAGCCGAGCCGGAAGCCGTCCGGGCTGTTGACCGTGCACACGCCGGAGGTCTCGGTGAGCCCCCAGGCGTCCATGATGGTGATCCCCCAGCCGGCCCAGAAACGCACCACGTCGAGCGGCATCGGCGCGGTGGCGCTGGCCGTCCAGACGAGCCGGTCGAGGCCCGCGAGGCGCAGCAGCGGGTCCAGGACCCGTTCCTTGGCCGAGGCGTACGAGTCCTCCAGCTCGGCCGGGACCTCTTCGGCCCGCTCCCGGTGGCCGGCCCGGGTGCGGGCCAGGTCGCCCGCGGCCTCGATGGCCCGCCGCTGCTCCTCGGGGAGCTGCGCGAGGACGGCCCGTACGGAGGCGGCGAGCTTCTCCCAGACCCGCGGCACCCCGAAGAACTGCACGGGGTGCAGTTCGCGGACGGCGGCGGACACGGCGGTCGGGTCGGCGCACAGCCGGACGTGGGCGGCGCGCAGCAGGGGCAGGTAGATGCCGAGGACGCGCTCCGCGATGTGCGCGAAGGGCAGGTAGCAGATGTGCTCGGCGTGCTCGGGCAGTTCGACGTGCCGGTCGAGGCGGACCGCCTGGAGCACCAGGTTGCGGTGGGTGAGGCGGACGCCCTTGGGGTCGCCGGTGGTGCCCGAGGTGTAGACGACGGTCAGCGGGTCCTCGGGGGCGGTGTCCTGCCAGGCCTTCTCGAAGGCCTCGGCCCCGTACAGCCGGGCACCACTCGCGTACAGGGAGCCGTAGGTGGCGTGCGGGCCGGCCTCGGCGGGCTCGGCGACGACCAGGCGTTCCAGGGGCGTGCTGTCGTCGGCCAGCAGCGGCTCCCACCGGGCCAGTTCCCGGGCGCCCTCGACGACGGCGATCCTGGCCCGGCTGTGGCGGGCGATGTGGGCGATCTGCTCGGGCGCGGAGGTCCCGTACACGGTGACGGGGACGGCGCCGAGGTGGACGAGGGCGAGGTCGCTGAGCCAGTGCTCGGGGCGGTTGCCCATCATCATCAGGACGTGCTCGCCGCGCTCGACGCCGAGGGCGGCGTATCCGGAGGCGAGGACGGCGACCTTGCGGCGGACCTCGCTCCAGGTGAGGGTCTCCCAGCCGTCTCCCGAGCGCCACGAGAGGGCCGGCAGGTCCCCGTGTTCGGCGGCGTTGCGGGCCAGCAGGGCGGGGAAGGTGATCTCTTCGGGTCGTCCGGGCAGTCGCAGGTTCGTGGTCATGGGCAGCTCCTGGCCGTTTCACATCGTTGGTGCGACAGCAATACTGTTGAACCCAAGCCGTGCAGCAGAGAGCGAGGCGCAGACGATGGCCGACCAGGCACCCGAGCCGATGCTCACCGTCGACGAGCTGGCGGCCAGGGCGGGCGTCACCGTGCGCACCGTACGGTTCTACAGCACGCGCGGGCTTTTGCCCCCTCCCGTGATCGGACCTCGTCGGGTGGGCCACTACGGGCCGGAGCACCTGTCGCGGCTGGCGCTGATCGAGGAGCTCCAGCACCAGGGGATGACCCTGTCGGCCTGCCAGCGCTATCTGGAGGCCCTGCCGGACGATCTGAGCGCGCACGATCTGGCGATCCACCGGGCGATGGTGGCCAGTTGGGCCCCGGACGCGGCGCAGGAGGTCTCGCGGGCGGATCTGGAGAAGCGGGCCGGGCGGAGCCTGTCGGACTCCGACGTGCGGCGGCTGACGGCGATGAACGTGCTCGCGGCCTCGGGCGACGGGTTCCGGGTGGACGTGGGGCTGCTGCGGCTGGGGGTCGCGCTGCTCGACGTACCGATCGCGCACGAGACGATCCTGGCGGCGCGCACGGTGCTGACGGAGCACACGCGGTCGGCGGCGCACGAACTGACGGCGCTGTTCCGGGACGAGGTGTGGGGTCCGTTCACCGAGGGCGAGAGCGATCCGGAGCGGGTGGAGTCGATGAAGGCGCTGTCGGCGCACATGCAGCCGATGGTGGTGCAGGCCCTGGTGACGGCCTTCCAGCGGTCCCTGCGCGAGGAACTGCGGGCGGCGTTCGAATCCGGCGAGCAGCCCGGCGCGTAGTACGCGCGAGCGGTACGAACACGGCGGGCTCGCCCGGCGCCGTCGGTCCGGCCAGGGCGCCGGCCCCGCGCGGCCGGTGACGCGCGCGCCGAAACCGGGCGCCTGCCCCGGACCCCGGCTCGACGCGCGGGGCCGGGCGCGACGCATGGGGCCGGGCTCGACGCGCGGGGCCGGGCGCGACGCGCGGGGCCGGGCTCGACGCGCGGGGCCGGGCTCGACGCGCGGGGCCGGGCTCGACGCATGGGGCCGGGCTCGACGCGCGGGGCCCGGGGCCCGGCCTCGGCACGCGGCCCCGGCCCGGCCGCGCGGGCCGGCTCGGCGCGCGGGGCCGGCCTCGGCGCCCACGGCCCAGGGCCCGGCCTCGGCGCGCGGGGCCGGACCGTCCTGGGTACCGTGAAGGGGAAGCTCCGTGCCGGGCCGGTCCACCCCTGAGCAGTTCACGATGCCTTCGTGAGGGAGCTCGATTCCCATGGACCTCAACACCATCACCGAAGTCGTCCGGCGGCCCGCCGACCGGCCTGGCTCCGACTGGCACGACGGGGACGCCTGGCTCGCGGGCGGCACCTGGCTGTTCTCCGCGGAGCAGCCCGATCTGCGCCGCCTGGTCGACCTGACGTCGCTGCCCTGGGACCCCCTCGTCCCCGGCGACGCAGGCCTGGAGATCGGTGCCACGTGCACCATCCGCGACCTGTACGCCTTCGCGCCGCCCGCGGAGTGGACCGCGGGCGGCCTCATCCGGACGGCCTGCGAGGCGTTCCTGTCCTCGTTCAAGGTCTGGAACGCGGCCACCGTCGGCGGGAACATCTGCATGTCGCTGCCGGCCGGCCCGATGATCACGCTCTCGGTCGCGCTGGAGGCGCGGTACGAACTGTGGGCCGCCGACGGTTCCGTACGCACCGTCGACGCCCTCGACTTCGTGACCGGGAACAACCGCAACGTCCTCGCGCCCGGGGAGATACTGCGCCGGATCGACATTCCGGCGCACGCCCTGCGCAAACGCGCCGCCCACCGCCGCTTCACCCTGACCCACCTCGGCCGCTCGACCGTGTTCCTCATCGGCACGCACACGCCCGGAACGAGCAATCTGCTGCTCACGGTCACCGCGGGCACCACGCGGCCGGTGCGGTTCGCCTTCGAGAGCATGCCCGATGCCCACACCCTGCGGGAGAGCATCGACGCCATCCCCGCCGACGTGTGGTTCGCCGACCCCAACGGGACGCCCGACCACCGTCGTCACCTGACGCGGCACTTCGCCGAAGAGATCCGCGGCGAACTCATCCATGGGGGCCCGGCATGACCTACCTCGTCAACGGACGGAGCTTCGACGCGGAGCCCGGGCCCGGCCAGTGCCTGCGCACCTTCCTGCGCGCGCTCGGCCACTTCGGCGTCAAGAAGGGCTGCGACGCGGGCGACTGCGGCGCGTGCACCGTGTGGCTGGACGGCGTTCCGGTGCACAGCTGCATCACCCCGGCCTTCCGCGCGGAGGGCCGTGAGGTGACCACGATCGAGGGGCTCGGCTCGCCCGGCGACCTGCATCCCGTGCAGCAGCGGTTCCGGGACGCCCCCGGCTTCCAGTGCGGTTTCTGCACCGCGGGGATGATCATGACCTCGGCGACCTTCACGGAGGAGCAGAAGGCCGACCTGCCCCGGGCGTTGAAGGGCAACCTCTGCCGTTGCACCGGATACCGGGCGATCGAGGACGCGGTCAAGGGCGTCGCCCACGTGCAGACCGCCGCCCCGGGCAAGGCCGTCGGAAGGAGCGTCGGCGCGCCCGCCGCCGAGGACGTGGTCACCGGCCGGGCCGAGTTCACCATGGACACCCGGATGGAAGGGATGCTGCACCTCAAGGTGCTGCACTCGCCCCACGCCCACGCCCGGATCGTCTCGATCGACAAGTCCGCCGCCCTCGCGGTCCCCGGTGTCCAGCGCGTCTACACCTGGCAGGACGTGCCGCGCAAACGGTTCACCACGGCGATCCACACCGACCACCTCGTCGATCCGGACGACACCTACATCCTCGACGACACCGTCCGCTTCGCAGGACAGCGCGTCGCCGTCGTCGCCGCCGACACGGTCGGTGCGGCGGAGGAGGGCTGCCGCAAGCTGGTCGTCGAGTACGAGGTGCTGCCCGCGGTCTTCGACCCCGAGGAGGCCATGGCCGACGGCGCACCCCAACTGCACGACTCCGAGGATCCGTTCGTGCGCGACTCCGTCCACAACCTCCTGGTGGAGATCCACTCGCACGTCGGCGACGTCGACGCGGGGTTCGCGGCGGCCGACGTGATCCACGAGGGCACCTACTCCTCGCCGCGCGTGCAGCACGCCCACCTGGAGACCCACGGCTCGATCGCCTGGATGGAGGACGGCCGGCTCAACGTGCGCACCAGCTCGCAGTCGCCGTCGATCGCCAAGGTCAAACTGGCCTACCTGTTCGCGCTGCGCCCCGACCAGCTCCGCGTGTTCTGCAAGCGCGTCGGCGGCGGTTTCGGCGGCAAGCAGGAGGTCATCACCGAGGACCTGGCCGCCCTCGCCGCCCTGGACACCGGGCGGCCCGTCTGCTTCGAGTTCACGCGCGAGGAGGAGTTCACCACGGCCTCGCCCCGCCACCCGATGAAACTGACGGTCAGGCTCGGCGCGAAGGACGACGGCACGCTCACCGCCCTGCAGGTCCGCAACGTGTCCAATACGGGCGCCTACGGCAACCACGGCGGGGAGACCCTGTACGCGGGCGGCTCCGCCGTCATGCTCTACCGCTGCCCCAACAAGAAGTACGACGCCTACTCCGTCTACACGAACATCGTTCCGAGCGGCGCCCTGCGCGGGTACGGGATGACCCAGCCGGCCTTCGCCGTGGAGTGCGCGATGGACGAGTTGGCCCTCGCCCTCCACATGGACCCGCTCGAACTGCGCCGCCGCAACATCGTGCGCCCCGGCGATTCGCTCATCGCGCTGCACGACGGCCCCGACGACGTGATGTTCAACGAGGACGGGCTCGCCAAGTGCATCGACCTCGTGGCCGGCGAGCTGGCCCGGACGGCCGACCAGCCCTCCCCCGGCCCCGGGTGGCTCGTGGGGACCGGCATGGCCAGTTCCATGCACGAGACCGCGCCCCCGACGGAGCACATCTCCGAGGCCTGGGTCACGCTCGGCGACGACCTGGTCTACGAACTCGCCATCGGCACGGTCGAGTTCGGCGAGGGCACGTCGACCGCGCACGTCCAGATCGCGGCCAACCAGCTGGGTACGACACCGTCCCGGATCCGCCTGGTGCAGTCGGACACCGACCGCACCGGGTTCGACACCGGCGCCTTCGCGAGCGCGGGCCTGTTCGTGGCGGGCAACGCCGTCCTGCGGGCGGCCAACGCCGTGCGCGACCGCATCCTGGAGTTCGCCGCCGCGGAAACGGGCGTCCACGTCGTGATGTGCTCGATGGACGACGACCACGTCCTCTGCGGGGACGACCGCGTGCCCCTGGCCGATCTCGTCGCCGTGGCCCGCGACCGCGGCATCCGGTTCACCGCCGCCCGCAAGGCCTACGGCTCGCCCCGCAGCGTCACCTCCAACGCACAGGGGTTCCGCATCGCCGTCCACCGGGTGACCGGTGAGATCCGCATCCTCTACAGCGTCCACGCGGCCGACGCGGGCGTCCTCATCAACCCCGAGCAGGTCCGCGGCCAGGTCGACGGGGGCGTCGCCCAGGGCATCGGATTCGCCCTGACCGAGAACTTCATGGTCGACGCGGACGGGGTCATGTCCAACCCGAACCTGCGCAACTACCGGATCCCCACCTACGCCGACGTGCCGCGCACCGACCTGCTCCTGGTGAGCTCCGCCGACTCCGTCGGGGCCATGCACTCGAAGGGGATGGCGGAATGCTGCATCAACCCGGTGGCGCCCGCGCTGGCGAACGCGCTGCGCGACGCCACGGGAGTCCGCTACCGCGAGCTGCCCCTCACCCCGGAGCGGATCTACAGCCGGCTCGGTGAGAGCCAGTCGGCCCGGCGGGGCCCGAGACGATGACCACCGGGCAGCAGGCCGGCGCCGCGGCCACCGTCATCATCGGTCACCGGATCCGGCCCGGCATGGACCGGGAGTACGAGAAGTGGCAGGAGGGCGTCAACGCCGCCGCCTCCCGGTACGCCGGGCACCTGGGCGCCGAGGTGACCCCTCCGACGGAGCGGCAGCCCGACTGGGTCGTCGTCTACCGGTTCGACTCGATCGCCCATCTGCAGGCCTGGATGAACGGCGCGACCCGGCAGCGGCTCCTCGACATCGGGGAGGAGTTCTTCGACGGCCCCGGCACCCAGCAGGTCATCAGCGGAGGCAGCCTGCCCGAGGACCCACTGGTGACCGTGGTGGTGACCCACCGGGTCCACCCGGACCAGGTCGACGACTTCCTCCAGTGGCAGCGCCGGATGAGCGAGGAGGAGGGCAGGTTCCCGGGCTTCCGAGGCACCGAGATCTTCCGCCCCGTCGAAGGCCTCCAGGACGAGTGGACCACCCTGTACCGCTACGACAACGCCGAACACCTCGACGCCTGGCTGACGTCGGAGAAGCGGCGGCAGATGCTCGCCGAAGGAGAGAGGTTCGACTTCAAACTCCACACGATCGAGAACTCGTTCGGCAGCTGGTTCGCGTTCGAGGAGAACGGCAGGGAAGCACCGCCGCCCTCGGAGACGAAGACCGCCATAGCGGTCTGGGTGGGCCTCTACCCGACCGTCGTGCTGCTGGCGCTCGCCCTGTCCCCGCTGAAGCTGCCGATCTGGATCGGGCTGCTCATCGGCAACCTGCTGTCGAGCCTCGCCATGAGCTTCTTCACCATGCCGTACTACGTGAACAGGCTGCTCAGGCGGTGGCTGTGGCCCGCGCCGGACGCACCGCCGCTGCGGACCAACCTCGTCGGACTCGGCATCGTCGCGGCGGCGCTCGGGTTCTGGGCGATCGTCTTCTACCTCGTGACCCGGCAGTTCTGGACGCTGCCCTGAACGGACGGACCCCCGAAACGGAAAGGCGGGCCGGGAAGGAACCGGCCCGCCTTCCGCGTGCGCCTCGCTAGTCGGTGTACGTCTCGCCCCGTCCGGCCTTCTCCACCAGGGAGGCCGGCGGGGTGAAGCGCTCCCCGTACTGCGCGGCGAGCTCACGGGCGCGGGCCACGAAGCCCGGCAGGCCGCCCTCGTAACCGTTGATGTACTGGATCACGCCACCGGTCCAGGCCGGGAAGCCGATGCCCATGATCGAACCGATGTTGGCGTCGGCGATCGAGGTCAGGACCCCCTCGTCGAGGCAGCGGACGGTGTCCAGGGCCTCGGAGAAGAGCATCCGCTCCTTCATGGCCTCGAACGGGATCTCCGCGTCCGGCTTGGCGAAGTGCTCGCGCAGCCCCGGCCAGATGCGGGTGCGCTTGCCGCTCTCGTCGTACTCGTAGAAGCCGGCGCCACCGCTGCGCCCGGGGCGGCCGAAGTCGTCCACCATGCGGTCGATGACGGTGTCGGCGGGGTGCTCCGACCACGCCCGGCCCTCGGCCTCGAAGGCCTTGCGCGTCTCGTTGCGGATCTTGCGCGGGAGGGTGAGGGTGAGCTCGTCCATCAGCGAGAGGACCTTGGCCGGGTACCCGGCCTGGGCCGCGGCCTGCTCGATCGAGGCGGGCTCGATGCCCTCGCCGACCATCGCAACGCCCTCGTTGATGAACTGGCCGATGACCCGCGAGGTGAAGAAGCCGCGCGAGTCGTTGACCACGATCGGGGTCTTGTTGATCTGGCGGACCAGGTCGAAGGCACGGGCGATGGCCTCGTCGCCGGTCCGCTCCCCCTTGATGATCTCGACGAGCGGCATCTTGTCGACGGGCGAGAAGAAGTGCAGCCCGATGAAGTCGACGGGCCGCGAAACCCCCTCCGCCAGGCCCGTGATGGGCAGCGTGGAGGTGTTGGAGCACAGCAGCGCGTCCGGTGCGACGACGTCCTGGATCTCCTGGAACACCTTGTGCTTGAGGGCGGTGTCCTCGAAGACGGCCTCGATGACGGCGTCGCAGCCCGCGAGGTCGGCGGCGTCCGCGGTCGGCGTGATCCGGGCGAGCAGCTCGGCGCGCTGGGCCTCGGTGGTACGGCCGCGCGATACCGCCTTGTCGAGCAGCTTCTCGGAGTACGCCTTGCCCTTCGCGGCGGCCTTGGCGGAGACGTCCTTGAGGACCACCTCGATGCCCGCGCGGGCACAGGAGTAGGCGATGCCCGCGCCCATCATCCCGGCACCGAGCACGGCGACCTTGGCGACCTTGCGCGGGGCGACGCCCTGCGGGCGGCTGCGACCCGCGTTGACGGCCTGGAGGTCGAAGAAGAACGCCTGGATCATGTTCTTGGCGGTCTGCCCGGTGACCAGCTCGGTGAAGTACCGGGCCTCGATGGTCAGCGCGGTCTCGAAGTCCACCTGGGCGCCCTCGACGGCGCAGGCGAGGATGTTGCGCGGCGCCGGGTACGGGGCCCCGTTGAGCTGCTTCTTCAGGTTGGCCGGGAAGGCCGGGAGGTTGGCGGCGAACCGCGGGTTGGACGGCGTACCGCCCGGGATCTTGTAACCGGGGACGTCCCAGGGCTGCTTCGACTCGGGATTCGCGTCGATGAAGGCACGGGCCTTGGCCAGCATCTCCTCCGGGGTGGCGGCCAGTTCGTGGACCAGGCCGTTGTCCAGGGCGCGCTGCGGGTTGTACTGGGTGCCCTGGAGCAGCACCTTGAGCAGGGCGTCGGCGATGCCCATGAGACGGACGGTGCGGGTGACGCCGCCGCCGGCCGGGAGCAGGCCGAGGGTGACCTCGGGCAGGCCGATCTTGGAACCGGGGGCGTCGAGGGCCACGCGGTGGTGGGAGGCCAGGCAGATCTCGTAACCGCCGCCGAGGGCCGTGCCGTTGATCGCGGCGACGACGGGCTTGCCGAGGGTCTCGATGCGGCGCAGCGAGTGCTTGATGGCGGTGCCGGTGTCGAAGGCCAGCTGCGCGTGCTCGGGGCGCAGTTGGATCATGTCCTTGAGGTCGCCGCCCGCGAAGAAGGTCTTCTTGGCGGAGGTGTAGATGATGCCTCGGATGGAGTCCTTCTCGGCCTCGGCGCGGTCGGCGACGGCCGCGATGGAGTCCTTGAAGGCCTGGTTCATCGTGTTCGCGGACTGGTCGGGGTCGTCGAGGACCAGGGTGACGACGCCGGTCTCGTCCTGTTCCCAGCGGATCGTGGTGGACTCGCTCATGTTCGCTACTTCCGTGTCAGAGAGGAGGTCTGGGGGATACAGGACGCCGGTCAGAGTCGCTCGACGACGGTGGCGACGCCCATGCCGCCACCGACGCAGAGGGTGACGAGCCCGTAGCGCTTGTCCTGGCGCTCCAGTTCGTCGACGATCGTGCCGAGGATCATCGCGCCGGTGGCGCCGAGCGGGTGGCCGAGCGCGATGGCGCCGCCGTTGACGTTGACCTTGTCGAGGGAGACGCCCATGTCCTTGACGAAGCGCAGGACGACACCGGCGAAGGCCTCGTTGATCTCGATCAGGTCGATGTCGTCGATGGTCAGCCCGGCCTTGGCGAGCGCCTTGCGGGTGGCGGGGGCGGGGCCGGTGAGCATGATGGTGGGCTCGGAGCCGGACACGGCCGCCGAGACGATCCGCGCTCGGGGCGTCAGACCGCCCCGCTCCCCCGCCTCGCGGGAGCCGATGGCGACGAGCGAGGCGCCGTCGACGATGCCGGAGGAGTTGCCCGCGTGGTGGACGTGGTCGATCTTCTCGACCCAGTGGTACTTCTGCAGGGCCACCGCGTCGAAGCCGCCGAGCTCGCCGATGTCGGCGAAGGAGGGCTTCAGCTTGGCGAGGGTGTCGGCGGTTGTCCCCGGGCGGACGAACTCGTCGTGGTCGAGGACGACCAGGCCGTTGCGGTCGGTGACCGGGACGACGGACTTGGCGAAGCGGCCGTCCTTGATGGCCGCGGCGGCCCGCTCCTGGGAGAGGGCGGCGTACTCGTCGACGTCGCGCCGGGAGAAGCCCTCGATGGTGGCGATCAGGTCGGCGCCGATGCCCTGCGGGACGAAGTTGACGTCCCAGTTGGTCATCGGGTCGTTGAACCAGGCACCGCCGTCGGAGGCCATCGGGACGCGGGACATCGACTCCACGCCGCCGGCCAGGACGAGGTCCTCCCAGCCGGAGCGGACCTTGGCGGCGGCCAGGTTGACGGCCTCCAGGCCTGAGGCGCAGAAGCGGTTCTCCTGCACGCCCGCCACCGTGTCCGGAAGGCCGGCGGCGATGGCCGCGATACGGGCGATGTCGGAGCCCTGGTCGCCGACCGGGCCGACGACGCCGAGCACGATGTCGTCGATGCCGGCGGGGTCGAGGCCGGGGTTGCGCTCGCGCAGGGCGTCGATGAGGCCGACGACGAGGTCGATCGGCTTGGTGCCGTGCAGGGCGCCGTTGGCCTTGCCCCGGCCGCGCGGGGTGCGGATCGCGTCGTACACGTACGCTTCGGTGCTCACTGGTCAAGCCTTTCGGGAGGTCTGAGCGTAGGGGTCGGGAAGGGGCTGCCGGGACGGCCTAGCGGAGGAGGGCACGGCCGATGACCTCTTTCATGATCTCGGTCGTGCCGCCGTAGATGGTCTGGATGCGGCCGTCGGTGAAGGCCCGCGCGACCGGGTATTCGGTCATGTATCCGTACCCGCCGTGCAGTTGCAGGCAGCGGTCGGCGACCCGCTTCTGGAGTTCGGTGGCCCACCACTTGGCCATCGAGGCGTGGACGTGGTCCAGTTCGCCGTTCGAGTGGTCGACGATGCACCGGTCGAGGAAGGTGCGGGTGACCGCGCACTCGGTGGCCATCTCCGCCATCTCGAACCGGATGTGCTGGAGCTTGGAGAGCGGCCGCCCGAAGGCCTCCCGCTCCTTGACGTACCGGGTGGTGATCTCCAGCAGGTGCTCGGCCGCGGCGATGCCGGCCATCGCGATGC
Organism: Streptomyces sp. NPDC096339; assembly: GCF_044762985.1. Lineage (NCBI taxonomy): Bacteria > Bacillati > Actinomycetota > Actinomycetes > Kitasatosporales > Streptomycetaceae > Streptomyces > Streptomyces sp. NPDC096339. The sequence goes on along the minus strand of NZ_JBIWFI010000024.1, from coordinate 93,542 downwards.
CCAGCCGCTCCTGCGAGAGGTTGGTCATCAGGTGGACGAAGGCGCCGTTCAGCTCGCCGAGCAGGTTCTCCTTCGGGACGTGTACGTCGTTGAAGAACAACTCCGCGGTGTCCTGGGACTTCTGGCCGATCTTGTCGAGGTTGCGGCCGCGCTCGAAGCCCTCCATGCCGCGCTCGACGACCAGCAGCGACAGGCCGTGGGCCCCGCCCTCGGGGGTGGTCTTCGCGACCACGATCACCAGGTCGGCGAGGATGCCGTTGGAGATGAAGGTCTTGGAGCCGTTGAGCACCCAGTGGTCGCCGCGGTCCTCCGCGCTCGTCCGGATCCCCTGGAGATCGGAGCCCGCGCCGGGCTCGGTCATCGCGATGGCGGTGATGGTCTCGCCCGAGCAGAAGCCGGGCAGCCAGCGGCGCTTCTGCTCCTCGGTGGCGAGCGAGGTCAGGTAGGGGCCGATGATGTCGTTGTGCAGGCCGATGGCCAGTCCGGGGGCGCCCGCCCGGGTGAACTCCTCCGCGATCACGGCGGCGTAGCGGAAGTCGGTGTTCCCGCCGCCTCCGTACTCCTCCGGGACGGCGAGGCCCAGCAGCCCCTGCCGCCCGGCGGCCCGCCAGGCGTCGCGGCTGACGATGCCGTCCTTCTCCCACCGCTCGTAGTGCGGCAGCACCTCCTTGACGAGGAAGGTGCGGACGCTCTCGCGGAACGCCTCGTGCTCGGCGTCGAAGATCCGGCGCTTCATCGTGCGGCTCGCTTCGTCACAAGGTTCGCCTCAAAGTTCGCCTCAAGGTGGGTCACAGGGTGGGTCACAAGATGGGTGACAAGGTGGGTCACAAGGAGCTCCCTAAAGCCAGTTCCTGACGGTTTCGATCAGCCGGGCCGGCTCGGGACCCACGGGCGTGACGTTGAGCATGGTCACGCCCGCCTCGCGGAAGGCCTCGACCCGCTCGCGTACGTAGCCCTCGGGCCCGCACAGCGTCATCAGCTCGCAGAACTCGTCCGGGACGGCGGCCGCTGCGTCGCGCTTGCGGCCGGAGAGGTAGAGCTCCTGGATCCTGCGGGCCTCCTCCTCGTAGCCGTAGGCCACGGCGAGGTCGTTGTAGAAGTTCTTGCCGACCGCGCCCATGCCTCCGACGTACAGGGCGATCTGCGGGCGCGCGAGGTCCCGCGCCGCGGCCGCGTCCTCGCCGATGGCGAGCAGGCCGCCCGCCACCGTCTGCAACGGTCCGAGCTCCGGGGACCGCTTGGCGGCGCCCCGGGCGAGCGGTTCGCCCCACACCTCCCGCGCCTTCTCGGGGATGAAGAGGGTCGGCAGCCAGCCGTCGGCGATCTCGGCGGTCATCGCCACGTTGGCCGGGCCGAGCGAGGCGATGTAGACGGGGATCGAGCTGCGCACCGGCCGGGTGAGGATCTTCAGCGGCTTGCCGTGCCGGCCGCCCTTCTCGGGCGGCAGCGGCATGTCGGTGATGCCGTGGTGGTCGATCGTCTCCCGTCGCCAGATGCGCCGGCACAGGTCAACCGTCTCGCGCGTCCGGCCGAGCGGTCTGTCGTACGGCTTCCCGTGCCAGCCCTCCACGACCTGCGGGCCGGAGGCGCCGAGGCCGAGCAGCGCCCGGCCGCCCGAGACCTCGTCGAGCCCGGCGGCCGTCTGGGCGATGAGGCCCGGAGTGCGGGAGTAGACGTTGAGGATCGCCGAGCCGATCTTCAGCCGTTCGGTGCGGGCGGCGAGGTAGCCCATGATCGTCGGGGAGTCGAAGCCCCAGGCCTCCGCCACCCACACCGCGTCCAGCCCCGCCGACTCCAGCTCCACCGCCTGGTCGGCGGCCCGGCGGGCGTCGCCGGCGTAGTCGAGCATCATGGACAGTTCCATCAGCCGTCCTTCTCCGCGTTCTCCAGTACGTTCCCCAGCAGGGCCGGTACGTCCCAGTCCGCTGCCACCGACTCGGTGTGCGCGCCCGGCAGCGCCGGGCCGGCGGTGACGGCGGCCGGGGTCGCCGAGAACCTGGGGGCGGGGGCGGGCTGCACGATCCCGCCGAAGTCCGTGAAGGTGCCGCGGGCGGCGAGGTGCGGGTGCTCCGGGGCCTCGCGCAGGGACAGTACGGGCGCCACGCACGCGTCCGTACCCTCGAACACGGCCGTCCACTCCGCGCGCGTACGGGTCTTGAAGCGCCCGGCGACGGTCTGACGCAGCTCGCCCCAGCGGGCGAGGTCCTTGCGGGCCGGGGCCTGGTCCCCGATGCCGAGCAGATCCACGAAGGTGTCGTAGAACTGCTGCTCCAGCGGGCCGACCGCCATGTACCCGCCGTCGGAGGTCTCGTAGGTGCCGTAGAAGGGGCAGCCCCCGTCGAGCAGGTTCGCCCCGCGGCGGTCCTGCCAGCCGCCCGCCGCCATCATGCCGTGGATCATGGCGGTGAGGTGGGCGGTGCCGTCGACGATGGCGGCGTCGACGACCTGGCCGACGCCGGCGGTCCGGGCGTGCTGGAGGGCGGCGAGGACGCCGATCACCAGGTAGAGCGAGCCGCCCGCGTAGTCGCCGACGAGGTTGGCGGGGACGGCCGGGGGCCCGTCCGGGTCTCCGATCATGCCCAGGGCTCCGGTCACGGCGATGTACGCGATGTCGTGCCCGGCGGTGTGGGCGAGGGGGCCCTCCTGGCCCCAGCCGGTCATCCGGCCGTAGACCAGCTTCGGGTTGCGGGCGTGGCAGTCGGCCGGGCCGACGCCGAGCCGCTCGGCGACCCCGGGGCGGAAGCCCTCGATGAGGACGTCGGCCCGCTCGACCAGGTCCAGGACCCGGGCCGGGCCCCCGTCCGACTTGAGGTCGACCAGGACGGAGCGCTTGTTGCGGTTGGTGACGTCGTAGGCCGGATCGACCGCGAGCCCGCCACCGCCGGGCCGGTCGACCCGGACGACGTCCGCCCCCAGGTCGGCGAGGAGCATGGCGGCGAACGGGCCGGGGCCGATGCCCGCCAGTTCGACGACCCGCACTCCGGCGAGCGGGCCGTGCCCACCCGCGGTCGCGTTCCCTGTCACTGCCATCGAGCCCCCAGCATCCGTAGGACCACCATGTGACACAACTGATGTAACACCAGTGATGCTAGGAACGTGTTGCACCCAACACAAGAGCAAGCGCTTAGCCGGTTGCCCGCGCCGCCGGATTTTCCCTTGAGGAGGGGCCCCGGGAACGGCTGTCGGCCGCTCCCGGGGCGCTGTTCGTCGCGCGTGCGCATCGCGCTAGCCTCAGCCACCGACACCAGCTGGGAGGAGCGGTCATGAACGCAACGGTGCGGACCCCTCAGGGACAACAGGACCATCCGGAACGGGCCTACGACGTCGTGCTCTTCGGCGCGACCGGGTTCGTGGGGGCACTGACCGCCGAGTACCTGGCCGCGCACGCACCCGCAGGCTGCCGCTGGGCACTGGCCGGCCGGAACCCGGCCAAGTTGGAGCGGCTGCGCGAGCGGCTCGCGGTCATCGACCCCGCCTGCGCCGAACTGCCCCTGCTCCCGGCGGACGCCGCCGACGCGGGGGCGATGCGCCGATTGGCCGCGTCCACCCGGGTGCTCGCCACCACGGTCGGACCGTACGTCTGGCACGGGGCGGAGCTGGTCGCCGCCTGCGCCGAGGAGGGCACGGACTACGTGGACCTCACCGGCGAGCCGGAGTTCGTGGACCGGATGTACGTCGAACACGACGCCCGGGCCCGGGAGACCGGCGCCCGCATCGTGCACGCGTGCGGCTTCGACTCGATCCCGGCGGACCTCGGGGCGTACTTCACGGTGTCCCGGCTGCCCGAGGGGGTTCCCCTGCGGGTCGACGGGTTCATGCGGTCCAACGCCGTCTTCTCCGGCGGGACCCTGGCCTCCGCGCTGACCGCCATGGGACGCGGCCCCCAGACCTTCGCGGCCGCGCACGCCCGCAGACTGCACGAGCCCCGGCTGCTGGGCCGACGGGCGCGGGGGCCGGTCGGTGCGCCCCGGTTCAGCCGGGAGACGGGCACCTGGGCCCTGCCGCTGCCCACGCTCGACCCGACGATCGTGGCGCGGTCGGCGGCCGCGCTGGAGCGGTACGGCCCGGACTTCCGCTACCGGCACTACGCCTCCGTCAAGCACCTGCCCTTCGCGGTGGGCGGTACGGCGGCCGTGGCCGCGACGGTGGCCGTCGCCCAGGTGCCGCCCGCCCGGCGGTGGCTGATGAACCGTTGGGAGTCGGGCCAGGGGCCGGACGCGGAACGCCGCGCGCGCAGCTGGTTCACCGTGCGGTTCGTGGGCGAGGGCGGCGGCCGGCGCGTGCTCACCGAGGTGTCGGGCGGCGACCCGGGCTACGGGGAGACGGCGAAGATGCTGGCCGAGTCGGCCCTGTGCCTGGCCTACGACGCCCTGCCCGACCGCGCGGGTCAGCTCACCACCGCGGTGGCGATGGGCGACGCGCTGCTCGACCGGCTCAGGAAGGCGGGGATCGTCTTCCGGGTCGCGGACGAACGCTGAGCCCGCGCCGCCGCCCGACTCACCCGGCCGCCTCGCGCAAGGCCCGGCGGCACAGGGAATCGGCGTGGCGGGTGGTCTCCGGGATCCGGAAGCGGGGACTGAGGGCGAGCGCGTGGGCGCAGGCGTTGTCCAGCGAGACCCGGTGCCCGACGGAGACGTAGACCGGCTTGACGCCGTCCTGCGTCCGCAGCGCCCGGCCGACGACGGTGCCGTCGGGCGCGAGCAGCGGGGCGGCGTCGCCGCGCCGGGCGCCGGGTTCCTCGTACGTGAAGGTGAACGGGTTCTTCGCGATGCCGATGGCCGGGAGTCCGGTGACCACGCCGAGGTGGCAGGCGAGGCCGAAGCCGCGGGGGTGGGCGAGCCCGTAGCCGTCGCAGACGACGAGGCCGGGCGCGGCGGTCAGGGCGTCGAGGGCGGCGAGTACGGTCGGCAGCTCGCGGAAGGCGAGCAGCCCGGGCACGTAGGGGAAGCTGACGTGCCCCACGGCGGTGGCCTCCTCGACGACTTCCAGGGTGGCGGCGTCGAGCACCACGGCCGCCGCGGCGACCAGGTCGCGTTCGTCGTCGTAGGCGACGTCGACACCCGTGACCAGTCCGCGCCCGGGCGGCGGGCCGAGCTCGTCGAGTACGACCTGGTGGCGCAGTTCGTCCTGTATCGCCCGGGCCTCGGCCTCGTCGGCGGGGGTCTTCACACTCGTCATGATGGAGCGAGAGTAGCCTGGCGATCATGTTCGTAATGGAGCTCTCCTACACCGCACCCATCGAAGCCGTCGAGGAGCAGATGGACGCTCACATCGCCTGGCTGGACGGCTACTACGCCGCCGGCGTCTTCCTCGCCTCGGGCCGCAAGGTCCCGCGCGACGGGGGCGTGATCCTGGCCGGCGGGGTCTCCCGGGCGGAGATCGAGAAGATCGCGTCCGAGGACCCCTTCACGGTGACGGGCGTCTGCGAGTACCACATCACGGAGTTCATCGCGACGAAGACCTCGGCGGACCTGTCGACGGTGCGGGAGAACCCGGTGTCGTGAGGCCCACGCGCCCGACAGGTGGGCTGCCCACCCGCCCGGTTGGGTGCGGGGGGGTGGGCGGTACGTCATCTCAGCGGACCGGGGCCCGGACCCGTTCGGGGTACGGGGCGGGTAGCCCCGGCGGGGCGGAGGGGATCGGCTGGTCGGGACGTGTGTTGGCGGAGCCTCGGCCGGTCGGCCGCGAGAAGGGTTGGGGGTTTCCCGTCAGTCCCATAGTCCTTCCGCGTCGGGCCGGCCTGTCAAGGGCGCTCCTCCTTCGTCGTCGCGTCGCTGCGCGACGGCCTTCGGCCGCCCTTGACAGACCGTCCCGCCACGGAAAGACAAGGACTGCCGGGAACCCCCCAAAGGAACGGGCCGGGCCAGAGATCCCAACACGGGCCGACAGCAATGCCTGACCCGGTCGAGGTGAGGCACACCCCTCCTCGGCCCACCAAGTCCACCGGCCAGACCGGGCAGGCGGCCACCCTCCCCGAAACCCCCACCACAAGCCCCTCGGCGGGAGGAAGGGCGCCCCAAATCGCTACGCGCTCCTCGACAACGGCGTCTGACGACCGTCTGGGGCTGGTCACGCCCCAGATCGCTACGCGCTCCTCTTCGACGGCGTCCGACAGCTGCCGTGGGCTGGACATAAGCCGCCTACACCCTTGAATCGTCCTCCATGACGGCGTCCGACGGCTGTCGAGAGGAGAGAAGGAGCCGGACGGCGGCCATTTCGGGCTGCCTTCGGGTCACAGCGAGTATCAGCCCCGGACGGGGGTCAGTCGCGGTCGTCGAGAAGCGCGTAGCGATCGTGGGCGGCTTATGACCAGCCCCAATCGACCGTGGACGCCGTCAAAGAGGAGCGCGTAGCGATTTGAGGCGCCCTTCCTCCCGCTCAGGCTCTTGTGGTGGGGGTTTTGGGGAGGGTGGTCGCCTGGTCGGGCATTCCGGTGGGCCCGTGTTGGAATCTCTGGCCCGGCCCGTTCCTTTGGGGGGTTCCCGGCAGTCTTCGTTTTTCCGTGGCGGGACGGTCTGTCAAGGGTCGCCGAAGGCGATCGCGCAGCGACGCGACGACGAAGGAGGAGCGCCCTTGACAGGCCGGCCCGACGCGGAAGGACGATGGGACTGACGGGAAACCCCCAACCCTTCTCGCGGCCGACCGGCCGAGGCACCGCCAACCCGCCTCCCCACCCCCGCCGCTACTCTCGTCGCGCCTCCAGTCGGGCCACGCGGCCCTTCTCCCCCGACGCCCAGCACCCCGCGTCCGGGGCGCAGTCGACCGTGTCGAAGGAACCGGGGTCCAGCGGTCGCCAGTTGCGGCCCCCGTCGGTGGTGACGTCCGTGCCCGTCGGGCCCACCGCCAGGGCGGTGTTCGCTCCGTACGGGTACCAGGCCGCGCCCGAGCGGTAGGCCGGGGGCGGGGTGGTCGACGGGGTCCAGGTGCGGCCGCCGTCGGAGGAGCGGGCCCCCGCCTGCGGGGAGGGCAGGCCCGCGCGGTAGTCGCCGCCGACCGCGAGGCCCCTCGTACGGTCGCGGAAGGCCAGGGCGAAGACCCCGCGTGCCGGGTCGCCGGCGGGGACGGTGGATTGCGTGGCCGTCCAGTGCAGGCCGCGGTCGGCGGAGTGCAGGACGCGTGCGGTCGCGCCACCGCCCGTGGCGAGCCATACGCCCTTCGGGCCCGCGCTGACCAGGCACTGGCCGCTCGCCGCGAAGCCGGCTTCGCCGGGCAGCGCCTCCGGCATGCCGTCGGTCGGGAGGGGCCGCCAGGTTCGGCCGCCGTCGTCCGTCGACAGGATGCGGAACTTGCCGTCCACCGGGTCGCTCACGGCCAGTCCGTGGCGGTTGTCGAAGAAGGTGAGGCAGTCGTAGAAGGCTCGCGGGTCGGGGTTGCGGAAGGTCTCCGTCCAGGTGGCGCCGCCGTCCTCGGTGCGCAGCACCCGGGAGGCCTCGCCCTCCCCGATGGACAGGGCCACGGCGCGGCGGGCGTCGAAGGCCTCGATGTCGCGCAGTTCCAGGCCTTCGGCCACGGCCGTCGGCGGGGAGACGTCACTCCAGTTGCGGCCACCGTCCACGGTGCGCAGGACCGTCCCCTTGGAGCCGGCCACCCAGGCCGTGGACCGGCTGACCGCGGACAGGCCGCGGAAGCGGACCTCCTTGCCGGTGCTCTTCAGCGCCCAGCCCGCGCCGTGCAGCTGTGCCGCTCCGCTCGCCGCTTCGGCTCCGCCCGTCGCGTCCGCCTGGGCGGGCACCGCCAGTAAGCCCACCGCCAAAACTGCCGCGCACATGCCAACTCCCAGAAGTCTCATGGCGCCGGAAGCTAACGCACGCCCGTTTTTCCGTCCAGGGTGCGTCCCCGCCCCCGCCTTCCTACGGTGGTCCCATGACGCCCAAGGAACCCAAGGCCTACAAGGGCAAGCAGATCAGCATCACCTACGAGGTCGGGCGGTGCCTGCACGCCGCCGAGTGCGTGCGGGGCCTGCCCGGGGTCTTCGACTCGGGACGACGCCCCTGGATCCAGCCGGACGGCGCCGCGGCGGAACTGGCCGCCGAGGTGATCCGCCGCTGCCCGTCGGGGGCGCTCCAGTACCGCCTGGCCGAGGGCCCCGAGGAGGAGCCGGACCGGCCGACCACCGTCGTACGGGATCCGGCCGGCCGGCTCGTGGTGCGCGGCGACCTGAGCGTGACGACCGCCGACGGGGAGGTCCGCAGGGAAACCAGGGCCATGCTTTGCGCCTGTGGAGTGAGCGCTAATCAGCCCTTCTGCGACCTCTCCGGCAGTTGCCACTCCGAGTGATCGCCCCGCCACCACGCGTCGCCGATGGTGACTCTGTGCGATCACACGGGCGGGTTCCGGCCAATCGGTGACACAGCTCACGTCACCTTCCATGCACGGATTTGCCGATTCCGGCGTCTATCGAGTTGCCAGGCTCCACCCCACGGCCCGGCAGCAGATCCGCCGCAAGGGAGTGAGCCTTGATCACTGTCATCGAGCAGGCCGTTCAGGCCCGTCTGGTCGCCACCGCGCCGAAGGTCGAGACCGTGCCCGTCACCCTCTGCTACGACCGTGCGGATCCGTTCGCCGTCCGCATGGCCTTCCCCGCTCCGGCCACGCTGGAGGGTGTCGAGGTCTCGTGGACCTTCGCGCGGGAGCTGCTGGAGTCCGGGCTGGACCGCCCGACCGGGCACGGCGACGTACGCGTGCGCCCGTACGACGGTGACCGGACCACGGTCGAGTTCCACGCTCCCGAGGGCGTCGCGATCGTGCTGATGCTCACGGCCGAGCTGCACCGGTTCCTGGAGCGGGCCTCCGCCGTGGTCCCGCCCGGCCTCGAGCACCTCTACCTGGACATGGACCACAGCCTGGCCGAGCTGATGCGCGACGGCTGCTGACGCCCGTTAATCGTTTGCGGGCGGCTCCGGTCGCCCGTAGCTTCGTAGACGCCCCATCGCCGTCGAAACGGAGCAGGACATTGGACTTCTGAGGTCCGAGACACCGACCATCGTCACCGCCAACCGCTGACCGTCGGCTGTCTCCCCGCGTTGCACGCTCCATTCACGCAACCTGGAGGCCTCTATGAGTCACGCCCCTGCTTTCATCATCTGCTCCGCCCTGTCCTTCGACTGGCCCGACGGCTCCCCCGCCTTCGAGGACCTCTCCCTGATCATCGGCCCGGGCCGCACCGGTCTGATCGGCCTCAACGGCTGTGGCAAGTCCACGCTGCTGAAGCTGATCGCCGGTGAACTCTCCCCCGGAGAAGGAGACTTGACGATCGCCGGCACCGTCGGCTACCTGCCGCAGAACCTCACCCTCGACACCGCGCTGCGGGTCGACGAGGCCCTCGGCATCCACACGGCCCGCGCGGCCCTGCACGCCATCGAGGCGGGCGAGGCCACCGAGGCCAACTTCACGGCCGTCGGCGACGACTGGGACGTGGAGGAGCGGGCGATCGCCATGCTCGACCAGCTCGGTCTCGCCGGCATCGGCCTGGACCGCACCGTCGGTGAACTGTCGGGCGGCGAGTGCGTGCTGCTCAGGCTGGCCGCGCTGCTCCTCGCCCGCCCGGACGTCCTGCTGCTGGACGAGCCGACCAACAACCTGGACCTGCGGGCCCGGCGCCGCCTGTACGCGGCCGTCGAGTCCTGGACCGGGGTGATGGTCCTCGTGAGCCACGACCGGGAGCTGCTGGAACGGGTCGACCAGATCGCGGATCTGCGCGACGGCGAAGTCCGCTGGTACGGAGGGAACTTCACGGACTACGAGGAGATGCTCGCCGCCGAGCAGGAGTCGGCCGAACGGATGGTCCGGGTGGCGGAGGCCGACGTACAGCGCCAGAAGCGCGAACTGGCCGATGCTCAGGTCAAATTGGCGCGGCGCAAGCGGTACGGCCAGAAGATGTACGAGAACAAGCGCGAGCCGAAGATCGTGATGGGCGCCCGCAAGCGCGCGGCGCAGGAATCGGCCGGCAAGCACCGGATCATGCACAGCGAGAAGCTCGCGCAGGCGAAGGAACGGCTCGACCAGGCGGTGGAGGCGGTGCGCGACGACGACGAGATCCGCATCAAGCTCCCCGCCACCCAGGTCCCGCCCGGGCGGCGCGTCCTGACCCTCAGCGATGTACGGCTGGCCCACGGGGCGGCCGTGCGGGGCGAGTGGGAACTGCGCGGGCCGGAGCGGATCGCGCTGGTGGGACGCAACGGCTCGGGCAAGACCACGTTGCTGCGCACGGTCGCCGGGCAGCTCGAACCGGTGTCCGGGGAGGCGTTGAGGCACGTGACCACCCGGTTCCTGCCGCAGCGCCTGGACGTACTGGACGAGAGCCGTTCGGTGGTGGAGAACGTGGCGCGGTTCGCCCCGCAGGCCACGAACAACGTGATCCGGGCGCGGCTCGCGCACTTCCTGTTCCGGGGAGCCCGGGCGGACCGGCCGGCCGGCACCTTGTCGGGCGGCGAGCGGTTCCGGGCGGCGCTGGCGGCGCTGCTGCTCGCGGAGCCCGCTCCGCAACTGCTGATGCTCGACGAGCCGACGAACAATCTGGACCTGTCGAGCGTGCGGCAGCTGACCGACGCCCTGGAGTCCTACGAGGGCGCGCTCCTGGTGGCCAGCCATGACGTGCCGTTCCTGGAGTCGATCGGCATCACGCGCTGGCTGCTGCTGGACGGCGAACTGCGGCCGACGACGGCCGAGGAGGTTCGGGAGACGTTGTGGCAGGAATGACCACCGGCCGCTAACGCGGCAATAAGGCCCACGATTTGGTGCCCCCCATCGAGGTCAGGACGGGGGTGAGCCCCCAGTCCCCGCCGCAGGCGTCGACAGCTGCGGCGAGCAGCCACATCCCGCGGCTGCGCCGGCGCCTGCACTCCTCGCTCTCCTCGGGCGAGGAGTGCGCGGGGTGCTGGTCGTACACGACGATCCGCAGCGCGTCGTACTGCCAGCGGATCTTCAGCATCATCTCTTTGTCGGGCGTGAAGCGGTGTCCGTACGCCACGAGTTCGGAGGCGGCGAGGGCCGCGGTTTCCCGCAGGTCGGGCAGGCCGTGCCGGTCGAGCAGGGTCCGGACGACGGAACGGGCGGTGCCCGCGCAGTAGGCGCCGCCCGGCAGGCGTATCGAGTAGTTCAGCTTCGCCTCTTCGGGCGGTATCCGCCGGGGCGTATGGACCGGCCGCAGGCCACCGAGAGTGCCCGTCATCGTGCTGCTCCAAATATGGGTGTGATCGACAGCAGTGTGATCAAAGACCGGTTGGTCATGGAGGGTCGTACGAGGTCACGGGGTCGCCCCGTGTGAGACTTGCACTACCGACCGTAGCGTAACCCGGTGCACAGTGCTACTACTTGTCTCATCACTTGCCCATTTCTCAGGGCATTTCCGGACGGGTACGGAATCTCACGCGTGCCCCGCAGCGAAGGAGAGGCCCCGTGCCACCCAGGAGCACGCCCACCGCGAGGCAGCAGCGCCTAGGCTCCGAGCTGCGCAAACTCCGCGAGGAGTCGGGCATGACGGTGCAGCAGGCCGCGGCCCTGCTGGGGGTGGACCGCACGCGGATCCCCAACATCGAATCCGGCCGGATCGGCATCAGCGCCGAGCGTGTCCGCACCCTCGCCTTCAACTACGACTGTCCCGACACCGGCCTCGTCGACCTGCTCGCGACGATGGCGCAGGAACGGGACAAGGGGTGGTGGGAGCAGCACCGGGGGATGCTGCCGCCGGGACTGCTCGACATCTGCGAACTGGAGCACCACTCGGTCGAGTTGCACACCGCGGTCACCACGCACATACCGGGACTGCTGCAGACCGAGGCGCACGCGCGGGCGGTCTTCGACACCGCCGACCCGCCGCTGCCGGAACCGGACCTGCAGGCGCGGCTCGCCCTGCGCATGAGCCGTCAGCAGGTGTTCGCGCGGGAGCGGCCCCCGCTGTACGAGGCGGTGGTGCACGAGGCCGCCCTGCGGATGCAGTTCGGCGGGCCGAAGGTCGCCCGGGCGCAGCTGGACCACATCCTGGAGCAGTCGGAGCGGGCGCGTACGACGGTGCTGGTCATCCCCTTCACCGCCGGCGGCTTCCCGGGTGCCGGGCAGTCCTTCACGTACGCCGCGGCCGAGATGCGCCGGCTCGACACCGTGCAGCTGGACAGCTCGCACGGCTCGATGCTGCTGGACTCCCACATGAAGCTGCTCCGCTACCGGGGGCTGCTGGAGCGGCTGCGCTCACTGGCGCTGCCCGCCGCCGCTTCCCGCGATTTCATCCACGCCGTCGCACAGAGCCTCTGACCGGGCCGACGAGGAGAGACGCCATGAACACGACCACCACGACCGCCGCGCCCCCCGGAACCGAGATCACCTGGGACGAGGCCTTCTGCAGCGAGGGAGCCAACTGTTTCCGCTTCGGGCGCGACACCGAGGGGAAGGCGTACATCGGAACGACCGAGTCCGCCACGTACGTCACCGACTCGATCGACGCCCTCCGGGCACTGATCTCCGCGGTCAAAGCGGGGGCGGCGGACCACCTCTTGGCCTGACTTTGCCCCTTCACAGCCCCTTCAACCCACCCCCAAACTGTATAGATAACCGGATGTAACCAGACATACACCTGCCGGGGACTTGGCTGGTCTTCACGTCGCGCTTAACCTACGACTCCGTAGGCTACGGAACCGTAGGTAGTTCGCTTTACATCCAGGAGTACCCGTGACGATCACCTCTCCCCACCTCGGCAGCTCGGAGGCGTGGACCGACGCCAAGCTGCTGTTCGCGCTGGAAGAGGTGGTCGAGAAGGAGCTCAACCGCCACCTGAAGGTCCAGAAGGACTGGATGCCCCACGACTACGTCCCGTGGAGCGACGGCCGCAACTTCCCCACCTTCTTCGAGGACGGCGAGGAGTGGCACCCGGACCAGTCCAAGGTCACCGAGATCGGCAAGATCGCGCTGGTCGTGAACCTGCTGACCGAGGACAACCTCCCCAGCTACCACCACGAGATCGCGACGCTCTTCGGCCGCAACGGCGCCTGGGGCACCTGGGTGCACCGCTGGACGGCCGAGGAGGGCCGCCACGGCATCGTGATGCGCGACTACCTGCTGGCCTCGCGCGCCGTGGACCCGGACAAGCTGGAAGCGTTCCGGATGCAGCACATGTCGGAGGGTTTCGAGTCCGACAACAGCCACTCGATGCTGCACTCGGTGGCGTACGTGGCCTTCCAGGAGCTCGCGACCCGCATCTCGCACCGCAACACCGGCCACCAGTCCGGTGACCCGGTCTGCGACCGGATGCTGGCGCGCATCGCGGCGGACGAGAACCTGCACATGATCTTCTACCGCAACCTGCTGGCCGCGGCCTTCGAGATCGCCCCGGACCTGACGATGCAGGCCGTGCGGGACGTCGTGGTCAACTTCCGGATGCCCGGACACGGCATGCCCGGCTTCGAGCGGATGGCCGCGCAGATGGCGATCGGCGGGGTCTACAACCTGCGGATCCACCACGACGACGTGCTGGCCCCCGTGATCCGCTTCCTGAAGGTCATGGACATCGACGACCTCGGCCCCGAGGGCCAGAAGGCCCAGGAGGAGCTCGGCCTCTTCATGAACGGCCTGGACGCCGAGGCCCGCAAGCTGGACGAGCGCCTGGCCGCCCGCGCGGCGCGCATCGCCGCCCGCAAGGGCTGACCGGTTTCGGCTCCCTCCGGGGAGTGACGCGGATTCCCCTGGCAGAGCACCGCTCTGCCAGGGTTTCGCGTCATGACCCCGCACACCTCGCTCCAGGTGGACATCGACCAGCTGACCCGTCTGACCCACGCCCTGGACTCCTCCCTGGTCTCCTTACGGGATGCCCGGCAGGCGCTCGACCACGTACGGGCGGACCAGCTGGGCACGGCGGACCTCGACCGGGCGTGCGACGACTTCCAGGAACGCTGGGCCTTCGGCACCCGGGAGCTGACCAAACGCGTCAAGGCCGTACGGGAGGGCGTGGACCGCAGCGCGGCCGAGTACGCGGAGCTGGAGGAGGCCATCCGCGAGGCCTTCCGCCGGGCGGCGGCCTCGCATGGCTGACCACGCCGCGCTGGGCTTCGACCCCGCCCCGGGGAATCCGGCGGCGGTCCTCGCCCTGACGAAGAAGCTCTCCGCCTCGGCGGACTCCCTCGGGGAGGCCTCCCGGGTGATGAAGGCCCTGGTGTCCCACAGCTCGTCCTGGGAGGGCGAGGCCGCCACCGCCTTCCGCGCGTCCCTGTCCCAGGACCTCCCCCGCTACCTCGGCTCGGCGCACACCTCCCTGGTGGAGGCCGCCCGCCGGCTCACGGGCTGGCACGACACCCTGGTCGCCCACCGCGCACTGGCGGCCCGCTACGAGTCCCAGGCGGCCGCGGCGAAGACCCCCGAGGCCCTGTCCGACGCCCGCCGGCTGGCCCGTGAACTGGCCTCGGAACACAACGCGGCGGCGCGTGGGGTGGCCCAGACCCTGAACGCGGCGGTGGACCGCCTGGCCCCGAAGGAGCCGGGCTGGCTGGCGTCGACCTGGCACAAGATCGTGGACGACCCGGGCGACGCCCTGTCGAACGCGTCGGCGATCCTGGGATTCCTTGGTGCTGGGGTTGCTCTTGCCTGCCCGCCGGTCGGGCTCGCAATCATGCTCGTTGGCAGCGGTTTGTCCCTTGCGGCACTGGCGACGCACACCTCCGATCCGAAGTTCCGAAAGTCACTGGCAGACGGCTTCACAAAGGGCCAGTTCGACGCCGACTTCTGGAAGAGCAGCGTGACCCTGCTGGGCGACACCGCTGGCATGGTGCCGGGACTGGCATCGGTCGCTTCCGGAGCCAAGGCAGGTACGGCAGCAGCCCGTGCGGCGATGGCCGCCGCACCGGAGAGCAGCGCGCTGGTAGGGCTCGCCCCGGGGGCCACCGCATTCAGGCAAGCGGCATGGACGACCGGTGAAACACTGCAACAGGTCGACAGCCCCCTGACCGCATGGGCCATGCAGTCATCTACACAAACGGCCAGGGACAGGGTGGGTGTGGCCGTGGCAGGCACAGGTGCTCTAACCGCCGGACTCGACTACGCCCCCGAGAACGAGACGGTCAAAAACGGATCAACAGCGGTGGACGGCGCTCGAGGGGTGCTGGACGATGCCCCAGCAGCCGTCAAGAAGTCAAGCCGCGTCTGGTCGGTGCTGCGCCCGTGACGCAGCAAAACGCCCTCCCCACAGTCTGGTTCCGCCTACCTCCGGGCTTCCACAAGATCAGCCCCGACGACAGGGCGTCGTTGGACATGTTCGCTGATGCGCTGGGCAGCCCGCCTGCGCAACAGGAATTGGCACAGCTCATGGACCAGCTTGAGCAACTGTCAGGACACGAGGTCGTGGCCACGGCATTCGGCTTTCACCCCGAGGAGCCCGTGGGTGTCGCAACCTCGTTGTTCTCCCTGACCATCCGGCGTGTCGAGCAGCCAAACCCACGGCTCACCGTGGCACGCACGGCCCTGGCCCTGGCCCGTTCCCCGCTGTGGAGCAGCTCGATTCGCAGGTTCGTAGATCTGCCCTCAGCGCTCCCCTGTTGCCTGGTCTCCGGAATCATTTCCGTGCCAGATGTGGAACAAGAGCTATTTCAGGCCAGGCTCGCAACCGTGCACCCAGACGGGCTACATCTCCTCGTCCTGGACCTGACCAGTGCCTCAACGCAACACGCCGAGGCATACACGGACATCCTCGAAGCGATCGCGCACACCACCTGCTTTTCCGACCCTGACCCGACGCCGCCGACTACGGCTGAGACCTCACGCATCCTGGAGGTGCTCCTATGAGCGTCACGCTCGCCAAGGCCGCCTGGGACCACCCTCCGACAGTTGCCGGCTACAAGCGATTGGCCAAGCGCCGCCTCGGCTGGGTCCTCAGTCTCGGCGGCCCTCCGCTGGTAGCGCTGGCCTGCTTCGACATCATCCCCCACGCTCGAACGGGGTTCTGGCTGATCACCATGCTGGTGACCCCCTTCTTCCCCTGGCTGGTGATCGCCTACTTCCGACGGCGCCGAGTTGCCGCGGTACTCCAGGCTTACCCCTGGCGAGAGTGGCCGTGCCATCACCCGTTCCGCCCGCCCGGCAGTCCGGCGACGATCGCCATCCCCTTCCACGAGGACTTCACGGCCGTGTTCCGGATCATCCCGCTTCCGGTCGAGCTCGCCGAGGTGGGCAGCGGCCACCCGGACCGGATCTGGTTCGCCGGGGACCCCCGCTTCGGCGGAGTGGTCTCCCCAGTCGGCGGCCACTACCCCGTACGGGTCGTCGCCCACGTGCCCCGCAAGGAGGAGCCGGGAGGTGAGGGGTTCGAGCTCGCGTTGCGGGTGGGGTTGGTGCGGCCCAGTGGAAAGGGCACCCGTACCTGATCAGCGGCGCGGCCTAAGGGCCAGGCGTTCCGCTTCCGACAGGCCGCCCCACACACCGAACCGCTCGTCATTCGCCAAGGCGTACTCCAGGCACGCCACCCGCCCCTCGCACGCCCCGCACAACCGCTTCGCGTCGCGCAGTGACGAGCCGGGTTCCGGGAAGAAGAAGCCCGGGCCCGTCTGGGCGCAGAGCGCGAGGTCGTACCAGGCGGTGCCGGCGGCGGTGGTTGTGGTGTTCATCGACATGCCGGTGATACTCACCGGCGTCGATGGACGTCCGATCAACGCCTGATCAACAACACGTCACGCCCCCGTCGACGGCGCACTCGCTATCACCGAGAACCGCGCCCCGAAGGGATCCGCCAGCTTGGCGAAACGCCCGACCCCCTCCATGAACACCGGCGTGAGACGCACCTTCCCGCCCGACTCCTCCGCCTTCGCGGCCGCCGCGTCGCAGTCGGCTACCTCGAAGTACAGGGACCAGTAGGGCCGTTCGGCGTCCTCGACCGGGTCGACCGAGATCGGGACGAGCCCCGCGAAGGACTCCTCGTCCGTCCCGCCGGCCGGCCTGGCCATCGTGTACGTGCCGCCCTCGTACGGCATTTCGTGGATCTCCCACCCCAGCACCGCTCCGTAGAACCCGGCCGCCGCGGCCACGTCTCCCGTATACAGCTCCGTCCAGCACAGGGAGCCCACCTCCGTCACCGCGCCCAGGCCCGAGTGCCCCCTCGGCTGCCACACGCCGAAGCCCACGCCTTCCGGGTCGGCGAAGATCGCCATGCGGCCGAAGTCCATGACGTCCATCGGCTCGACGGTGACCGTGCCGCCCGCCTTGGTCACGGCCGCCGCCGTCGCGTCCGTGTCGGAGGTCTGGAAGTACACCTGCCAGGCGCACGGGCCCTTGTCGGCCGGGACGGTCATGCCGCCCGCGACCGTCTTTCCGCCGAGGTGGAACATGCCGTAGCCCCCGACCTCCTCGCCACCCGCCTGGAAGTCCCAGCCGAGGAGTCCCCCGTAGAACCCGGCGGCGGCGTCGATGTCCGGCGTCCCGAGGTCCACCCAGTTCGGGGAGCCGTCCTTGTAGTCCGTGGTGAGCATGGTCCGCGCTCCTTCCGATTCCGGCGTCCTCTCCCTTCGAGCATGGCATCCCCCACTGACAGTGGGCCCCGCCCGATCCCACAGAGTGAACGACCGTGCGTTCGGTAAGATGGTGATATGGCAGACGGACGCGTGGAACGAGGCAATCAGACGCGGCGCACCGTCCTCGACCGGACGATGAGCATCGCTTCCGTCGACGGGCTGGAGGGCCTGTCCCTGGGGAAGATCGCCGCGGATCTCGGGCTGAGCAAGAGTGGCGTCTTCGCCCTCTTCGGTTCGAAGGAGGACCTGCAGCTCGCCACCGTCCGCGCCGCCGTGGACGTGTTCGTCGAGCAGGTCGTCCGCCCCGTGCGCACGGATCCTGCCGGTCTCGCCAAGGTGTGGCGGGTGTGCGAGCTGTGGCTCGACTACTCCGGGCGCCGGATCTTCCCCGGCGGGTGCTTCTTCTACTCGGTCTCCGCGGAGTTCGACTCGCGCCCGGGCCCCGTGCGCGACGAGATCGCCAAGGCGCGGTCCGACTGGACGCGTTACATCGAGCGGCTCCTGGACGAGGCCCGGCAGGCGGGCGGGTTCGGGGACGGGTTCGACCCGGCGGACGTGCCGCAGCTCGCCTTCGAGGTGATCGCGATGATGGAGCTGGCCAACGCGCATTCCGTGCTGCACGAGGACCCGCTCGCGTACGAACGTGCCGGCCGGGGGATCCTCGGCCGGCTGCGGGCGGCGGCGGCCGCCCCGGAGGAACTTCCGGAGCGGCCCCCGGCCACCGGCCCGGGCATCGGCCCGGGCATCGGTTCCGCCGTCAGTCCGACCGGCTGACCCGGGCGCCCGCCCGCATCGACCAGCCCGCGGCCGCCGCGCCCAGCGCCGCGACCGCCACCATGAGGAAGACCCCGCGCCAACGGTCGCCCGCCCCGGTCAGCAAGGCCGCGGTGGCCGCGACGCCGAGTGCGCCGCCCAGTTGGCGGGCCGTCATCAGCAGCCCGGTGCCCGCCGCGAACCGCTCCGGCGGGAGGGTGGCGGAGGCGGCGGTGGAGAGCGCGGTCAGGGCCACCCCGATACCGAGGCCTCCCAGCAGGCCGGCCGGGAGGAAGACCTGGGCGTACGAGGTCGAGACGGCGGCCCAGCCCCACAGCAGCAGGGCGTTGGCGGCGAACAGCAGGGAGCCGGCGACGACCGCGGCCCACTGCAGGCGTGCCGGCACGCGGCGGCCGACGACCATCGCGCCGGCCATCGCGAGCACGGCACCCGGGGTGACGCCGAAACCGGCCTCCAGGACCGAGTAGTTCCAGCGGGCGATCAGGTACGAGGGCCCGGTCAGCAGCCAGGCGTACATGGCCGCCCCGAAGAACAGGGCCGACAGGTTGGCGCGGGCGAAGAACCGGTCGCGCCACAGGTCCCGGTCGATGGCCGGTGCGGGATGGCGGCGCGATCGGTACAGCGCGGTGGCGGTCGACAGGGCGCCGCCGCCCACGAGTCCGAGCACCACGGGGTCGGTCCAGCCCCAGTCCTCGCCCTGGGAAAGGCCCGCCACCACACCCCCGATGCCGAGCGCGAGGGCGACGGTGCCGACGGGATCCGGGAGCCGGCGCACCGTGCCCACGTCCCGGGGCACGGCTCGGGCGGCGGCCCAGCAGACGGCCAGGCCGAGGGGAACGTTGACCAGGAAGATCGCGCGCCAGTCCCACACCTCGACGAGCAGGCCGCCGAGGCTGGGGCCGACCGCGGCGGCGAGCCCGCCCGCGGCGCCCCAGGCGCCGAGCGCGGCGGCCCGGCGTCCGGGTGGGGTGTGGGCCAGTACGAGGCCCAGCGCGGCCGGGATCATTCCGGCGGCCGCCGCCCCCTGGAGGGCACGGGTCACGATGAGCAGGTCGGCGGTGGGGGCCGCGCTCGCGGCGAGCGAGGCGAGGGTGAAGGCGAGGGCCGAGCCGAGGAAGAGGGTGCGGCGCCCCAGGGTGTCGGCGAGGCGCCCGGCGGCGGCCAACAGTGCGGCGAAGAGCACGGCGTAGCCGCTGACCACCCAGGTCAGCCGGGCAGGCGTCACCTCGGGGAAGGCCCGCCGCAGATCGGCGAAGGCCACGTTGACGACGGTGGCGTCGAGGAAGGCGAGGAAGGTGACGGCGCAGGCGAGGAGCAGGATCCGGCCGGGGGTGGCGGCGCCGCCGGCCGGGCCGGTGAGGTTGGACCCGGTACGGGTGGTGGTGCTCATCGGGCGGCCGCCGGGCTCTCGACGGGGCCTTCCGCGGGCACGTACGGGGCGGTGATGAACCGGACCGCGGCCGCGACGACCTCGGGGTCCGCGAGGATGCGGCGGTGGCCCAGGCCGCTGGTCTCGATCAGGCGGGCCCGGTCGCCGTGGGCGGCCGCGATGGCGCGGGACTGGGCCGGGGTCGCGGTGTCGTCGTCCGTGTCGTGGAGGAGGAGCATCGGCACCGGGACGTCCGTCGGCCGCCAACGGGCGTCGAGGCGCTGCCAGATGTCCGCTTCTCCGGGGAAGAGGCGCTGCTCGACGTGGCGGCGCAGGACCCGCTCGACCGCTTCGCCCACACCCAGCCGGGCACGGAACTGCTCCAGGAGGTAGCCGAAATCGGCGATTCCCCCGATGGCGACCACACGGTCCGCGCGGACGGTGTCCCGCAGGGTGAAGAGGCTGGAGAGGACTCCGATGGAGTGGGCGAGGATGGCCGAGAAGTCCCCGTGTTCGGCGTGCAGCAGGCGGATGATCTCCCGGTGGTCACGGACCGTGGCGGCTCGGCCGCCGGATTCGCCGTGCCCCGGCGAGTCGAAGGCGATCACGGTGTGGCCCTGGGCCCGCAGCGCCTCGATGAATCCGGCGAACCGCGAGGCGCGCGAGGACCAGCCGTGCACCACGAGGACGGGCCGCTCGCCGTCCCCCCAGCGGTAGGTGGTGACGGGTATGCCCCGCACGAGCAGCCGCCCGGTCTCGGCCCGTGCCATCACCTCCTCCTCGTCGGGCCTCAGCCGTGCGCGGCCGAGCGGGCGGACGAACAACGCGAAGACGCGGGGTCCGGCCAGGCCCGGGGCCAGCCGGGCGCCGACGTCGAGGGTGGTGCTCAGGAGTGAAGCCATGGGATGCATGCCGGGTCTCCGGATCTCCGCAGGACGGCCAGATGGCGGTGGCAGGATGATGCGAAGATATTAGCACGATCGTTCGTGTTGTTTTTGGATGACCGTGCACCGCCGACGTCGACGTCGACGTCGATTTGACGCCTGGCTTCGTGAGGTGTCTGCGGTGCCGTCAGGACTCGTGTTTGGCGCGGCTCGGTTGGACGCGTTTGGGTTCGCCCGGCATTTTCGGGTAGTCCGGCGGGTACGGCATGTCGCCCAGGCCGTGTTCGTGTTCGTCACGGGAGGCGAGTTCCAGCGCGGCGTCCAGCGTGAACGCGTGGTCGTCCATGTCCGCGTGCAGGTCGCCCACTTCGGCGAAGCGGACCGGCATGGTCACGATGTCGAAGTCGCGCGGCTCCACGTCGTCCACTTCGTCCCAGCGCAGCGGCGCCGACACCGGGGCGTGTGGCCGGGGGCGGACCGAGTAGGCGGAGGCGATCGTGCGGTCGCGGGCCGTCTGGTTGTAGTCGAAGAAGATCCGCTCGCCGCGCTCCTCCTTCCACCACGCCGTCGTGACCTTGCCCGGCATCCGGCGTTCCAGCTCCCGGCCGATGGCGATCGCACAGCGGCGGACCTCCGTGAAGGTCCAGCGCGGGGCGATGGGCACGAAGACGTGCAGGCCCCGACCACCGGAGGTCTTGGGCCAGCCGCGCAGGCCCAGTTCCTCGAGCAGGGCCCGCAGTTCGTGGGCGGCCGCCACCGCGTGGTGGTAGTCGGTGCCCGGCTGCGGGTCCAGGTCGATGCGCAGCTCGTCGGGGCGGTCGGTGTCCTCGCGCCGTACCGGCCAGGGGTGGAAGGTGAGACAGCCCAGATTGGCGGCCCACAGGACGGCCGCGGGCTCGGTGGGGCAGATCTCGTCCGCCGTGCGCCCGCTGGGGAAGGCGATGTGAGCGGTCGGGATCCAGTCGGGGAGGTTCTTCGGGGCGCGCTTCTGGAAGAAGGACTCCCCCTCCACCCCGTCCGGGTACCGCTCCAAGGTCGTGGGCCTGTCGCGCAGGGCGCGCGTGATGCCCTCCGCGACCGACAAGTAGTACTCGGCGACGTTCCTCTTGGTGAGGCCCCGCTCCGGGAAGTACACCTTGTCCGGGTTGGACAGACGGACCGTACGGCCGCCCGCCTCCAGCTCGATCGCGTTACCGGCAGCACCCATGTGGGCCACGTTAGGCGGGCCCGGCCGGTCGCGCATACCGGGCGCATGCGGATGTACCGCCGCAGAATCGACAACATGGATCTGCCGGTGATGCCCCCCGTGAAACCGATGCTCGCCAAGTCCGTGGCCAGGATCCCGCCGGGCATGCAGTACGAGGCCAAGTGGGACGGCTTCCGGGCGATCGTCCATCGCGACGGCGATGAGATCGAGATCGGCAGCCGCACGGGCAAATCCCTGACCAGGTACTTCCCGGAGCTGGCGGCGGCACTGAAGGCCAATCTGCCCGACCGGTGCGTCATGGACGGCGAGATCGTGATCATCCACGACGGACGTCTCGACTTCGACCGGCTGACGGAGCGGATCCATCCCGCCGCCTCCCGCGTTAAGCTCCTCGCCGAGACGACCCCCGCCGCCTTCGTCGCCTTCGACCTGCTCGCCCTCGACGACCAGGCGCTCCTCGACACCCCGCTCACCGAGCGCCGTGACGCCCTCGTCCGCTCCCTCTCCACCGCCAGGCCCCCCGTTCATCTCGCGCCCGCGACCACCGACCCCGCGCTCGCGCAGGAATGGTTCGAGCGGTTCGAAGGCGCCGGGCTCGACGGAGTGATCGCCAAACCGCTCGACCTCCCCTACCGGCCCGATGCCCGCCTCATGTTCAAGATCAAGCACGAACGTACCGCCGACGCCGTCGTCGCGGGTTTCCGCTTCCACAAGAGCGGTCCGATTGTCGGATCGCTGCTGTTGGGGTTGTACGACAGCCACGGCGCGCTCCAGCACGTGGGCGTGTGCGCGGCCTTCTCGATGAAGCGCCGCGCCGAACTGGTCGACGAGCTCGAACCCCTGCGGCTGGAGGACCCGACCGGCCACCCCTGGGCCGCCTGGGCCGAGGAGTCCGCGCACGAGAGCGCCCGGCTGCCCGGCGCGACGAGCCGCTGGACCGGCAAGAAGGACCTGTCCTGGGTGCCGCTGCGCCCTGAGCGGGTCGTCGAGGTGGCCTACGACCACATGGAGGGGGACCGCTTCCGGCACACGGCCCAGTTCCGCCGGTGGCGGCCCGACCGGGTGCCGGAGGGCTGTACGTACGCCCAGTTGGAGGAGGTCGTCGGCTACGACCTGGCGGAGGTGCTCGGACTCGGCCCGGACCCGGCGTCCACCTGAGGCCTCCCCTCCGGATCCCGCCCGGGCCGCACCGTCCGAACCACCCCCATTCCGTACCGGGTGGTAATTCCAGCCAATCCACTCTGACGCCTGACATGCTCCTGACAGTTCATGGTCACTGTGGGACGCTCCCGGCACGCACTCCGCACCCTCTGAGAGGCCCACCGCCTCGCCCACCCCCACCAGTACGGCATGGAGGAGCGAACCATGAGGCACTTCACGCACAGGACCCGCTTATCGCGCATCACCGGAATGGCCGGGATCGCGACGCTGGCGGTCACGGCGGCCCTGGCCGGTACCGGCACCGCCCTCGCACGCGGTTCGGCCGCCGATCTGAAGGCCGACGGCGTCATCGTGGTCGCCGGCAGCACCTGCACTTGGACCAACGCGAGTACCAGCGCGGCCGCCCCGGCCGCCCTCACCATCGACCGCACCACCGTCAACGCGCCGGGAGGAAATCTGGCCTGTGGCGGCGGCATCGCCGCCACCCTCAACAACAACCCCGCCTTCACGTTCGACGACGCGGCCGGCACGGCGCGGACCGACCTGATCGACATCACCGGCCGGCAGAGCTTCATCTCCTGCCGCTACAAGGCGACGAACATCGTGTGGGACCGCGACGGGGTGACCCGAAAGTACGTCAACCGCGCCTTCACCGCCGCCAAGACCTCGGGCAGCTTCCTGTGCCCGGGCTCGGTCACCACACCGGCCGGGGACGCGTCCGTGCTGTTCCGCTGAGCCGGCGCACCGACGGCTCGGCCCGCCGCAGGCGGGTCGAGCCGCAAGCCGGTCGAGCCGCAAGCCGGTCGAGCCGCAAGCGGCGGACCGCGGGCCCGCGGTTAATCGGTGGTGCGCGGTCCGGCGGCCTTGTAGGTTCTCAGCGCGACCGCGCCTCCGATGCGCCCGGCTGCGGCTACTTCCTTCTGACAACCAAGTGACGCCGCAGCCCCTTTTGATCTCGGTGGGCGCGGGCGCTCCTTCGCCCCGTCGGACGCTTCGTCCGGGGCGTCCCGTCCCTTGAATCCGGGGGGATTCACTGCCTCGTCACACCCCGCGCGTCTCCAAGGTCTGGTCCGAGATGCTCGTGGCGCCGCACATCTCGGCGGCCGCACGCTCCCTGCCCGCTCCAGCGCTCCACCACCGGCCGGCCTGGCCGGACTTCCGCACCCATCACGGCGGCCCGGGCTTCGTCCGGGAGCCGCGCGAGGAGCTCTTCCTCCTCGCGGTCGGCAACTTCGTCTCCCAGCGGACCTTCTACGAGAGCGGCCAGGAGCGCGACGACCGGTACTCCCGCCTCGTCGCCGAACTCGCCGTCCAGGACCCCGTGTGGACGGCCGGCCTGCTCCGCTGGCTTCGCGGCGAGGGCAACATGCGCACCGCGTCCCTGGTGGGCGCCGCCGTGTACGTACGGGCCCGGCTCGACGCCGGAGCGTCCGGAGGGCCGTCCAACCGGTCCGTGATCGACTCGGTGCTCCAGCGCGCCGACGAACCCGGCGAGCTGCTCGCCCACTGGATTTCGGCGTACGGGCGGAAGGTGCCGACGCCCGTGAAGCGGGGCGTCGCCGACGCCGTGCGCCGGCTCTACACGTCCCGGTCCCTGCTCAAGTACGACACGGCGTCCAAGGCCTTCCGCTTCGGTGACGTGCTCAACCTGGTGCACGCCTCCCCCGACCCGGACAAGCCCTGGCAGGGCGCGCTCTTCCGGTACGCCCTGGACCGCCGCCACCACCCGGAGACGGCGGTTCCACCCGCCTCGGACCGCCTGCTGACCGCCCACCGGGCTCTGATGGCGTCGGCCGCGGACGAGCGGCGGGCGATGGTGACGGGGCCGGGCGGCTCCGAGCTCCTGGCCGCGGCGGGCATGACGTGGGAGGCCCTGGCGGGCTGGCTCCACGGACCGATGGACGCCGCCGTCTGGGAAGCCGTGATCCCCACGATGGGGCCGATGGCGCTCCTGCGGAACCTGCGCACTTCGACGAGGCGGGGGTCTCGGACGAAGTCGCCGCTCGCGTCGCCGCACGCCTTTCGGACGCCTCCGAGGTCGCCCGGTCCCGGCAGTTCCCCTTTCGCTACCTGGCCGCCCACCAACACGCGCCGTCGCAGCGCTGGGCCGTGGCGCTGGAACGGGCGCTGGGCCACTCCCTGGCCAACGTGCCCTCCCTGCCCGGCCGGACCCTGATCCTCGTGGACCGGTCCGACTCCATGTTCTGGGACACCGTCTCCGAACGGTCCAAGCTGACCCGGGCGGACGCGGCGGCCGTGTTCGGCACCGCGCTGGCCATGCGAGCCGACCAGGCGGATCTGGTGGAGTTCGGCTGGGGCAGCCGACCGGTGCCGTTCGAGCGGGGCGAGCCGGTGCTCGACGTGCTGAAACGGTTCCACAGTCTCGGCGGCACGGAGACCACGACCGCGGTGCGGAAGCATTACCGGGAGCACGACCGGGTCCTGATCGTCACCGACGAGCAGGCCGCGGCCGTACCCGGCCGCCGCGGCGGGCCAGCCGAACCGGTCCCGGCCGGCATCCCGGTCTACACGTGGAACCTCGCGGGATACCAGCCCGCCCACGGCCCTGCGGGCCCGCACCGCCACACCTTCGGCGGCCTCACCGACGCCGCGTTCCGGATGGTCGGCCTCATCGAGGCCGGCCGCGAGGCCGCTTGGCCGTGAACCACCGGAACGGGCGGAACCATCGGGACGGGCGGGACCACCAGGACAGGCGGGACCATCGGGACAGGCGGGACCGCCGGATCCGCCGATCCGGTCTGATCCGAAAGCCGCGGTCCGGCCCGTCTGGACCCGGTCCGGTCCGGACCGGACCGCGCTCAGCCCCTCGTCAGCTTCTCCCACTCCTCCCGGTCCGGCCCCGCCGGCTTCGGCCCGTAGTCCGGGCGTGCCTCCAGCCAGCGCGCCACCCGCGCCCGGATCTCCGGATCCGCGTACGCGCGCGCCGGCGGCTCGGCCAGGTGCCGCACCCTCGCCCGGGCCCGCATCACCTCCGGGTCCTCCAGCGCGCACTCGAACAGCGCCGCCACCTCCCGCGGCGTCCCGGATCGCACGGCCCGGGTCGCGAACCGCTCCCCGATGGCCGAGTCCGCGACCACCTGGAAGTCGAACCAGGGCTTCAGCGTGCGCACCGCCCAGTCGTGGTGGTCTGCGGCGTACCGCTCCGATCCCGGGTCCTGGTGCGCCGTACGGGCCACTCGGCGCGCCGCCCACAGCGCGAGCGAAGTGCCCTGCCCGAGGGTCGGGTTGGTGTGCGTGATGGCGTCCCCCACCGGTACGAGCCCGCTCACCACCGGGCCCCGCTCGTCGGCGAGCGGGCTCCACCGGTTGTCCAGGCTCGCGGTCGCCAGTACCTCCGACAGCGGCTGCGCGCCCAGCGCCAGCCAGGCCTCGCCGGGCGCGAAGGACCGGGCCGCGCCCTCGAAGATCGCGGGATCGCGCAGTGCCGAGCGCGTGGTGTCGGTGGTGTGCACGAAGAGCGTGACCGCGAACACCCGGTTGTCGGCGGGGAAGACGGCGCACCCGGCGAAGGCCCCGCCGGCCACCGCCCAGGGTCGGCGCGGACCCTCCTCCATGCCCTCGGGCAGCCGGTACCAGCGGCAGAAGTACGCCAGTCCGGTGCGGTGCCGTTCCACGGCGGCCGGGCGGCAGCCGGCCGCGGCGAGCCACCGCTCGGTGCCGCCCCGGCGGCCTCCCGCGTCCACCACGAGGTCCCCCTCGTGGCTCCCTTCGCCGGTCGTCACCCCCGTCACCCTGATCCCCGGGGCCGTGATCAGCCCGGTGACCGGCTCCCCGTACCGCGAGACGGCGCCCGCTTCCCCCCCGCAGGGCCGTGGCCAGCGCGCTCTCCAGCAGGATCCGCCGGGCCTGGATCATGACGAGGTCCTCGTCGCCGGGGCGCGCGGGGGGACGTACGTCGAACCAGTCCAGCTCGTGCCGCTCGCGCGCGCCGAGCCGGAGCAGCTCCTCGTGGACATCGGGCAGTTCCTCGCGCAGGACTCCGCGCGCGGCGCCGAGGAGGGCGTGCGGCTGGTTCGCCTGTGGTACGGACGGGCGGTGCCAGCCGAAGAAGTCGCGGTCGAGCGCGGTGCCCGGGGCCCTGGTGTCGCGCTCGAACAGTTCCACGGTGTGTCCGTGCCGTGCCGTGAGCAGGGCGGCGGCCAGGCCTCCGACTCCTCCGCCGATGACCAGCACATGTGCCATTGCGCCCCCTGAGCCGAAGAACGTACGACGATCAGACCGCCCAGAGCCTGCGCGAACGGAACCTGGCCGAAACTCGCACAGTCGTCCGAGGGTCGGATGTCCGCGGGATCAGCCGCCCGCCCGGTACGCCTCCACGGCCCGGCGCCCCTCCTCCTCGATCAGGTCCGCGTTGATGGCGACGGCCGCCTGCACGCCCTGCGCGGCGGCGCCCGCGACCTGTGCCATCGGGGCCGTCACGTTCCCCGCCACCCAGACCCCGGGAAGTGCGGTGGCCCCGGTCGCCGCG
The DNA here is from genome assembly GCF_044762985.1 of Streptomyces sp. NPDC096339. Classification (NCBI taxonomy): domain Bacteria; kingdom Bacillati; phylum Actinomycetota; class Actinomycetes; order Kitasatosporales; family Streptomycetaceae; genus Streptomyces; species Streptomyces sp. NPDC096339. The sequence continues at coordinate 66,178 of NZ_JBIWFI010000024.1, read as the reverse complement.
GCCGACTCCACGCAGGTGCCGATCACCTGGCCGTCCCGCTCCAGGGAGGTCAGCGGCAGTCCCAGTCCGGTCAGCACCCCGGAGCGGGCGGTGAACCGCGGGGCCACCACCAGTGCCCGGCACTCGACCGTTCCCCCGCCCGCCAGGGTCACCCCGGCGAGCCGGTCGTCCGCGTCGACCGCGAGTCCGGTCACCTCCCCCTCGACCACCGCGACCCCGAGGGCGGCCAGCAGCTCCCGGTCCTCCTCGGCGGGCTCCCAGGTGTGCGCCAGCAGCGTCGTACGGTCGCTCCACTGCCGCCACAACTGCGCCTGGTGCACGGAGACGGGGCCCCCGGCCAGTACCGCGACCGGTGCGTCCCGGACCTCCCAGCCGTGGCAGTACGGGCAGTGCAGCACGTCCCGCCCCCAGCGCTCCGCGAGACCCGGCACCTCGGGCAGCTCGTCCACCAGCCCGGTGGTGACCAGCAGCCGCCGCGCCCGGACCGAGGAACCGTCACCGCAGCGCACCAGGAATCCCCCGCCCGGCAGCCGGTCCGCGGCGATGGCCGTACCCCGCCGGATCAGCCCGCCGTAGCCGGCCACCTCCGCCCGGCCCCGTTCCAGCAGCTCCGCCGGGCCGCGACCGTCGTGGCCGAGGTATCCGTGCATGTGCGCGGCGGGGGAATTGCGCGGGCTGCCGGAGTCGACGACCAGGACCGAGCGGCGGGCCCGGACCAGGGTCAGGGCTCCGGCGAGCCCGGCGGCCCCGCCGCCCACGACCACCACGTCGAACAAGGTGTCCATCGTTTCCTCTGCGTCGTCCATGCCGGTGAGCGTCCGCCCGGCCATGCACATTTGACAAACGTACTTGCCGAAGTGGCAAATGGATCCATGGCCACCGAGGAGCACGGCGAGGAGCAGGACAAGGAAATCGCAGGCGTGCTGACCGCCGTCGGCCCGCGGCTGCGCGCCCTGCGCCGGCAGCGCGGCACCACGCTGGCGCAGCTCAGCGAGGCCACCGGAATCTCGCTTTCCACCCTCTCCCGGCTGGAGTCGGGGCAGCGCCGGCCGACGCTGGAGCTACTGCTCCCGCTCGCCCGGGCGCACCGGGTGGCACTCGACGAGCTGGTGGGCGCCCCGGAGACCGGGGACCCCCGGATCCGGCCGCGGCCCTTCGTCCGCCACGGCCGGACCTATGTGCCGCTGACCCGCGATTTCGGCGGTCTGCACGCCTACAAGACGATCCTGCCGCCCGCCGGGAGCCCGACGGTCGACCCCGAGCCCGAGCTGAAGGTCCACGAGGGCTACGAGTGGCTGTACGTGCTGTCCGGGCAGGTACGGCTGCTCCTCGGCGAGCACGATCTGGTGCTCGGCGCCGGAGAGGCCGCCGAGTTCGACACGCGCACGCCCCATGCCTTCTTCAACGCGGGGCCGCGCCCCGCCGAGTTCCTGAGCCTCTTCGGCCCGCAGGGCGAGAGGATGCACGTGCGGGCCCGGCCCACCACACCACCGGAAGGACGCCGATGAACACCACCGCCACCGACCGGCACCCCGAGCAGCCCGAGCAGCCCGAGCGCCCCGAGCGCGCCGCGCCCCGGCCCAACGGCGTCGTCGGCGTCGGGCTCGTCGTCGTGGCCCCGGACGGCCGGGTGCTGCTGGGCCGGGCGCACGACGGCCGCTGGGAGCTGCCCGGCGGCAAGGTCGACCCGGGAGAGGGGTTCGAGCAGGCGGCCGCCCGGGAGTTGGCCGAGGAGACGGACCTGCGGGTGGAGCCCGAGGGGATCCGGGTGCTCGGCGTCCGGATCGACGCGAAGTCCGGGGTGACCCGGCTGACCGCGGCCGCGGTCACCACCACGGCGACGGGCGTACCCGCCGTCACGGAGCCGCACAAGATCGCCCGGTGGGAGTGGTTCGCCCCGGAGTCGATCCCCGCCGCCCTCTACGCACCGTCGGCGGGCGTGCTCCGCACCTGGCGCCCGGACCTCGAAGCGCTGCCGCACGCACCCTCGTACGACTATCCGACCGCCACGGTGGACGAAGCCGGCTGAGCCCCACCGGGCCACGATCCGCGCGCGACCGCCTCCGTACGACCTCCGATGCCGACCGCCCACACGCGAAGCTCCCCCGCGCGATGCTCCCCGCCCGATGCCCAGCATGCGATGGTCGGCCCCCGACGGCCGGCGCCCCACGACCGGCGCCCGATCACGCGCGCCCGACGAACACCGCCAGACGACCGCCGACCGCCGACCGCCGCCCGACGACCGCCGCCCGACGAACACCGCCCGACGACCGCCGACCGACGACCGCCGCCGGACAGACCCCGCCCACCGGCCCCCGCCGACTACCCCCGCATGACCACCCTCGGCGCGAAGTTCCCCTCACCCAGGTCCTCCGCCAGCAGCCGCTTCGCGATCGCGTCCGCCGCCACCCGCAGTTCGGCGCTCCGCGGCCGGCCCCGGTCCTGCTCCAGCCGGTCCTTCAGCCACTCCGCCCACGCCGCCGAGATGACCCCGGCCTCCCGCTCCCCGGCCGGGGTGTGCGAGAAGAATCCGTTCTGCCGCGTCAGGTACCCCTCGTCGACCATCCGCTCGAAGACCGGCAGCAGCACCTCCGGAGGCAGGGAGCGCCGCCCCGCGATCAGCCCCAGGCTGGCGTGGCCGACCGTCCGGGTCATCAGGTCCACCTGCATCACGGCCCACGCGCCCGCCATGTCCAGCCGTGTGTCGGAGGCGTCGACGATCGCGCGCGCCTCCTCCGGCCCCATGTTCCGCACCAGCTTGCCGACCGCCAGCTCCAGCAGCTTGGCCGAGTCCCCCGAGGCCGTGGCCGGCGAGCCGAAGCCGTCGCCCATGTCCGTGGAGGCGGCCCGGGCGGTGTCGCGCAGCCGGACCTGCTTGAGGAAGAGGGACACCACGAAGCCGACCAGCGCCACCGGCACCGTCCACAGGAACACCGTGTGCAGGGCGTGCGCGTACGCGTCGATGATCGGACCGGCGGCCGCCGGATCGAGCCCGTGCACCCCTTCCGGGCTCATGGCCGCCTTGCCCAGCTGCGCCGGATCGCCGCCGGTGGCCCGGGCCGCCTCCGCCACGCCCGCCACCAGCGCGGGCTCCAGGCTGTTGGCGTAGATCGTGCCGAACACCGCGGTCCCGAAGCTGCTGCCGAGCGTACGGAAGAAGGTGACGCCGGACGTGGCCGTGCCCAGGTCGGCGTAGTCGACGGTGTTCTGCACGGCGATCGTCAGGACCTGCATGCACAGGCCGATGCCGGCGCCGAGGACGAACATGTACAGCGATTCCAGCCAGGCGTTGGTGCCCGGTCCCATCAGGGAGAGCAGGTAGAGGCCGAGAGCCATCACGGCGCTGCCCACGATCGGGAAGATCCGGTACCGCCCCGTCTTGCTGGTCACGTTGCCGCTGAAGACGGAGCAGATCAGCAGGCCGATGACCAGCGGCAGCGTCCGGACGCCCGAGACCGTGGCCGAATCCCCGTCCACGTACTGCAGATAGGTCGGCAGGAAGGTCATCGCGCCCAGCATCGCGAAGCCCACCACGAAGCTGAGCACCGAACAGACCGCGAAGACGGGATTGCGGAACAGCCGCATCGGCAGCATCGGCTCCGCGGCCCGGGCCTCGACCAGGCAGAAGAGCACCAGGGCCACGACCCCGCCTGCGAACAGGCCGATGATCGTCGGGGAACTCCACGCCAGCTCGTTCCCGCCCAGGCTCGTGGCCAGGATCAGCGCACTGGCACCGGCGGTGACGAGCGCGATACCCAGGTAGTCGATCACCGGCCGGCCCGACGCCCGCATGGTGGGGATCGTCCGGGCCGCCGCCACGACCACCAGGATGGCGATCGGAACGTTGACGTAGAAGCACCAGCGCCAGCTCAGGTGGTCGGTGAAGAAGCCGCCCAGCAACGGGCCGATCACGGTCGCGACGCCGAAGACCGCGCCGATCGCGCCCTGGTACTTGCCTCTTTCGCGCAGCGGGACCACGTCCGCGATCAGTGCCATCGAGGTGACCATGAGGCCGCCCGCTCCGATGCCCTGCAAGCCCCGCCACACGATGAGCAGGGTCATGTTGCTCGCGAGGCCGCAGAGGAAGGAGCCGGTGATGAAGACGATCGCGGAGATCTGGAAGATCAGTTTCCGGCCGAAGAGGTCGCCGAACTTGCCGACCAGCACCGTCGCCACGGTCTCGGCGAGCAGGTAGGAGGTGACCACCCACGACATGTGGGCCGCGCCGCCGAGATCCGCCACGATCGTGGGCAGGGCGGTGCCCACGATCGTCTGGTCCAGCGCGGCCAGGAGCACCCCCAGCATGATCGTGCCGAAGATGACGTTGCGCCGCCGCCGGTCGAGGGCGGGGGACGCCGAGGTCGCTGCGGGGGCTGTGGTCACATCTCGCACTCTCACAGCGCACCCGGCCGCACGCATGCGGCGTACGGCCGAACGGGCGGCGGGAGTGCGGTATCAGCGCAGGTGGGCCAGGCCGGGATGGGCCGCCGCGTAGCCGTCCAGCAGCCGTCGGGCCACCCCCACCGAGTCCACCAGCGGGTGCAGCGCGAAGGCCTTCACCGCATCGGCCCGCGAGCCGCTCGCCGCGGCCGCCAGGACCTCCCGCTCGACCGCCTTGACCGCCGTCACCAGCCCCACCGCGTGCAGCGGCAGTTGCCCGACGCCCACCGGATGGGCCCCGTTCGCGTCGACCAGGCAGGGCACCTCGATGACCGCTTCGGCGTCGAGGACGCGCAGGGTGGAGCCGTTGGGGACGTTCAGGATCAGGGTGGCCCGCTCGTCGCGTGCGATGGCCCGCATCAGGGCGAGCGCGACCTTCTCGTAGCCGCCCGACTCCAGGTCGCTCTCGTCGCGCTCGCCGACACCGGCCGCCTCGCGGTTCTCGGCCATGTACGTGGCTTCGCGCTCGGCCCGGGTCCGGTCCCAGGCGGCGAGGGCGGCCCCGGCGGGCAGCCCGGCCCGGCCGGCCTCGGCGTAGAAGCCGCGCTGCTGGTCCCGCAGGAAGGCCCCGCGGGTCTGCTTGGCCTCCTGGTAGGTCCGTACCGTGTCACGGTTGAAGTAGTAGTAGTGCAGGTACTCGTTCGGGATCGCGCCGAGCGAGCGCAGCCAATCGGCCCCGAAGAGCCGGCCCTCCTCGAAGGACTCCAGCGCCTCGGTGTCGGCCAGCAGCCGGGGCAGTTCGTCGCGGCCGCCGATCCGCAGCCCGCGCACCCAGCCCAGGTGGTTGAGGCCGACGTAGTCGATCCAGGCCTCCTGCGGCCGGGCGCCGAGCAGCCGGGCGATGCGCCGCCCGAGGCCCACGGGGGAATCGCAGATGCCGATCACCCGCGCGCCGAGCTCCTCGGCCATCGCCTCGGTGACCAGCCCGGCCGGATTGGTGAAGTTGATGACCCACGCCTCGGGGGCGGTACGGGCGATCCTGCGGGCGATCTCGCGGGCCACGGGCACGGTCCGCAGGCCGTACGCGATCCCGCCCGCGCCCACCGTCTCCTGGCCCAGCACTCCCTCGGCCAGGGCGATCCGCTCGTCGGCCGCGCGGCCGTCCAGGCCGCCGACGCGGATGGCGGAGAAGACGAAGTCGGCCCCGCGCAGGGCCTCGTCGAGATCGCGCGTGGCCGTGACGGCGGGGGCGTCGGGCACCCCGGCGGCCGCGGCCTGGTCGGCGAGGACGCAGGCCATGGCGGCGAGCCGCGCCGGATCCTCGTCGTACAGCGTCACATGGGACACCCGGCCCTCGGCGTGGTCGCCGAGCAGGGCCCCGTAGACGAGCGGTACACGGAAACCGCCCCCACCGAGGATCGTCAGCCGCACGCCCTTACCGCCCTTCGCCGAAGCCCTGGTCCTTGCCGTGGCCGCACCCGCGGCCCGGCAGCCCCCGGCCGCAGCCGGGGTCCGGTGCCACGGTCGGTGACACGACACCGGATCCCGCGAGCGGTTCCGTGGCACGCGACCTTCCGGACACCAGTCTCCCCCGCCCGGTCACTCCCCCAGCGGCGGCACGGCGCGCAGTCGGGCGCCCTGCTGGTGCACGAGCCCGCCGCCATGGACGGGACCGAGGGAGCCTCCCTGCGGCGCCGAGAGGATCAGGGTGATCCGGGTCAGCCCCATCGCCTCCAGCATCCGGCTGGATTCGGCCACCATCCGGCAGCGCACGAGGCCCCACCTCGGGTCGGGGTGGCGCACGGTGCGCACCGCCCCGTCCTGCTCGGCGGCCTCGGCCCCGCGCTTGCTCAGCCAGTGCGGCACCCCGTAGCGGTAGGCCGCCTCCATGAACGGGTCGCGGGCCACCTCCTGGCGGATGCTGCTCAGCCCCTCGTCCTCCGGCGCCTCGGCCAGCGCGGTGGCGAGCTGCGCGAGCAGCGGTACGCACCAGGCCGGCTCGTGGTCCTCCAGTACGCCCGCCGCGTCCGGGTGGAACAGCACGAAGCGCAGGAAGTTGTCGTCGGGCAGGGCCGTCGGATGCGGCCGTACGGACTGGAAGAGCTGGTCGAAGGCCGAATTGGTGAGCGCTACGTCCCAGCGGTGGTCCACCAGGAAGCTCGGATAGGGCACGGCCTCCATGAGGGCGGCGTAGTCGCACAGGTAGTCGCGCTGCGCCGGGTCCTGGGGCAGGCGGTTGTCCTCGGCGGCCCGCCACGTGGGCGGCGGATCGCGGTCGACCATGACGCGGAACAGCCAGAAGCACTGCCGCTCGCTCATCTCCAGGGCCTCGGCCAGGGCGAGCAGTTTGCGGTCCGTCCACTCCTTGACCAGGCCGCGTTCCCAGTTCCCGTACGCACGCACGCTGATGCGCAGACGGGCGGCGAGGTCCTCCTGGCTCAGGCCCAGTTCCTCACGGCGCTGGCGCAAAATCTCCTTGCGTCGCTCCGCCCGTACGGCGCCGCGTGCGGACTCATCGGCCGCCAGGCGCTCTTCACCGGCTCGGGCGAGGCCATCGGACGGGCCCACCGCTGCGAGATGTGGCACCGAGAGCTCCCCCTCCCTCACGGTCTGGATCTTCATTTCCGTGTGGCGATCCTGCTACCGACTTCATTCGAGTGTCAACTATTGTGGCAATTCCAGCCTCTTGACAGCTCATTCCCGCCACAGCTGTGGCACGTTCTAGCCCTTCGAGGCCGGAACGGCTAGATTCCAGAAGCCGACCACGTGTCCGAACCGACTTCGCGCGATCTAGGAGAACCACTGGTGACAGACGGCTTCCCGGCTCCCGTCGCGGTGGCCCACGCACCCCTGGCAGCCACCGTCGCGCGCGTTGCCGAACTCGCAGCCAAGATGGGCCGCGACCGGAGCCAGGTCTTCGACCTGCGACGCCTCTCCGAGGCTTCCGGCGTGCCCACGGACGTGGTCAGGACCCTGCTCGACGGCAGGCCGGCCGGCGAACCCGATCTGCAGGCCCGCTTCCTCCAGCGTCTCGACCTGCTCCGGCGCACCCGGGTCAAGCCCAACGGCCGCCGCTACACCCAGCAGGAGATCGCCGACGGCGCCGGCATGTCCCGGCAGCAGGCGGGCGCCCTGATCAACGGCGACCGGCGGCCCACCATGGAGCACTGTGACGCCATCCAGCGCTTCTTCGGCGTGCACGCCGGGTTCCTCACCGCCCACGACGCCGACGCCCTCACCGACGCGCTGCAGCGGACGGAGCAGCAACTGCTCCAGGACTTCGCCGGCCGGGCGCGGGAAACCGTACCTGCCGCGGCCGCATCGACGGGCGATCCCCTGGCAAGACTCCTCCAGAACCACGGCGTACGGGGCATTGCCTGGCGCGCCGCACAATTGCCCAGCGACAAGCACCGGGACAAGGTCACCGAATGGCTGGACATGCTCCTCGAGAGCGTCAAACCGAATGAATCCTGACCCAGTCGAGAGTCTGGGTCTGATCCTTGAGTCCTGATCCGGATCCATTCCGACGGGGAGAACGGTGAGCATAGGCAGAGAGCAGCGGCGGTTGTGCGGGGAGCTGGTGGCCGGCATCCGGCTGACCGCTCCCGTGGAACCCGTGGACCTCTACGCCGCCCTGTGCGAGGGCATGAGCAAGCACCGGGGCCGCCCGGTGGAGTTCCGGATGGCCGCGTTCCCGCCGGGGACGGCCAGCGGCCTGTGGCTCGACATGGCGGACCGTGATCTCGTGGTCGTCGAGGAACGCACCGCACCCGACCACCAGTTGGTGATCCTCGGGCACGAGCTGTGGCACATGAAGGCCGGTCACTGCAGTCACCACGTCGACGGCGCCGCCGTCGCCGCCCGGCTGCTGTCCGACGGTGCCGACATCGGCGAAACGGTCCGCAGCGTCGCCGCGCGCACGCGCGCCGACGTCCGGGAGGAGACCGAGGCCGAGACCTTCGGCCTGCTGCTGGGCAGCCGGTGCCGTACCTGGCTGGCCGGATCGTCGAGCCACCGGGCCCCGGCACAACGCGACCACCTGGCGGGCCGGATCGAGGCCTCGCTCGGCTACCGGGGGCACAGGAACGACCGTTGAACGGCCAGGACTACTACATACCGGCGATCGCGATGGCGGTGGCGCTCGCTTTCAAGCTGCCGGCCCTACGCCACAACTGGCGTGATCCGCTGCTGCGTTCGGTAGTGGCCCTGCTGACACTGGCGGCGGCCGTGTTCGCCTTCGCCGCCCCGCCCACCATCGAGGCGGTCAACCGCTGGACCGGGGTGCCGAACGTCTCGGCGCCGTTGGTGTACTCCCTGATCACCGGGTTCAGCGCCTCCTGCCTGGTCCTGGTCGTCAACTGGCGGGGCGGCCCGCCCGAGAAGACCCGCCGCACCTCGCGGAGGTGGATCCTCGGCTACAGCGTCGTCAGCGTGCTCCTGGTCGTGCTCTTCGCCCTGGGCGACGCCCCGGTCGAGCGGCTGCGCGATCTGGACACCTACTACGCGAACACCCCGTACATCCGCGAGATGATCGCCCTCTACCTGGTGGCGCACAACGTGGCCGCGCTGGTGATGGTCGCCATGTGCTGGCGCTGGTCGCTCCAGGTGCGCGGCTGGCTGCGGGTCGGCCTGATGATCATCGTCGCGGGCTACATGTTCAACCTCAGTTACGACGCGACCAAGATGACCGCGGTCGTCGCCCGCTGGACCGGCCACGACCTCGACTACCTCAGCACGTTCGCCGCCCCGCCGCTGGCCTCGGCGGGAGCGCTGGTCAGCGCGATCGGATTCGTACTCCCCCTGGTCTGCCAGAAGCTGTCGGACAACTGGGAGATCTGGACGACGTACCGCAGGCTCGGCTGGCTCTGGCAGGAGGTGCAGATCTCCGCGCCCAGCAACGCGCCGGCCGTGCACATGGCCTGGTGGTCCGCGGCCGAACTGCGGGTGATCCAGCGCGAGTCGGACATCCACGACGGGTTCCTGCACCTGGGCCCGTACTTCGACCGGCAGCTGCGCGACGCGGCCTACGAGCGCGCCCGCGCGGAAGGGGCCGACGAGGAGACCGCTCGCGCCGTCGCCGACGCCGCGATGGTCGCGGCCGCCGTGCAGGCCCGCGCCGCGGACCCCGAGGGCCGGGTCATCGAGGCCGGCGAGGAGAACGCGGTCGAAGGGCCGCGCGATCTGCTGCGGATCTCGCACGCCCTACGGCATTCGCCGGTGGTGCAGGCGGTCCGGCAGCGCGCGGCCCTCTCCGGGAGCGGGCTCTCCGGGAGCGGGCTCTCCTGAAGCCGGCTCCGACCGGAGCCCGCTCCGGCCGAAGCCCGGTCCAGCCAAAGCCCGGCCCCGTCAAGGGCCGGTCCTCTCAAGGCCCGGTCCGTCACCCGCCGGCCGCGATCGCCATCGCCGGGAACAGGTCCTGGAAGGGTGCGGCCGAGTCGATCCCGTCCCGCCCGAACGGCGCGTCGAAGCTCCACACCATGAACAGCAGGAACACGATCAGCGCACTGAACAGCCCGGCCAGCAAAAGCTCCCGCCCCGAGCGCCTGATCTGCAGGGTGAAGATCAGGCCCACGGTGACCACCCCGCCCACCAGGAGCCCGAACCACACCACGCCCGGCAGCGTCGAGTCCGAGCTCTGCGTCCTCGCGTGGCGGGCGTCGTCGGCGGTGGCGATCTGGTCCAGCAGCGGCTGGTAGGCCTGCGCCTGGAGTTCGGTGCCCGGGCTCTGGTGCGTGACGTCGCTGCGCAGCTTGCCCAGCAGCCGGGCACCCTCGGCGGAGGCCGCCTCGCCGGAGGTCAGCCGCGGCCAGTCCACGGAGACGGTGTGGGTGACGTACGCGTCGACCTCGCCACGGATCCGGTCTCGGACGGCGGCCGGGTAGACGTCGGCGCGCTGGGTGACCTCGTACAGGGCCTGCGCCTCCCGGCGGACGCTGTCCTCCGCGGCGCCGCGCGCCTCCCAGACGCCCGCGATGGCCAGGCCCAGCACGATCGCGTAGACCACGCCCACCATCATCGTCATGTACTCGATGACGTCGGGGGTCTCGCTGGTGTCCTCGTCCGCAGCGGCCCGGCGGTGCCGGATCAGGGTGATGGCGAGGACGAGGGCGCAGACGAGTGCCATGGCGACGGCCAGGACCAGCCATTCGGACACGTGGATTCTCCCGTGGTGTGGGTGGGATGGATGGGGTGGACGGTGTGCGCGGCCGCGGCGGCGGTCAGCCGCGGCTCTTGGAGCGCGGACGCAGGGCGGCGGCGGCGAGCACGGCGGGGGTGGTGACGACCACCATGAGCATCACGGTGGACAGTCCGCCCGGCCCGCGCCGCTCAAGGGCCACGGATCGGTACGGTCGCACGTGGAAGGCGCTCGCAGGCGCGGCCGCGGCCTTCGCCGGAGCCGGAGCGGCGGGATCCGCCGGGGCGTCGCCCGCTGCCGGCCCGGGCTCCGGTACGGGTGTCCGCGGCTTCGCATCCCCGGGCTCTGCCTTCGCCGCGGGCACGGCGGGCTCCGGTCGCCCCGGGCCGGCCGGCCGGGGCGACCCCGCCGGAGCGGGGCCCGCCCCCGGATGGTGCACGGTCGGCCGGTCGGTCCCGGGCAGGGGTGCCCGTACCGGGGGCGTCACGGAAGGCCGCGCCACGGGCCGCCCGGGCTTGCCGGCGGGTACGCACACGTCGACCCGGGCACCGCGCCCGTCGCCGTCGCCCGCGACCGCCACATGGCCGTGCAGGGGGCAGAGCGCCGCCACCAGACCGGCCCCGGCGAAGTACTGCCAAGCGGTCACCGCGCGTCCTCCCGAGTTCCGCAGCAGATGTAGGGGTTACGTCTGAAGAAACGATCACGGCGGGGGTTCGATACGCGGCAGACGGCCCGAGATCCCCGTCCGGGCGCCGCCGGGACGGGCGCACGCCCTCGGCGGCGTGACGTCCGCACCACCCACCCGACCCCCGACCGCACCACCCACCCGCCCCCCGACCGCACCGCCCGGCCGGCCCCGACCGCACCGCTTCCCCGGGCCCGGCCCCGACCGCACCGCTTTCCGGGCCCGGCGCCGCCCCTCCGGCGCGTCAACCGGACGACACGAAAGTCCGAGCACAGGATGATCCCCGTGGACACGGACCTCTTCAGCCCCGCCGCCCGGCCTGCCGGGTGGCCCGGCCCCTCGGCCGCCCGCCGCACCGCGATCCGCACGGCGACGGCGCCATGACCCCCGCACCCGCCGGCCCGTCCCGGGGAGTGCGCCGGATCAGCCTGGACGCCGCGGGCATCGCGCTGTCCGCCCTGCTCTGCGAGGCGCGGAACGGCGCCCCGCGGGCCACGGTGGTCGCCGTGCACGGGGCCGGCATGAGCGCCGGCTACTTCGACGGCCAGGCCCTGCCCGATCTCTCCCTGCTCGCGCTGGGGGCCCGGCTCGGCTTCACCGTGCTGGCCGTCGACCGGCCCGGCTACGGGCAGTCCGCCGGCCCGCTCCCCGACGGGCAGGGGCTCACCGAGCAGGCCGCCACCCTGGCGGCGGCGCTGCGCGACTACCGCTCCCGGTTCCGCACGGGTGCGGGGGTGTTCCTGCTGGCCCACTCGTTCGGCGGGAAGGTCGCCCTGCTCACCGCGGCCGGCCACGCCACGCCCGACCTGCTCGGCGTGGAGGTGTCCGGCTGCGGCCACCGGTACGCGCCGGACGCCCCCTCGGGCGCCGAGGCGGCCCGCGGGGGCAGGCGGAGCTGGGGGCCGCTGAACCTCTACCCGCCGACGACCTTCGTCACCAGCGGCTCGATCATCTCCCCCGTCCCGGCCAGGGAGCAGGCGGACATGGGCCGCTGGCCGACGCTGTTCAAGGACGTCGCGGGCCGTGTCCGCGTGCCCGTGCGCTTCACCTTCGCCGAGCACGAAACCTGGTGGCGGCACGACCCGGAGGCTCTCGCGGAGCTGCGGTCACGGCTGTCCGCGGTCCCGCGGCTGTGCGTGGACCGGCAGCCCGGGGCGGGTCACAACATCAGCCTGGGATACGCGGCCCGCTCCTACCACCTGCGCTGCCTCGGTTTCCTGGAGGACTGCCTGCTGGCGGCCGACCCGGCGCTCCAGCCGATCGTGAGCACCGGGCCGGTGACCGTCAGCCCGAGACCGTGCGAGGCGTAGGCCGTGCCTTCCACCCCCTGGCACCTGCCGGTGTACGCCCCCGCCCTTCCCCGTTTTCGCTCACTCGTCCGGACCAGTACGCCACGGCACCCGTCCGCGCCCCGCCCCATGCTCGGAGCATGGAATCCCTGGAGTCCCGGGCCGATGCCCTGATGGACGGCCTGCGGGCCGACCTCGAACGGCTGACGGCGATACCGTCCATCGCCTTCCCCGGCTATGACCCGGAGCCCGTGGAGGAGGCGCACGACCTGATCGCCTCCCTGCTCCGCGACGCCGGGGTGCCCACCGTCGAACGGATCGACCTCCCCGACACGGCCCCGGTGATCTACGGCGAGATCCCGCCGCCCGAGCCCGACGCGCCCACGGTCCTGCTCTACGCGCACTACGACGTCCAGCCGCCCGGCGCCCCCACCCTCTGGCTCTCCCCGCCGTTCGAGCCCACCCCCGTCCCCGGCGGCCTGCGGGCCCGGGGCGTAGCCGACGACAAGTCGAACGTGGTCGCCCTCCTCGGCATGCTGCGGCTGTACGGCGGCCGCCCGCCCGTCGGGATCAAGCTGGTGATCGAGGGGCAGGAAGAGTACGGCAGCGCCTTCGACGACTACCCGCCGTCCGACCCCGGACGCTTCGCCTGCGACGCCATGGTCATCGCCGACCTCGGCAACCTGCGCCCCGGCACCCCCACGCTGACCACCGGTCTGCGCGGGGCCTGCGAGGTGACGGTGGAGGTGCGCACCCTCGCCGAGCCGCGCCACAGCGGGGAGTTCGGCGGCGCCGCCCCCGACGCCCTGCTGGTGCTGCTCCGGGCCCTCGCGACCCTGCACGACGCGAACGGCGACGTGGCCGTGCCGGTCCTGCGCCGCGACCCGTGGGACGGAACCACCTACACCGAGGAGGAGTTCCGCGAGCTCGCCGCCGTCCTGGAGGACGTCCCCCTCATGGGCACCGGCTCCCTCGGGGAGCGGCTCTGGAGCGGTCCGGCCATCACCGTCATCGGCCTCGACGCGCCCTCCGTGGAGCACGCCGCCTCGGCGGTGGTCCCGTACGCCCGGGCCAAGCTGAACCTGCGCTTCCATCCCCACCAGGACCCGATCGAGGCCCGGGCCGCACTGGTCGCCCACCTGCGCGCGCAGCGCCCGTTCGGCGTCACGCTCAAGGTCACCCCGGGCGACACCGGTCCCGGTTTCGAGGCCCGCACGGGCGGTCCCGCGCACCGCGCGGCGCTCACCGCGCTCAAGGAGGCCTGGGGCACGGAGGCCTCGTACGTGGCGACGGGCGGCTCCATCCCCCTGGTGAACGGTCTCTCGAAGGCGGCTCCGGGCGCCGAGGTGCTGCTGTTCGGCGCGCAGGACAGCATGTGCAACCTGCACGCCCCCAACGAGCGCGTGCTCCTCTCCGAGCTGCGCAACACGGTCGTGGCGATGGCCGCCTTCGTACGGGAGTACGCGGCGGACCACCGGGCGGCGGGAGCCGCCGGGTGAGCACGGCGCCGCCTCAGCCCCCGCCCGAGACCGAACCGCCTCCCCCGGCGAAGGGGTTCGCCTTCCCGAGCGCGCTGACGATCCTGGCCATCGTCACCGTGGCGGTGTGGCTGCTGGCCTTCCTCGTCCCGGCCGGGCTGTACGACCGCGATGCCGACGGCTCGCCCGTCTCGGGTACCTACCACCGGGTCTCCGGGACGCAGAGCTTCACCGAGCGCCTGAAGGACCTGTTCCTCGCCCCCGTCAACGGGCTCTACGGCATCCAGGACCCGAAGACGGGCGAGGTCGGCCCGACGTTCGCCGGCCACCTGTACGGCAGCGCGGGCGTCTTCCTCTTCGTCCTCGCGATCGGCGCCTTCATCACGGTCGTCTTCGCCACCGGCGCCCTCGACCGCGGCATCGCCCGGCTGGCCCACCGGCTGCGCGACCGCGGCGCCCTGCTGATCGCCGCCGTGATGGTGGTCTTCTCGATCCTCGGCACGGTGGAGGGCTTCGCGGAGGAGACTCTCGGCTTCTACGGGCTGCTGGTGCCGATGATGCTCGCGCTCGGCTACGACCGGATGGTCGCGGTGGGCACGGCGATCCTGGGCGCGGGGATCGGCGTCCTGTGCTCCACCGTGAACCCGTTCGCGACCGGTGTGGCCTCCTCGGCCGCCGGCATCTCGCTGGGCGACGGGATCGCGCTGCGCTTCGTGATGTGGGTGGTGCTGACCACCGTGACGGTCCTCTACGTCATCCGCTACGCGCGGCGCGTGCAGAAGGACCCGGCGAAATCCGTGTGCGGCTTCCTGCCGGGCGACCGGGAGCAGCGGGCCGCCGCGAACGCGGAGGAGGAACCGGAACTGACCCGCCTGCACAAGGCGGTGCTGGTCGTGGTCGTCCTGGTCTTCGGCTTCATGATCTTCTCGGTGGTGCCGTGGGCCAGTGCGCTGACCGGCGACGCCGACGCGGCCCCCTACGCCTGGGAGCTGGACTGGTCCTTCGCCGAGCTCTCGGCGCTCTTCCTGGTGGCGGCGGTGCTGGTGGGGCTCGTGGCGCGGATGGGCGAGGCGAAGCTCAGCTCCACGATCATCCAGGGCGCGGCCGACTTCATCTCCCCCGCCCTGGTCATCATGCTGGCGCGCGGGGTCACCGTCATCATGAACAACTCGAGGATCACGGACACCGTGCTCCACTCCATCGAGGGCGTGGTGGAGGGGACTTCGTCGAGCGTCTTCGCGGTGAGCGTCTTCCTGGTCAACCTGCCGTTGGCCTTCCTGATCCCCTCCACCTCCGGCCACGCCACCCTCGCCATGCCGATCCTGGCCCCGCTCGCCGACTTCGCCGGCGTCTCGCGCGCGTTGGTGGTCACGGCATGGCAGTCGGCCAGCGGCTGGATGAACCTGTGGGTGCCCACCAGCGCCGTGATCATCGGCGGTGTGGCCCTGGCCAAGGTCGGCTACGACAAGTACCTGCGCTTCGTCTGGCCGCTGCTCGCCATCCTCTTCGTGCTGATCTGCGGGTTCGTCGCGGTGGGCGCGACGGTGTAGCGGCCGTCCGGGTACGCGTGAGGGGCGCGGCCCCGGAAGGCCGCGCCCCTCACGCGTACGTCACTCGTTCCTCACCCGCGGGCTCAGGCCTCCGGAGAGCCGCCGAAGCGCTCGCGGTAGGACTCCAGGTCCTCCTCGGTGACCCGCGCGAAGAGCACCGGCGGCACCGTGAACGGGGTTCCGGCCGGGACCGCGTCCAGGGCCTTGGCCTGCTCCGGGGTGATCCAGGTCGCGGTGTCGTCGGCCAGCGCGAACGAGGAGCGCATGGCGCGCGCCGAGGCCGGGATGAACGGCTCGGAGACCACCGAGTAGAGGTGGATGAGGTTCATCGCGGTGCGCAGGGTGAGCGCGGCGGCCTCCAGGTCGGTCTTGACCTCCAGCCAGGGGGCCTTCTCGTCCAGGTACGCGTTGCCGGCCGACCACAGGGCGCGCAGCGCGGCCGCGGCCTTGCGGTACTGGAGGGTCTCCATGTGGCCCTCGTACTCGGCCAGCAGCTCGGCGATCTGCTCGCCGAGCTTCGCCTCGGCCTCTCCCGCCGGGCTGCCCGCGGGGACCTCGTCGCCGAACTTCTTGCGCGAGAAGGTGAGCACGCGGTTGACGAAGTTGCCCAGGGTGCCGCCGAGGTCCTTGTTGACCGTGGCGGCGAAGTGCTCCCACGTGAAGGACGAGTCGTCGGACTCGGGCGCGTTGGCGATGAGGAAGTAGCGCCAGAAGTCGGCGGGCAGGATCTCCAGCGCCTGGTCGGTGAAGACGCCGCGCTTCTGCGAGGTGGAGAACTTGCCGCCGTAGTACGTCAGCCAGTTGAAGGCCTTGACGTAGTCGACCTTCTTCCACGGCTCGCGGGTGGCCAGCTCGGTGGCGGGGAACATCACCGTGTGGAACGGGACGTTGTCCTTGGCCATGAACTGGGTGTAGCGGACGTCCTCGGCCTCGTACCACCACGACTTGTAGTCGCGGCCGGCCGGGTCCAGGTCCGCCCACTCCTTCGTCGAGCCGATGTACTCGATCGGCGCGTCGAACCACACGTAGAAGACCTTGCCCTCGGCCGCGAGCTCCGGCCAGGTGTCGGCCGGGACCGGGACGCCCCAGTCGAGGTCGCGGGTGATGGCGCGGTCGTGCAGGCCCTCGGTCAGCCACTTGCGGGCGATGGAGGAGGCCAGCTGCGGCCACTCCTCCTCGTGCTCGGAGACCCAGGCCTCGACCTCGTGCTGGAGCTTGGACTGCAGCAGGAACAGGTGCTTGGTCTCGCGGACCTCCAGCTCGGTGGAGCCGGAGATGGCCGAGCGGGGCTCGATCAGGTCCGTGGGGTCCAGGACGCGGGTGCAGTTCTCGCACTGGTCGCCGCGGGCCTTGTCGTAGCCGCAGTGCGGACAGGTGCCCTCGACGTAGCGGTCCGGCAGGAAGCGGCCGTCGACCGGCGAGTAGACCTGCCGGATCGCGCGCTCCTCGATGAAGCCGTTCTCCTGGAGCCCCCGCGCGAAGTGCTGGGTGATCTCGCGGTTCTGCGCGGAGGAGCTGCGGCCGAAGTAGTCGAAGGACAGCTCGAAGCCGTCGTAGACCGCCTTCTGGGCGTCGTGGGCCTGCGCGCAGAACTCGGAGACCGAGAGGCCGGCCTCCTTGGCGGCGAGCTCGGCGGGGGTGCCGTGCTCGTCGGTGGCGCAGATGTACAGGACGTCGTGGCCGCGCTGGCGGAGGTACCGGGAGTACACGTCCGCCGGAAGCATCGACCCGACCATGTTGCCCAGGTGCTTGATCCCGTTGATGTAGGGAAGCGCGCTGGTGACCAGGTGTCGAGCCATCCTCGGATGCTCCATTTCATTTGTGCGGTACGTGCGGTGCTACGTGACGTGACGATCCGGATAGAAGGCCCATGCTACAGGCGGCCGGGGCCGCGGCGACCTGCAGGGATGGGTGACGGGCATATGCGTAGTCGTCCGACGGAGCCCCCGTGCGATCGACTCCGATCACGACACGATCATCACCGAACGTAATATTTCCAGGTTTCTCCTCTGCGCCCCCGGAGTGCGCCCGCGCTGATTTCCTGTCCCCGCACACGGGATGAGGTGGAACGGTGAGCGATGGCGGACCGGAGGAGTCCGGTGGGGCCGTGGGACTGCCGAGCCGACGGCGACGGCCGACGCCCATGAGCCAGTGGGATCCGGCTGCGCGCGTCTCGTACTGGGCGTTCCACGCCAACAGGCGGCCCGCGTACATGCGTTTCGCGTACCTGCAGCTGGGATCGGACGCGGCGGCGGAGGAAGCGGTGGACGCCGCCTTCGACTCGATCATGGGCGAGTGGCTCCGGATGCTCCACATGGACCGCCTCGACGCCTACGCCTGGACCGTCCTCAAACAATGCATAGTCGGCCGGCAGCACCTGCTCAACCCCTGGCGGCGGCGGCCGGAGCCGATGGACATCAGCGCCTTCGAAGCCGCGCTCAAGGAGGCGAGCGCCGATCAGTACGAGGTGTTGACCGACGCCATCCGCTTCTACTCCGCGGTCTCCCGGCTTGCCGAGCGCCAGCGCGACGCCGTACTCCTGCGGTACGGACTGCGGTGCTCCCCCGGCGAGGCCGCCTCCGTGATGGGAGTGGACGAGGCCACCGTCCGCTCCTACCTCCGCCAGGCCCACCGGCGGCTCGCCCGCCTGCTCGACACGTCAGCGGATCCGGCCGGCCGTCCCGGCGGCGCCGACTCCGCGGAATCAGCCGGATCATGAAGCGAAACGAGCCTCAGGACCCTCACGACCCGCGGGACCGGCAGAACCGGCATGACCCATGGGTCGGCCGGGACGGCGACGAAACCCCCCGCGCCCTGGCCCGGTTCCTGGCCCGGGCCGGCGTCCGCGACCGCTATCCGCACTACGACCTCGGCGCGGCCGAGGCCCGGCTGCTGCGCGCCACCCCGCACACGCCCGTCCCCGGGCACCGCGCCCGGCGCCGCGCCGCGTTCGGGTGGAGCGACCCGACGCGAGACTGTCCGCTGGACGCCGAACGGGCCCGGCGCGACCTCAAGGCCGCCTGCCTGGCCGCCGTGTGCGCGCCCAAGGCCGTCGCCCAGCTGGACTCCTTCGTCATGGGCGGGCGCACCGACCTGGCCGGTGCCACCGTGTTCGGCTGCGTGCTGCACCTGGCGGGGCTGCGCGAGGGCGCCCTCTTCTGGTGGCAGTTCGCCGCCGGCTGGGGCACCGCGCGGACCACGGCCGCCGCCTACTGCCTCTTCCTCGACCACTCCCGGCGCGGTGAGCACCACGACGCCCGGCACTGGGCGCGCGAGCTGGGCCGGCGCGGCTTCCGGCCGGGCGGCCGCCGGGACCTCCGTGAGGTGCGGCTGTGCGCGCAGGCCGCCGTCCTGCGGTACGTGGACCAGCTCGACGACCCCGATCTGGGCCCGGTGCCGCTGCCGATGCCCGGGCTGTCGGGGGTACTGGCCGCGTTCCGGCCGCCGCCGGTGCCCGCCGTCATGGTGACCGCGTCCGCCGGGGCCACGGCGCCCGCCGCCTCCCGGCCGGCCGCCGGTCCGCTGCGCCACCCGGCGCTGACGGCCGCCGCGCGCGGCACAGTCGTCCGGGCGGGGGCCGGCGAGGCCCTGGCGGAGGCCCGGCGCGCGCTGGCCGTCGTACGGGTCCTCGAACGGCACCCGCTCGGTGTGCGGACCGCGCAGCTGCGGCGGGAGACCGGGCTGGCCGAGGCGGAGCTCCGCCCGCTGCTGTCCATGCTGTGCGAGGAGGAGTACGCGTACCGGCCGGGCGCGGGGGTGTACGGGCGCGGTCCCGCGCTCGACCGGCTCGCGGCGCCCGGCGGCCACGGCCTGGCGGGCCAGCTCCAGCGCACCCTGGCCCTGGCCCGGGACAGCGCGGGCGCCGCCGTGTACCTGAGCCGCTACGCGGAGGGGGAGGTCCGGATCACGCAGATGGCGGACGGGCCGGGGGCCCCGCCGGTGCGCGAGTGGGTGGACTTCCGGGCCGCCGCGCACGCCAGCGCGGTCGGCAAGTGCCTGCTGACCCAGCTCGACCACGACCGGCGCGCCGACCACGTGGCCCGCCACCGGCCGGCCCGGCTCACCCCGCGGACGATCACCGACAGCCGGGCCCTGTTCACCGCCCTGGACGCGGTCGCTCCCGGCGCGCCCGTCTTCGACCTGCGCGAGTACGCGCCCGGGGTCGTCTGCGCGGCGGTCCCGATCGCCACCGGTGACGCCGCCGGGAGCCTCGCGCTCTCCCTGCCCGCCAACCGTGCCCACCGGCTGCGCCCGGCCACCGAGGCCCTGCGCCGCAAGGCCGTACCGGTCCTGCTGGCGCTGCTCCTGTCGGGGGCGATCCCCCCGGACGCCCCCGCGGCGCCCGAGGGCGCGGCCCCGGCGGCGCCCCACCCGGTGAAGGCCCCGGTCACGGCGGAGACCCTGCGCCACCTGCGGCGGCTGTTCCGGACCCCGCTCACCGACACCGCAGCCCCGGCCGACGGCCCCCATCTGGTCAGCGACTCCGCGGCGGGCGCCGCGTACCTCTTCGACGCGGCCGCGGCCGGCGGGCCCGGCCTTGCCCTCCCCCACACCTTCACCCCGGTCGCCCCGGGCAGCCTGACGACACCGGGCGGGCTGGTGGTGCTGCGCACCTGAAGGACGTACCGGAACGGCAGGACCGTCCGGAAACGCAGAAGAACCCCACCGAAGTGGGGTTCTTCTTTCTGTGTCCGAGGGGGGACTTGAACCCCCACGCCCGATAAAGGGCACTAGCACCTCAAGCTAGCGCGTCTGCCATTCCGCCACCCGGACTAGGTGACCGCCCCGGTTTCCCGCGGCGACATGGACAACAATAGCAAAGGATTGACGGGGCTCGGACCACTTATCCGCCCGGCCCGTCTTCCGCCACGCCGTGCTGACCTGCGGGCATGCGGAGAGCGGCTCCCGGATGCCGAGATCGGGTGGACAGCGGGGCGCCCCGGGCGGTCGGATGTGGGCGCACACATCCGGGGGGAGCCGCGCATGGAAACCGAGCACCGAAGCGAGCAGCAAACCGAGCACCGCGTCAGCACGTTGGAGCTCTTCTTCGACCTCGTCTTCGTCTTCACGATCACCCAGCTGACGGTTCTGCTGGCGGACGACATCGGCCTGCGGAGCGCGGGGCAGGTGCTGCTGATCTTCACGGTGCTGTTCTGGATGTACGGGGGCTACGCCTACCTGACCAACCAGGTGCCGCCGGACCGGCCCGCGCGCAGGCTGCTGCTCCTGCTGGCCATGGGGGCGTTCCTGGTCTGCGCGCTGGCCGTGCCGACCGCCTTCGGGGACGGCGGTGTGGCCTTCGGGCTGGGCTATCTCATGGTCGTGCTGGTGCACGCCGCGCTGTTCACGGAGGCCCACGGGCGCGGGGTGCTCTGGTTCGCGCTGCCGAACACGCTGTCCGCGCTGTCGGTCACGGCGGCCGGGCTGTTCGACGGGCCGGCCGCGTGGGGGCTGTGGGTACTGGCGCTGGTGCTTCAGTTCGTGACGGCCTCCATCGTGCGGCGGCTGGCCGCGCGGGGGCCGGGAGCCGGGGCCGGGGACCAGCACGGTGCGATCAGTGCCCCGCACTTCGTGGAACGGCACGGACTGCTGCTGATCATCGTGTTCGGCGAGTCCGTCATCGCGATCGGCATCGGCGTGGGTTCGGCGCCGCCGACCTTCGGGATCGTCGCGGGTGCGTTCCTGACGCTGGCCGTCGGGGCGGCCCTGTGGTGGATGTACTTCGTACGCGACGAGGGCCGGGCCGAGGAGGTGTTCGCGGGGACGCCGCCGGAGCAGCGGTTCAAGCCGGCGCTGCGCGCGTACTACTACGCGTTCATTCCGATGCTGCTGGGCATCGCCGTCTTTTCGGCGGGCGTGAAGAAGACCATCGGACACCTCGGGGAGCAGTTGGCCGCGGGCCCGGCCCTCGCCCTCGCGGGCGGGGTGGCCTGCTACCTGGCCGGGGACGTCGCCTTCCGGCTGGTGCTCGGCATCCGGCCCGTGCGCTTTCGCGCGGTGGCCGTCGTGCCGGTGCTGGCCACCGCCGCCGCCGGGATGCGGCTGGGCGGCGCGTGGCAGCTGGTGGCACTCGTGCTGGTGCTCGTCGGCGCGCTGGCCGTGGAGGGGCGCGCCGTACGGACCGCCGGGGTCAGGGGCAGCGGATGACCTGGCCCGCGTAGGAGAGGTTGCCGCCGAAGCCGAAGAGGAGGACCGGGGCTCCGGAGGGGATCTCGCCCCGCTGGACCAGCTTGGACAGGGCCATCGGGATGCTGCCGGCCGAGGTGTTGCCGGAGTCGACGACATCGCGGGCGACGACCGCGTTGACGGCGCCGATCTTGGCGGCGAGCGGCTCGATGATCCGCAGGTTGGCCTGGTGCAGGACGACCGCGGCCAGGTCCTCCGGCAGGATCCCGGCCTTCTCGCAGACCTTGCGGGCGAGCGGCGGGAGCTGGCTGGTGGTCCAGCGGTAGACGGACTGGCCCTCCTGCGCGAAGACCGGCGGGGAGCCCTCGATGCGGACGGCGTTGCCCATCTCCGGGACCGATCCCCACAGCACGGGGCCGATGCCGGGCTCGTCACTGGCCTCGACGACGGCCGCGCCGGCGCCGTCACCGGTGAGCACGCAGGTGGTGCGGTCGCTCCAGTCGGTGATCTCGGTCATCTTGTCCGCGCCGATCACCAGCGCGCGGGTGGCCGAGCCGGCCCGGATGGCGTGGTCGGCGGTGGCCAGGGCGTGGGTGAAGCCCGAGCAGACGACGTTGATGTCCATCACGGCGGGGCCGCCGCCCATGCCCAGCTTGGCGGCCACGCGGGCGGCCATGTTGGGCGAGCGGTCGATCGCGGTGGAGGTGGCGACCAGGACGAGGTCGATGTCGTCCGGGGTCAGACCGGCGCCGGCCAGCGCCTTGCCCGCGGCCTGGAAGGCGAGCTCGTCGACCGGCTCGTCCGGGCCCGCGATGTGGCGGGTGCGGATGCCGACGCGGGAGCGGATCCACTCGTCGGTGGTGTCGACCATGGCCGCGAGGTCCTCGTTGGTGAGCACTTTCGCGGGCTGGTAGTGCCCTAGCGCCACCACTCGTGAACCGGTCATGGGCGGGATCCCCCCTCGTACGGAAGTCAGGATCACCCAGCTTTGCCTGCTACTGATGGGTACGTGTGCGTGTGACCCGACAGGATTCCGGGGCTGCATTTTGGAGATTCCCGAGGATCCAGCTGCCGGGGGCGGCGCTCGAAGCGGAACCGGGACAATGAGTCCGTCGGCTGCGGACGAGGAACAGAAGGTTGGACTGATCACATGGGACGGGTCACCGAGCGCCGTCGCGTCGTCCGGATCCGGGGCGGAGTGGCGGGTGTGCGCCCGGACACACTGGTGGCCGAGGAGCCCCTGGAGATCCGCCTGAACGGAAAACCGCTGGCCATCACCATGCGCACGCCCGGCGACGACTTCGCGCTGGCGGTGGGTTTCCTCGTGAGCGAGGGCGTGCTGGGGGCGGCCTCGGACATCCGGGCCGTCACCTACTGCGAAGGCGCGACCGAGGACGGCTCGAACACCTACAACGTGGTCAACGTGCAGTTGGCCCCAGGGGTTCCGGTGCCGGACATCACGCTGGAGCGGAACGTCTACACCACCTCCTCCTGCGGCCTGTGCGGGAAGGCGAGCCTGGACGCGGTCCGTACGGCGACCCGGTTCCCCGGGGCCTCGGCGGATCCGGTCCGGGTGCCGGTGGAGGTCCTCGCCGGGCTCCCGGACGGGCTGCGGGCAGCCCAGAAGGTCTTCGACCGGACGGGCGGGCTGCACGCGGCCGGGCTGTTCACGGCCGAGGGCGAGCTGCTGGACCTGCGGGAGGACGTGGGCCGGCACAACGCGGTGGACAAGATAGTCGGCCGGGCCCTCCGGTCGGGACTGCTCCCGTTGGCGGGGGCGGTCCTGATGGTGTCGGGCCGGGCCTCCTTCGAGCTGGTCCAGAAGGCCGTGATGGCGGGCGTACCGGTCCTCGCGGCGGTCTCCGCGCCGTCCTCCCTCGCCGTGGACCTGGCGCTGGAGTCGGGCATGACGCTCGTCGGGTTCCTGCGGGGGCCGGACATGAACATCTACGCGGGCGAGGAGCGGATCGTCCGCTAGAGCCCGCCGGGGCCCGCCGGGGCCCGTCGGGCCTCAGCGGCGGCCACGCCGCCCCCGGCGGGTGGAGTTCGGGGCCGGCTTCGGCTCCGGGGGCTCGATGCGGTGGAGGTCCAGGGTGGCCGGGACCGGGGCGGTGCCGGGGCCGCCGGATTCCGCCCAGGCGATGATCTCGTCGGTGGCGGTGTCGTCCAGGGCCCAGCCGAACCAGGCCGCGCGCGCTCCGCGGCGGCGGGCCTCGCTGGTGGGCTGGACCACGATGACGTTGGCCTGGGCGCAGGGGCCGAGGCACTCGCTCGTACGGACGGCCAGCCGGCCCCCGGAGGCCTCGGCGGCCTCGCGCAGCCGGGCGAGCTGCCCGGCGTGGTCGGTGCCGGGGTTCTTGCGGGGGTCGCCGCAGCAGCAGCCGCGGCAGACGACCAGGGTGCAGGGACGTTCGGCATGGGCGGCGAGCGGGCGTATCCAGGTCACCACCGAACGTTATCGGGCCTGGCCGGTGGGCTGTCGGGACGGGAGGGAGACCTCCGCCACACGGTCGGCGGCGGAGCGGGGCTCCTCCGGGTCCTGGGCTCGGCGGCGGGCGAGCACGGCGCACACCATCAGCTGCATCTGGTGGAAGAGCATCAGCGGGAGCACCGCCAGGCTCGCCTGGGCCCCGAACAGGACGCTGGCCATGGGGAGCCCGGCGGCGAGGCTCTTCTTCGACCCGGCGAACTGGATGGCGATGCGGTCGGCGCGGGAGAAGCCGAGCCGCGCGGACCCGTACCAGGTGACGAGGAGCATCACGGCGAGGAGTACGGCTTCCACCGCCATCAGCGCGCCGAGGCGCGGGAGGCTGACCTGGTGCCAGATCCCGGCGGCCATGCCCGCGCTGAACGCCGCGTACACGACGAGCAGGATCGAGCCCCGGTCGACGTAGCCGAGCACCTTCTTGTTGCGCACGAGGAACCCGCCGACCCAGGGCCGCAGTGCCTGGCCGAGGAGGAAGGGCAGCAGGAGCTGGAGGACGATCTTGACGAGGGAGTCCAGGGAGAAGCCGCCCGCGTCCCCGCCGAGCAGACCGGCGGCGAGGAGGGGGGTGAGCAGGATCCCGGCGAGGCTGGAGAAGGAGCCGGCGCAGATCGCGGCGGGGACGTTGCCGCGGGCGATCGAGGTGAAGGCGATGGAGGACTGGATGGTCGAGGGGACCAGGCAGAGGAAGAGCAGGCCGCTGTAGAGCGGGGGCGTGAGCAGGGTGGGGACGAGGCCGCGGGCCGCCAGGCCGAGGAGGGGGAAGAGGAGGAAGGTGCAGCCGAGCACGGTGAGGTGCAGCCGCCAGTGGCGCAGTCCGTCGAGGGCCTCCCGGGTGGAGAGCCGGGCGCCGTAGAGGAAGAAGAGCAGGGCCACGGCCGCGGTGGAAGCGCCCTCGGCGACGGTGGCGGCCGGGCCGCGGGCGGGGAACAGGGCGGCGAGGCCGACGGTGCCGAGGAGGGCCAGGATGTACGGATCCAGGGGCAGCCAGGCGGGAAGGTGCGGGCGGCGCATGTACGGGTGCTCACTTGCGTTCGGGGGTGGGGCGGGCGGGCCGGTGCCGGCGGTGCGGGTTCCCGCGCGGGCGCGGGCGTCCTTCTCCATCGTCGGGGGTGGGCGGTGATCGGGAAACCTGCACACCGCACTCACTGCCATCGCATCGCGTGATGACCGCCGTACGATGGGCGGTATGTACGACCCCGTCCAGTTGCGCACCTTCCTCACCGTGGCCCAGACCCTGAGCTTCACGCAGGCCGCCGGGCGGCTCGGCGTACGGCAGTCCACCGTCAGCCAGCACGTGCGGCGGCTGGAGGAGGCGACGGGCCGGCCGCTGTTCGTCCGCGACACGCACAGCGTGGAGCTGACCGAGGACGGCGAGGCGATGCTCGGCTTCGCGCGCACCATCCTGGAGGCGCACGAGCGGGCGGCGGCCTTCTTCACCGGGACGCGGTTGCGGGGGCGGCTGCGCTTCGGGGCCTCGGAGGACTTCGTGCTGACCCGGCTGCCGGAGATCCTGGAGGGCTTCCGGCACGAGCACCCCGAAGTGGACCTGGAGCTGTCGGTGGAGCTCTCGGGAACCCTGCACGAGCGGCTCGACGCCGGGCGGCTGGACCTGGTGCTGGCCAAACGGCGCGGCCCCGGGGACGAGCGGGGGCGGCTGGTGTGGCGGGACCGGATGGTGTGGATCGGGGCCGAGGGGCTGCGGGTGGATCCCGAGCGGCCGGTGCCGCTGATCGTGTTCCCGCCGCCGGGGATCACGCGGGCCCGCGCGCTGGAGGTGCTGGAGCGGGAGGGGCGGGAGTGGCGGATCGCGTGTACGAGCGGCAGCCTGAGCGGGCTGATCGCGGCGGCCCGGGCCGGGCTGGGCGTGATGGCCCATACGCGGGGGCTGATCCCGCCGGGGCTGGTGCGGGTCGGCGGGCTGCCGGAGCTCGGGCCGGTGGAGTTCGCGCTGCTGCGCGGGGCGCGGGCGTCCGCTGCCGCGGAGGCGTTGGCGGCGGCCGTGCTGTCGGGTGCGGATCGGCTGAGCCGTACGGGGTGAGCCGGGCGGCGGCGAGCGCGCGGGGCGGAGGTGCGGGTGCGGGTGCGGGTGCGGGTGCCGCTGCGCGGAGCTGGTCCCCGCCCCGCCCTTTCTCCGTTTCCCGGGGCTCCGCCCCGGACCCCGCGCCTCAAGCGCCGGCGGGGCTCGAAGTGGGGCTCCGCCCCGGGCTCCGGTCCTCAAACGCCGGACGGGCTGGAAGACCCCGGGGCCCCGCCCCGGACCCCGCGCCTCGAACGCCGGCGACGCTGTGGCTACCGCCTGGCTGAGGAGGTCTTGTGGAGGTATCCGCGTGCTGGTCAACCCTCGTTTACCGTGCGGTACGTTCACCGCGGCGCGCGGAGAGGAGCGGGGGCTTGAAGGAGATCACCGTCCCACCCGTCGTCACGGGCACGCCCGTCGGCGGTTTGGCGGACGTCGTGTTCCAGTACGCGCGGCAGGAGCCCGACCGGGTGGTCCTGGGACGCAAGACCGGCGGGACCTGGCAGGACGTGACGTCCGGGGAGCTGGCGGCCGAGGTGCTCGCGCTCGCCAAGGGGTTGCTGGCGCAGGGGGTGCGGTTCGGGGACCGGGTCGCGATCATGTCCCGCACCCGGTACGAGTGGACGCTCTTCGACTTCGCGCTGTGGGCGGTCGGCGCCCAGCCCGTCCCCGTCTATCCGACGGCCTCCGCCGAGCAGGTGCAGTGGATCCTGTACGACTCCGCGTGCACGGCCTGCGTCGTGGAGAACGAGGACCAGGCGATGACGGTGGGCTCGGTGATCGACGGGCTCCCCATGCTGCGCAGGCTCTGGCAGCTCGACGCCGGCGCCGTCGGGGAACTCGTCTCGGACGGGGTCGGGGTCGCCGAGGACGTGGTGCACCGGCACCGCCGCGCGGTCACCCCCGATGCGACCGCCACCGTCATCTACACCTCCGGGACCACCGGCCGGCCCAAGGGGTGCGTGCTCACGCACGCGAACTTCATGTACGAGACCGACACCCTGGTGGGCCGCTGGGAGTCCGTGTTCCAGGCCAGGCACGGGGAGCAGCCGTCCACCCTGCTGTTCCTGCCGCTGGCGCACGTCTTCGGGCGGATGGTGGAGGTGGCCGCCGTCCGGGCTCGGGTCAAGCTCGGGCACCAGCCGGTGCTGGCGGCGGCCGAGCTGCTGCCGGACCTCGCAGCGTTCCGGCCGACGTTCGTGCTCGGGGTCCCGTACGTCTTCGAGAAGATCTTCGCGGCCGCGCGCCGCAAGGCGGAGGCGGAGGGTCGTACGGGACCCTTCGACCGGGCGGTGGAAACGGCCGTGCGGTACGCGGAGGCGCGCGAGCAGAAGGCCTTCGGCACCGGGCCCGGCCCCTCGGCGGGGCTGCGGATGGAGCACCAGCTCTTCGAGAAGCTCGTCTACGGGAAGGTCCGCGAGGCGCTGGGCGGCCGGGTGCGGTACGCCATGTCGGGCGGGTCGGCGATGTCGCGCCGCCTCGGGCTGTTCTTCGACGGCGCCGGGATCACGGTCTTCGAGGGGTACGGCCTGACGGAGTCGTGCGCGGCGGCCACCGCGAACCCTCCCGGGGCGACGAAGTACGGCACGGTCGGGCGGCCGATCCCGGGCAGCACCGTGCACATCGCGGACGACGGGGAGATCTGGCTGCACGGCGGGCACGTCTTCTCCGGGTACCTGGGCGATCCCAAGGCGACGGAGGAGGTGCTGCGCGGCGGCTGGCTGGCCACGGGTGACCTGGGGCGGCTGGACGAGGACGGCTACCTCACGATCACCGGGCGCAAGAAGGAGATCCTGGTGACCTCCAACGGCAAGAGCGTGGCCCCGACCGCACTGGAGGAGCGGGTCCGTTCCCATCCGCTGGTCTCGCAGTGCGTGCTGGTGGGCAACGACCGGCCGTACATCGCGGCCCTGGTCACCCTGGACATGGAGGGGATCGCCCACTGGCTGTCCATGCGCGGCCGGCCGCAGCGGTCGTCGGAGGAGCTGGTGAGGGACGCGGAACTGACGGCGGAGGTCCGGCGGGCCGTGGTGGCCGCGAACACCCTGGTCTCGCAGGCGGAGGCCATCCGCACCTTCCGGGTGCTGGCGGGGCAGTTCACCGAGGAGCGGGGGCTGCTGACGCCCTCGCTGAAGCTCAAGCGCCGGGCGATCGAGAAGGCGTACGCGAAGGAAGTCGCGGCGCTCTACGAGTCCTGACCAGCCTCACCACTCTCCCTCCCGGAGGGCCGTAACGTTACCTGACGGTTCGTCACTTTACTCTGTGATTGATATTGACGGACCGTCAGGTCCCGCACAGAATGCGGGGATTCCGACCGGAGGGGATCCCCGACATGTTGCGTCCGATCCGCACCCTGGCCGCCGCGGCAGCGGCCCTCGCGCTCGTATCCGCCTGCAATTCCGCCTCCACCAACGGCAACTCCAAGGGCGGGGCCGGCGACACCGCCGGTGACCGCCGCGGGGTGACCGCCGAGTCGATCAAGGTCGGCGGCATCGTGTCGATGACCAGTGCCAGCGGCTACAGCAAGAAGGACACCGATCTCGGTGCCAAGGCCCGCTACATGAGAGCCAACGCCGAGGGCGGGGTCAACGGCCGCAAGATCGAGTACCTTGGGGCGGAGGACGACGGGCAGGACCCGGCGAAGAACCTCGGCGCAGCCCGCAAACTCGTCCAGCAGGACAAGGTCTTCGCCGTCGCGCCCATGAGCTCGGTGACCTTCTCCGGCGCGGACTTCCTGGAGCAGGAGAAGGTCCCCACCTTCGGCTGGGGCACCCTGCCGTCCTTCTGCGGTCCCAAGTACATCTACGGGTTCAACGGCTGCCTGGTCCCCACCCCCGGCGGCACCCTCAACCAGACCTGGCCCGAGGGCATCGGCCAGGTCCTCGGCGGCGCCCAGGGCAAGTCGGTCGCGATCATCGCCAACGACAGCGACGCCGGCAAGTTCGGCATCCGGACCTTCCAGCAGGGCTTCGCCAGCGCCGGGTTCAAGGTCTCCTACGCGAAGGCCTCCGTGCCCTCGACGGCCGTGCCGAGCGACTGGTCGGCCTACGTGAAGGACATCCTGGAGGGCGAGGGCGGCAAGGCTCCGGACGCCGTCGTCTCCGTCATGCAGACCCCCAACAACATCGGGCTGTTCACCGCCCTCAAGCGCGCCGGGTACAAGGGGGTGCTGTCCGACCCGACCGACTACGACCCCGGTCTGCTCGCCAAGGACGCCACCAAGCAGGCCCTCGACGGGGTGCACGTCCTGCTCCAGTTCCAGCCGTTCGAGTCGACGGACCCGCAGATGGCGCAGTTCAAGGCGGACATCAAGGCCGCGGCCGGCGGTCAGGACGTGCCGCTCAACATGCACATGCTGACCGGGTACATGTCGGCCGACCTGTTCGTGTCCATCGCCAAGAAGGCCGGCAAGGACCTGACCGTCGAGTCCTTCCAGGCCGCCGCACAGGGCTTCTCCGACAAGGGCACCCTCGTCGGCGACCGGGTCGAGCCCAAGGGCCAGAAGGACAGCTTCGGTTGCGGAGCCCTCGTACAGCTGAAGAACGGCGCGTACGAGGTCTCCGTACCGTTCAAGTGCTACGAGCCCATCCCCTTCAAGTAGGGGTGGGGGCAAGGCCATGGGTGATCTGCTCGTCTTCGTCCTGAGCGGCCTGGTCTCCGGCGCCCTGTACGCCCTGCTCGCCACCGGGCTGGTGCTGTCGTACTCGGCGTCCGGGCTGTTCAACTTCGCGCACGGGGCCACGGCCTACCTGTGCGCCCTGACCTTCTACGAGGTGCACTCCGGCCTGGGCTGGCCCGCGGTCCCGGCGGCACTGCTGGTGGTGTTCGTACTGGCCCCCGCGCTCGGGTGGGGGCTGGACCGGCTGATGTTCCGGCGGCTCGCGCGGGTCGGCGAGACGGCGCAGATCGTGGCCACCATCGGACTTCTGGTGGCCCTGCCCGCGGCCGGACTGTGGGCGGTGGAGCTCCTCTCCGACGCGGGCGCGCCCGTGAAGCCGGCGGAGAACCAGTTCGGGCTGCCGGGGGTGGGGCCGAGCCCCGCGAAGTCCTGGCAGCTCGCCGACGGGGTCGGCATCGACTCCGACCAGCTGATCACCTGGACGGTGACGGCGCTCGTGGCGGTGGTCCTGTGGGTGCTGATGCGGCACACCAGGCTGGGGCTGCAACTGCGGGCCGCCGTCGACAACCGCTCGCTGACCGAGCTGCGCGGGATCAGCGCCGACCGGCTGTCGTCGGTGGCGTGGATGATCTCGTCGGGGCTGGCCGGGCTGGCGGGTGTGCTGGCGACCCCGCTGCTGGGGCTGTCCGCGCACGACTTCACCCTGTTCCTGTTCGTGTCGGCGACGGCCGCGGTCATCGGACGGTTCGCGTCCGTGCCGCTCGCCTTCGCCGGCGGACTCGGACTGGGCGTCCTGCAGAACCTGGTCGCCGGGTACGCCTCCTTCGCCGAGTCCATCACCGGCTTCCGGACCGCGGTGCCGTTCCTGATCCTGTTCGGCGGGCTGCTGGTGCTGACCCGCCGGGCCCGGGCCGCGGGGGTCGCCGCCGTGGACACGCCACCGGTCGACCACCTCGCGGGCGCCTCGTGGGGGCGCCGGTGGGGGGTGTGGGCGGTGGGCGCGGCGCTGCTGTGCGTGGCGTTCTACACCGTGACCACGCCGTTCTGGAGCGGGCTGCTGGCGCAGGGACTGGCCATCGCGCTCGTGTTCATGTCCTTCACCGTGGTGACCGGGCTCGGGGCGATGGTCTCGCTGGCGCAGGGCACCTTCGTGACGGCGGCCGCGCTGGTGGCCGGGCTGCTGATGAGCCGGGGCTGGCCGTTCGTGGCGGCGCTGGCGGTCGGCACGTGCGTGGCCGCGCTGTTGGGGGCACTGGTCGCGCTGCCGGCCCTGCGGCTCGGCGGCAGGTCGCTGGCGCTGGCCACGCTGGCCCTGGCGTTCCTCGCGGACCAGGTGCTGTTCCAGCTGCGGTGGCTGCGCAACGGCGACTCGGGGTGGTCGATCCCGCGGCCGGTGTTCGGACCGGTGGACCTGTCGGACGACCGGGCGCTGGGGGTGGCCCTGGTCGTACTGGTCGCCCTGGTGGCGGCGGGGCTGGGCAGCTTGCGGAACTCCCCGTCGGGGCGGGCGATGCTCGCCGTCCGGTCGGCGCCCGCGGCGGCGGTGGCCTCGGGGGTGTCCGTGCTGCGCACGAAGCTGCTGCTGTTCACGCTGTCGGCGGGGCTGGCGGGCTTCGGGGGCGTCATGTACGCCTCGTACAACACCCGGATCACGGCGACCGACTTCACGGCGATGACGGGGCTGGTGTGGCTCGCGGTGGTGGTGGCGGCGGGGGTTCGGCGGCCGGTGTACGCGGTGGTGGCGGGACTGGTCTTCGCCGTTGCTCCGCGGGTGCTGGCGGACTACGTGACCGCGTCGGCGCACCTGCCGGTGATCCTGTTCGGGCTGGCGGGGTTGGCCCTGGCCAACGATCCCGACGGGTACTGCGCGGCCGTGCCGGTGCGGTTGGCGAAGCGGCGGGCGGCCCGTGTCCCCGCGGGGCCCTCCCCCACCCCACCCCACCCCACAACCGGGGCTCCGCCCCGGACCCCGTCGGGGGCTCCGTCCCCGGACCCCCGCGC
Source organism: Streptomyces sp. NPDC096339 (assembly GCF_044762985.1). NCBI lineage: Bacteria > Bacillati > Actinomycetota > Actinomycetes > Kitasatosporales > Streptomycetaceae > Streptomyces > Streptomyces sp. NPDC096339. The sequence goes on along the minus strand of NZ_JBIWFI010000024.1, from coordinate 34,409 downwards.
CTCAAACGCCGGCGAGGCTGGATTTGCCCCCGGCGGAGCTGAAGTTGCCTCCGGCGGGCTCGGTGTTGCCCTCCGGACAGGCGAGCCGAACCCGACGGACGGCAGCGGCCGAAATCCAGCCCCTCCGGCGTTTGAGGAGCGGGGTCCGGGGCGGAGCCCCGGGAGCCCCTCGGGGGCTGCCGCACCCGCACTGGAGCTGCGCGGCGTCACAGCCGGGTACGACGGGGGCCTGGTCCTGTACGGAGTGGACCTGGCCGTGCGGGCCGGGGAGATCCTCGCCGTGTTGGGGCCCAACGGGGCAGGCAAGAGCACCGCCTGCCGGGTGGCGGCCGGGGCGCTGCCCGTCACGAGCGGGGAGGTGCGCACGGACGGCCGCGACGCGACCCGTGACGGCGCCGTGCGGCGGGCCCGCGCCGGCGTGCTCCTCGCCCCCGAGGGCCGGGGGATCTTCCCCGCGCTCACCATCGAGGAGAACCTGGCCCTCCACCTCCGGGAGCCGGACGCCAGGACCGCCGTGTACGACCGTTTCCCGCGGCTCGGCGAGCGTCGCGGGGTGCCCGCCGGGGCGCTGTCCGGCGGGGAGCAGCAGATGCTGGCGCTGGCGCCGCTGTTGCAGCGGCCACCGCGGGTGCTCATCGCCGACGAGCCCTCGCTCGGCCTCGCCCCCCGCGTCGTGGACGAGGTGTACGCACTGCTCACCGAGCTCCGCGACGCCGGTACCGCCCTGTTGCTGGTGGAGGAGAAGGCCGCGGAGATCCTCGGTATCGCCGACACCGTGGCCTACCTCGCGCAGGGCCGGGTCTCCTGGTGCGGCCCGCGCGCGGAGGTGGAGGCGGACCGGCTCGCCGAGGCCTACCTGGGGATGGGGAGATGAACGACGACTACGTGCTCCGGGCGGGCGGTGTCGGCGTCCACTTCGGCGGGGTGAAGGCCCTGGACGGGGTGGACCTCGGGGTCCGGGCGGGCGAGGTGTGCGGGCTGATCGGGCCGAACGGGGCCGGGAAGACCACCCTGTTCGACGTCCTGTCGGGCATCCGGCGCCCCGATCAGGGCAGGCTGCTGCTCGACGGGGTCGACATCACCCGCCGCTCCCCCGTCTGGCGGGCCCGGCACGGCATGCGCCGGACCTTCCAGCGGCAGCAGCTCTTCGGGCAGCTCAGCGTGGCCGACAACGTGCTGGTCGCGCAGGAGTGGCGGGGCGGCGGGGGCGGGCCGGCCGCCGATCTGTTCGCCTTGCCGGCCCGGCGCCGCCGGGAGCGCGAGCGCCGGGCCCGTGGCGAGCGGGTGCTGGCCGACTGCGGGATCGGCGCGCTCGGCGCCTCGTTCGCGGGCGGTCTGCCGGTCGGGCAGGCACGGATGGTGGAGCTGGCCCGCGCGGTGGCCGATCCGCCGCGGGTGCTGCTGCTGGACGAGCCGGCGTCCGGGATGTCGGCGCCCGAGCGCGAGCAGCTCGCGCGGGTGGTGCGGCGGCTGGCCGAGGAGGAGGGCTGCGCGGTGCTGCTGGTCGAGCACAACGTGGCCTTCGTGATGGAGCTGTGCGCACGTGTGGTCGTACTGGACCTCGGCTCGGTGCTGGCGGAGGGCACGGCGGCCGAGGTGCGGGCCGATCCGGCGGTCCGGGAGGCCTATCTGGGGACGCGTTGACGACCCGTTCACGACGCGTTGACAACACCTTGACGACGCGTTGATCCGACCGGGGGACGCGGCGGGAATACGTCGTACGGGGGGCCGGTTGTCGCCCCTCGTACGAGGACGTACCGCCGACGCGAGGAACAAGGACACGTGAACCAGGTCCCCACCATCAAGCTCAACAACGGCACGCTCATGCCCCAGCTCGGCTACGGCGTCTGGCAGGTCCCGGACGCGGAGGCGGAGCGTGCCGTCGCCACCGCGCTGGAGGCCGGCTACCGCAGCGTCGACACCGCCTCCGTCTACGGCAACGAGGCCGGCACGGGCAAGGGCATCGCCGCTTCCGGGATCCCGCGCGAGGAGCTGTTCGTCACCACCAAGCTGTGGAACGGGCCTTCGCGGACGTGGGACCGGGACGCGGTGCTGCGCGCCTTCGACGAGTCCCTCACCCGGCTGGGCCTCGACCACGTCGACCTGTACCTGATCCACTGGCCGCGCCCGATGCGCGACGACTTCGTCTCCATCTGGAAGACCTTCGAGGAGATCGCCGCGAGCGGCCGCGCCAAGGCCGTCGGCGTGTCGAACTTCCGTGCCGAGGACCTGGAGCGGATCGCCGCCGAGAGCCCGCTGGTCCCGGCCGTGAACCAGATCGAGCTGCACCCGCTGTTCCCGCAGGCCGAGCTGCGCGCCGAGCACGCGCGGCGCGGGATCGCCACCGAGGCCTGGTCCCCGCTGGGCCAGGGCCAGGAGCTGCTCACCCTCCCGGCCGTGACCGCCCTGGCCGAGAAGTACGGGCGCAGCGCCGCGCAGGTGGTGCTGCGCTGGCACCTGCAGCTCGGGAACATCGTGATCCCGAAGTCCGTGACCCCCGCCCGCATCCGGGAGAACCTGGACGTCTTCGGCTTCGAGCTGGAGGACGGTGACGTCGCCGCGCTGTCTGCGCTGGGCGCGGGGCCGGCGGGGCGGCGGATCGGGCCGGACCCGGCCGAATTCGACGTGTGAGGCCGGGCGGGTGAATCTTCCCGAGGGGGTCTACCGGATCCGCAACGTGCAGAGCGGGCTGGTGCTCCAGCTGGAGGGCGCCTCCCGGGTGCGGGTGGGCCCGGACGGGCCGCCCGCGCCGGAGGCGGCCCGCCGCTGGCGGATCGCGCCGGTGCACAGCGGCGGCGGGGTGTTCCACGTGGTCAGCGAGGACAACGAGCGGCGTCTGGACGTCGCGAACGCCTCGACCGAGAGCGGTGCCCGGGTGCAGGTGTGGCGGGCCAACGCCTTCGGCGCGCAGGAGTGGCTCGTCGAGCGGCACTTGGACGATCCGGGCGTGGTCTCGCTGGTGGCCTGTATCAGCGACCTGCTGCTGGAGGCCGACGAGGAGGGCCGCGCCCGTCAGGGCGAGGACACCGACTCGCCGGCCCAGTGGTGGCGCCTGGAACCGGTCTGACCCCGCCCCGGCGGGTCGTCGCCGTCACACGCGTACGAAACTGCGCAGCCGGTACGTCGGTTCCGCGCGCGGCACGTCCTGGTCGGGCAGGAGTTCCAGCCGGGCCGCCAGCTCCGCGGCGGTGATGCCGCGCGGGATCACGCGCGAGGCGTACTGGCCGGCGAGCAGCGCCTCGGCGGAGCCGCGGGGGCTGCGGCCCTGGCCGTGGCCCCGGAAACGGGCCTCTCCGGCCGGGCGCAGGCCCGCGCGCGCCGCGTGGGTCTCGACCTCGCCGGAGGAGTCCGCGGGGGTCGGGGCCAGGTGCGCGGCGAAGACGGCGTCGATGTCGCTGCCCACGTCGTGGGCGGAGTCCTTGTCCACGGTGGTGACGAAGACCCCGCCGGGTCGCAGGACCCGCGCGGCCTCGGCGATCACGGCGGGCACCAGGCCGGGGGCGCGCAGCAGGTGCAGCAGCCAGACCGCGCTGACCGCGTCGAGGGAGCCCGAGCGCACCGGCAGCCGGGCCGCGTCGGCGAGGGACACGGTCACCCCGCGCCGCAGGGCCATGGCGGCCATGCCGTGGGAGGCGTCCGCGCCGAGGACGCGCAGTCCGGGGCGCTTCAGCCGGGCGGTGACGATGCCGGTGCCGCAGCCGAGGTCGAGCAGGGTGCGCACGTCGGCGGGGAGCAGGCCGAGGACCGCCGCGGCGGCGGCCTCGGCGCGCGGGGCGCCGCCGCGGGTGGCGTCGTAGGCCTCGGCCTCCGCGTCGTAGTCGAGCAGCGGCTTCAGCTCCGGTATGTGCGTGGTCATCAGCTCGCGCCGTGCGCCGGGGCCAGGGCTTCGACGCGCTCGGCGAGCGCGAAGTCGTTCGCCGTGACCAGGCCGCCCGCGTCGTGGCTGTTCACGGAGAGCCGGACCGTGTTGTAGCCGAGGGTCAGGTCGGAGTGGTGGTTCAACTCCTGCTGCACCGAGGCGATGTGGGCGACGAGGGCGCTCGCCGCGAAGTGCGTGTCCAGCCGGTAGGTGCGGAGGATGTGGTCGTCCTCGAAGGCCCAGCCGGGAAGTTCCCGCAACCGGTCCTCGATCTCCTTCTGCGACAGCGGCTCACTCGGCATGCACCGGCTCCTTTTCCCCGTGACGTGTAGTCAAGGTTCCCACAGCGCACGCCCGGGCAACCCTTTCACGCCATAGTGCGCTCGGGTGCTCCTGCGCCTTCCAGGCCCGCCCCGCCCCCCATATGCTCCTGCGCCGACGCACTGTTACCACCGGTAACAGCCGTCGGCATCCACGTTCGGTGACCACGTGACGGGCAAGGGACGAAGGGGCGGCATCGACATGACCGGCACAGGCAGTTCCAGGCGTACGTTCATCGCGGGCGCGGGCGCGGCGGCCACCGCGGGGGCCCTGTCCACCGCCGTGACGGCCGCTCCCGCGGCGGCCGCCACGGCCTCCCCCGCCAAGGCGGCGGCGAACGGCCGCCGGGTCGCCGTACTGGGGGGTGGGGTGGCAGGGCTGACCGCGGCGCACGAACTCGCCGAGCGGGGCTACGCCGTCACCGTGTACGAGCGCCGGGCGCTGGGCGGCAAGGCCCGCAGCATGGACGTACCGGACAGTGCCCGCGGCGGCCGCCGGCCGCTCCCCGCCGAGCACGGCTTCCGCTTCATCCCCGGCATCTACCACAACCTGCCCGACACCATGCGGCGCATCCCCTTCCCCGGGAACGCGAACGGCGTCTGGGACAACCTCGTCGCCCCGCGCGAGATGATGTTCGCCCGGTCGGGCGGCCGCGAGGACCTGCGCGGGCCGATCCCGTGGCCCGAACACTCCCCCGCCGAGCTGACGCCAGACGAGCTGCGCCGCGCCCTCACCGGGATCCTGCAGTCCCTGGTCCGGCTGCCCCTGCACGAGACGGCGTACTTCGTGAACTGCGCGCTCGTCTTCCTGACCAGCTGCGACGAGCGCCGCAACGACATCTGGGAGCGGACCCCCTGGTGGGAGTTCGTGCGTGCGGAGCAGATGTCGAGCGAGTACCAGCGCATCCTCGCGGTCGGCGTGACCCGCAACATCGTGGCGACCAAGGCCGAGGAGGCCTCCACCCGTACGGTCGGCACCCTCGGCGAGGCCTTCGTCTTCAACCTGCTGGGGCGCGGCGCGGACGGCCCGCCGGACCGGATCCTGAACCTGCCGACCAACGAGGCCTGGATCGACCCCTGGGAGGCCCATCTGCGTTCCCTCGGGGTGGAGTTCAGGATCGGCTGGACCGTGCGCGAGGTCCGGTACGGGGGCGGCCGGGTGAGCGGGGTCGCCGTCGAGGGCCCGGACGGCAGCCGGCAGACCGTCACCGCCGACCACTACGTCAGCGCACTGCCCGTGGAGCACGCCCGCCGCACCTGGAGCGCGGAACTGCGGGCCGCCGACCCGATGCTGGGGCGCTGCGACAAGCTGGAGACCGACTGGATGACGGGCATCCAGTTCTACCTCACCGAACGCGCCGCACTGGTGCACGGACACCTCAACTGCATCGATTCCCCCTGGTCGTTGACGGCGATCCAGCAGGCGGAGCACTGGCCCGCCCGGAACTTCCCCGCCGACTACGGCGACGGGGCGGCGGTCGACTGCCTCTCGGTGGACATCTCGGAGTGGGACAAGCCCGGGATCCTGTACGGGAAGACGGCCAAGCAGTGCACCCGCGAGGAGGTGGCGCGCGAGGTGTGGGCCCAGCTGAAGGCCTCCCTCAACGACACCGGCAAGACCCTCCTGAGCGACTCCAAGCTGCACTCCTGGCACCTGGACCCGGGTGTGGACGGGCTCGGCACCCCGAACCCCACCAACCAGGACCAGTTGCTGATCCACCCGGTCGGCACCTTCCACAACCGGCCGAGCGCCGCCACGCGCGTCCCGAACTTCTTCCTCAGCGGGGACTACGTGGCCGTGGACATCGACCTCGCGACGATGGAGGGCGCGAACGCCTCCGCCCGCGCGGCCGTCAACTCGCTCCTGGACCGCGACGGTTCCCCGAGCGCACGGTGCTCGATCCGGCCGCTGTACCGGGCTCCGGAGGTCGAGTCGGCCAAGCGGCACGACCTGTGGCGCTACCGTCTCGGCCTGCGGAACGTCCTCGACGTGGGCTGACCGGAGCCGACGTGGGCCGAACTCGGGCCGGAAGCCTCGGCTACCGTCGTGAGCATGACCACCATGACACCCACGGTCGGCGCCCTGCTCCGCACCTGGCGGGAACGGCGCGGGATCAGTCAGCTGGAACTGGCGGGCCGCGCCGACTCCTCGTCCCGGCACATCAGCTTCATCGAGACCGGACGGTCCCGGCCGAGCGAGGAGATGGTCCTGAGGCTCGCCGACCGCCTCGACGTACCGGTTCGGGAGCGCAACGCGCTGCTCCTGGCGGCGGGTTACGCCCCGCACTACGCGCAGACGGCCCTGGACGACCCGTCGATGGAGACCCTGCGCGAGGGCATTCAGCGGCTGCTGACCGGCTACGAGCCCTATCCGGCGCTGGTCGTGGACGCCACGTACAACGTGATCGCGGCCAACAGGGGCATCATGATGCTGATGGAGGGACTGCCGGAGCACCTCCTGACACCGCCGCTGAACGCCATGCGGATCACCCTGCATCCCGAGGGGCTCGCCCCGCGCATCCACAACCTGAAGGAGTGGCGCGGACACCTGCTGGCGCAGATGGAGCGGCAGATCGCGCTGGCCCGCTCCGAACCGCTGCGGGCGCTGTACGAAGAGGTGTCGGCCTACCCCGCGCCGGAGCGGCCGGGCGACGCCGAACCGGAGGAACCCGTCCCGTACATCGCGCTGCCGCTGGTCATCGAGCACGACGGGCACCTGCTGTCCTTCGTGTCCTCGATCGCGACCTTCAACACGCCGATGGACGTGACCGTCGCCGAGCTGGCCATCGAGACGATGCTCCCGGCCGACCCGGCGACGGTGAAGTACCTGCGCTCACTCGGCGACTGAGCGCAGGGCGAGCTGCTGGAACAGGGCGAACGAGGCCACGGTGAGCGCCTGCGCGGGGATCCACACCAGTCCGGCCGTGGTGGGCGTGAACCAGGCGAACAGGGACACCAGGCTGAGCACGGCCCAGGCGTAGTTCGCCTCGATGACGAACTTGACGGGGAAGACGGGCGGCCGGCGCCGCGAGGCGAGCCGGCCGACCCCGGCGCCGAAGACGGCCAGGAAGATGCCCAGCTCCAGCAGCAGCCCCTGGCCGACCCCGAGCAGCCGCCCGAGCGGGGCGGAGAAGGCCACGTAGGCCAGGCCGTTGGCGGTGGTGACCACGGAGTCGAGGGCGAGGAACCGGCGCAGCGCGGTCTGCGGCTCGGTGGTGCGGGCGAGGGTGCCGATCAGGGTTGCGGACATGGGGAACCAGCCTCCATCGAGGTCGAACGGGCGGGGTGGGGTACCGGGTTCCGGCTCTGAGTGCGCAGCTCCGGAACCCGATGCCCCAACCTTGCCGCGCCCGTGCGGCGGGGTCGATTACCTCCGAGGTCATGCCGGCGGCGCCGAAGCCCGGGCGCGCCGGTCGGGCTCCTCGCCGAGGTGGCCGGGAAACGGGCGAACGGGAAAACGCGACGCCCCGGGCCCGAAGGCCCGGGGCGTCCGCCGTACGTCGTCGCGCTCGGCGCGGGTCAGAGGTCCGCGAGGTCCAGCCCGGCCTGCGCCGCGGCGGCCTGGACGGTCTGCTCCAGCAGGACGGCGATGGTCATCGGGCCGACACCGCCCGGTACCGGGGTGATCAGCGAGGCACGGGCGGCGGCCGACTCGAAGTGGACGTCGCCGACGTTGCCCTCGTTGTAGCCGGCGTCCAGGACCACCGCGCCCGGCTTGATGTCCTCGCCCCGGATGAACTCGGCCTTGCCGACGGCGGCGACCAGCACGTCCGCCTGGCGCACGATCGAGGGGAGGTCCTGGGTGCGGGAGTGACAGTAGGTGACCGTGGCGTTCCGCTCCAGCAGCAGCATCCCGGCCGGCTTGCCCAGGATCGCGCTGCGGCCGACGACCACGGCGTGCTTGCCGGTGAGGTCCACGTCGTACTCCTCCAGCAGCCGCATGATGCCGCCGGGGGTGCAGGAGACGAAGCCCGGCAGCCCGAAGCCCATGGCGGCGAAGGAGTGCATGGTGACGCCGTCGACGTCCTTGCCGGGGGCGATGGCCTCGAAGGCGGCGCGCTCGTCGATGTGGTGCGGGACGGGGTGCTGGAGCAGGATGCCGCTGATCTCCGGGTCCTCGGAGAGCGCGGTGATCGCGGCGACCAGTTCCTCGGTGGTGGTCTCGGCCGGCAGCTCCACGTGGCGGGAGGTGATCCCGGCCTTGGCGCAGCGGTTCTGCTTCATCCGGACGTAGGTCACGGAGGCGGGGTCCTCGCCGACCAGAACGGTCGCGAGGCAGGGCGCCGTGCCGGTGCGATCGGTGATCTTCGCCGCGTAGGCGGCGGTCTGCTCCGAGATGCGGCGGGCGAGGGCCGTGCCGTCCATCAGCTGGGCGGTGGCAGGGGCAGTCTGGGCAGTCGTCACGGGGTCTCCTGAACGTCGCTGCGGATCGCGGTTCGCCCAGGCGCGCGGCAGACGACGCACCGGAGTACGCCGGGCCGCTCCCCGGTGGTGATCCACCCGAACGCCAGTCACGGCCCGCGTCCACTGTAGTCGACATATCCGGTGGTCCACCGGGGCCCGGCCTGCGAGGATCAAGGCATGACGCGTACTTTCGACCATCTTGTCGCGGAAGCCGAGTCGGTCTCCGTGGACGGCTGGGACTTCTCCTGGCTCGACGGCCGGGCGACCGAGCAGCGTCCCTCCTGGGGCTACCAGCGGCTGCTGCGCGAGCGACTGGCCCGCGTCCGGTCCGCCCTGGACATCCAGACCGGCGGGGGCGAGGTCCTGGCCGGGTCCGGCCCGCTGCCCCCGCTGATGGCGGCCACCGAGTCCTGGCCGCCCAACATCGACAGGGCGACCCGGTTGCTGCACCCGCTCGGCGCGGTCGTGGTGGCGGACGCCGACGAGCCGCCGCTGCCCTTCGGCGACGAGGCCTTCGAGCTCGTGGCCAGCCGGCATCCGGTGACCATCTGGTGGGACGAGATCGCCCGGGTGCTGGCCCCCGGCGGAACGTACCTGTCCCAGCAGGTCGGGCCGGCGAGCGTCTTCGAGCTCGTCGAGTACTTCCTGGGCCCCCAGCCGGAGGAGGTCCGGGGCGCGCGGCACCCCGACGACGCCGTGAGCGACGCCACGAAGGCGGGCCTGGAGGTCGTCGACCTGCGCTCCGAACGGCTCCGTACGGAGTTCCACGACATCGGGGCCGTGATCTACTTCCTGAGGAAGGTGATCTGGATGGTGCCCGGCTTCACGGTCGGGCAGTACCGGGACCGGTTGCGCGAGCTGCACGAACGGATCGAGCGCGAAGGCCCATTCGTCGCGCATACCGCTCGTTTCCTCATCGAAGCCCGCAAAACGGACTGACGGTGGGGGTGGACGGAATCACGCCGGAGAGGTTGCCCGTCCACAGCGTGGCGCAGGTCACTCAATTCAGCGCGTAACGAATCGACTCGAGCGTGCGATGAACCGACAGGTGTCCTCGCGCGGCCCGGAATACAGACCCCCTCGGGTCTGTTTCCCAAGTTCGCGCGATGATGTCCCGTCCATCCCTTATCTGCTCGCAACGAGAGGCTCCTTGTGTCGCTCAGCCCGTCCCGTACGTTCCCTCCGGAGATCGCCGAATCGGAGGCCCTCGTCGCGCTCGTAGAGCGCGGCCGCGAGCAGGGTCACATCAACGGTGACGACGTGCGCCAGGCCTTCGAGGCCGGCCGCATCCCGGTGGACCAGTGGAAGCGGGTCCTGCGCAGCCTGAACCAGGTCCTGGACGAGGAGGGCGTCGCCCTCCACGTCAGCGCCGCCCCCGCCACGAAGGCTGCCGCCAAGAAGCCCCGCAAGGCGGCCGCCGCCCCTGCCCGAACCGTGACCAAGAAGGCCGTCGCCCCGCCGCGCCCCATCGGCGCGCGCAAGACGGCCGCCACCGCCGCCCCGGCCGCGGCCTCGGCGATATCCGCCACTCCGGCCGCTGCCGCCGCCGACGAGGTGACGTCCGACACGGTCGCCGCCGAGCCGAAGAAGCGCACGGTCAAGAAGACCGCCGCGAAGAAGACCGCGGTCAAGAAGACCGCGGCCGCGAAGAAGACCAGCGCCAAGGACGCCGACGAGGGCGAGAACCCGGTCGTCGAGGGCGAGGACTGGGCAGCCGAGGACCTCGTCGACGAGCCCGAGGAGGAGGCCCCCAAGGCCGGCGGCGGTCAGGGCTTCGTCCTGTCCGACGACGACGAGGACGACGCCCCGGCGCAGACCGTCATGGTCGCCGGTGCCACCGCCGACCCCGTCAAGGACTACCTCAAGCTCATCGGCAAGGTGCCGCTCCTCAACGCCGAGCAGGAGGTCGAGCTCGCCAAGCGCATCGAGGCGGGCCTGTTCTCCGAGTACAAGCTCGAAGAGGAGGAGGACCACAAGCCCGCCTTCAAGCGCGAGCTGGAGATCCTGGTCGAGGACGGCCGCCGGGCCAAGAACCACCTGCTGGAGGCCAACCTCCGTCTCGTGGTCTCCCTCGCCAAGCGCTACACCGGGCGCGGCATGCTCTTCCTGGACCTGATCCAGGAGGGCAACGTCGGCCTGATCCGCGCCGTGGAGAAGTTCGACTACACCAAGGGCTTCAAGTTCTCCACGTACGCGACCTGGTGGATCCGGCAGGCGATCACGCGTGCCATGGCCGACCAGTCGCGCACGATCCGCATCCCCGTCCACATGGTCGAGATCATCAACAAGCTCGCCCGTGTGCAGCGCCAGATGCTCCAGGACCTCGGCCGTGAGCCCACTCCGGAGGAGCTGGGCAAGGAACTCGACATGACCCCGGAGAAGGTCATCGAGGTCCAGAAGTACGGCCGCGAGCCGATCTCCCTGCACACCCCCCTGGGTGAGGAGGGCGACAGCGAGTTCGGTGACCTCATCGAGGACTCCGAGGCGGTCGTGCCGGCCGACGCGGTGTCCTTCACCTTCCTCCAGGAGCAGCTCCAGTCGATCCTGGGCACGCTCTCGGAGCGCGAGGCGGGCGTGGTCTCCATGCGTTACGGCCTCAACGACGGCCAGCCGAAGACGCTGGACGAGATCGGTCGCGTGTACGGGGTCACCCGTGAGCGCATCCGCCAGATCGAGTCCAAGACGATGTCGAAGCTGCGCCACCCGTCGCGTTCGCAGGTGCTGCGCGACTACCTCGACTGAGCCGGCCCCCGGCACACGACGCCCCCGCCACGCCGTTTTCCGGCGGGGCGGGGGCGTCGTCGTACCGCTCACCCGTGCCTCAGGTCAGGCGGAAGACCGGTCCGTGGGGCGTGAACGGCAACGACGCGCCCTGCGGGATCAGGAAGGCGTGTTCGCGCCGGATCCGCAGGGTGTCGCACCAGCCGTCGGTGATCACGAGGACCGGGGCCCCGGGCGGGAAGTCCTCCGCCCGCTGCAGCAGGTCGACGCCCGGTTGCAGTGCGGTGCCGCCGCGCCCCCGGACCCTGACCCGGCCCGCGATCTCGGTGGGCGGCAGATAGCCCGCGTCGTACGGCGCCGCGTCGCAGAAGACGACGCGGGCGGCCGGTACGTCGCGGGCCTCCGCGTACGAGGCGATGGCGCCCAGCGCCTTGCCGAGCAGACCGGGGTCCATCGAGCCCGAGGTGTCCAGCACCACCCCGAAGGTGCAGCGGGCCACCTCCTCGGGCGGGAAGTACCGGCCCGCGCGCGGGATGTCCGGGGTGGAGGCCTGGCGGCGCGCGGGGCGCGCGTAGGACCGTACGGGTTCCGGGCGCGGCACGTACTCGTCGAACCAGCGGGCGAGCTTCGCGTCCCACGGCACCGGCGGGTGGGCCAGCGCCCTGATCTCCTGGATCAGCCCGGCGGGCAGCAGCCCCCGCTCCCCGTGCACGTGCAGGTCGAAGCCCTGGACGAGGCCGCGCCGGTAGAACTCGTCGAGGTCCGTGTACGGTCCGCTCCCGGGATGGGGCAGCGGCTCCCCCAGGATGTCCCCGCGGCCCTTGCCGTGGGGGGTCGCGAGCCGGCGCATCCGGCGCAGGTCGGTGGTGATCCGGTCGTAGACCTCCTCGACCGAGAGCCCCTGGAGCTCCGGGTCGTACAGCAGCCCGTCCGGCATGCTGCCGACCCCCATCTCCACCAGCCAGCCGTTGACGACGTAGTCCGCGGCGACGTTGTGCAGGAACGGGTCCCGGGCGCCGCGGCGCCCGCCGTGGCGCAGGGCGGCGTGCAGCATCTCGTGCGCCAGGATGAACCGCCACTCCTCGTCGTCGAAGGTGCGCAGCGGGTTGACGTAGATCTCCCCGGCGGTGGCGCTGACGGCGGCGATGGAGATCTCCTGGGCGCGGGCCAGCTCGGCGTCGGCGACGACCTTCAGCCCGGCCGCCAGTCCGCCGAGCAGCGGGTAGGAGGAGACGAACCAGTTCAGGGCCCGGTCCCAGGGGCGCTGCGCCACCCGTTCACCGGTGATCCGGTCGCGGCGGCCGCCCGCCACGTCCATGGCGGCTGAGACGCTGCGGGTCAGGGCGTGCGCGAAGGCGGTCTGCCAGTCGGGGACGCGGTGGATGCTCGACTTGTGCCAGTGCAGGAGCCACTGGTCCGGCTCCCGGCCGGCCGTACCGCACTGGTCGAGGCCGGGCGGGATGCCGTCGCGGCGCCAGCGGGCGGCGAGCTGTTCCTCCTCGCCGCCGGGATAGGCGGCGGGGAGGTGGTCCGGGGTCCGGCCCGCCGGGAAGGTCTGCAGGAAACGGTTGACCACCACGCAGCGCGCGGCCAGGTCGTAGGGGTCGGGCTGGGCCCGGACCTTGTCGTCGGCGGCCGGGACGTGGCCGAAGCCCAGGTGCAGGAGGGAATGGGCCAGCGCCCAGGCCCACTCGGCGGGCTCGGCCCGGCGGGTGGGATGGGCGTGGACGCTGCCGTTGGAGTCGACGGCGGTGAGTCCCTCGGCGGGGCAGAGGCGGCAGTTCTTCCGGCGGCAGAACTCGACGTCCAGGGCGGCGAAGGCCGGGTTCCGCTTCACCAGCAGGAGCCCCGCGGCGTACGCCTCGGTGGCCGGATCGGGCTTGTCCTTCGCGCCCCGCCCACCACGGCTCATACGGCGGCCCCGCCGTTCGCGGCCCGGTCCCCCGCGCGGGAGCGCACCCCGCTCATCGGCGTGCCTCGACGAGGCGCGGCATGTCCCGCGCGGCCTCGACGAGGAACCATCCGGGGAGCACGGGCAGACCGTCGGCGTCGTCGGCGATGACCGTCTGGGCGACCTCGACGGAGATCTCGGCGAGCTGGACGAGCAGCGACTTGAAACGGTACGCGGACTGCCGCAGGGCGGGCGAGACGTGCTCCTTCTGCGCCGGGAGCTCCTTGAGCAGACGTCCCCGGAAGGCCTCGGCCAGGTAGTACAGCAGGTCGCGGTCCTCCAGGCCGCGCGGCCATCCCGCATCCCCCTTCATGATCGCCTCGATGCCGTAGGTGTGGCGGACGATCTTCGCGTAGCCGCAGAAGGAGACGGCGTGCGCCGGGGTGAGGGTGCCGTGCGCGATCACCTTCAGGGTCTGCTCGTCGAGGCCGGACCCGAAGGAGTGCAGGGCGTCGGAGAGCATGTGCCAGGAGCGCGGGGTGGAGAACGGCTCCTCCGTCTTGGGCGGCTGCGACCAGAGGTGGTCGGGGCGGTCGGTGAGGTAGTCGGTGATCCACGGGTGGATGCCGTTCTCGCCGGCCCAGACCAGCCAGTCCCGCGCGGAGGCCGTCAGGTGCACGTGGGTGAGGCGGTTCACGAGGGCCGAGGCGATGGGCCGGGCCAGCGCGTTGTCCGTGGCCCGGTTCCCGGCGCCGATGACGATGGAGCCCGCGGGCAGCTCGTAGGAGCCGATCCGGCGGTCGAGGATCAGCGAGTAGAAGGCCTTCTGGACGTCCGGGGTCGCGGCGTTCAGCTCGTCGAGGAAGAGGCAGTACGGCTCGTCGCGGGCGATCGCCTCTGGCGGGCAGAAGACGGACCGGCCGTCACGGATCTGCGGTACGCCGATGAGGTCCTCGGGGGCGAGCTGCGTACCGAGCAGGCTCACGCATTCCAGGCCGAGGGAGTCGGCGAACTTCCGCACGAGCGAGGACTTGCCGATTCCGGGTGCACCCCAGAGGAAGACGGGCCGCACGGTGGCGAGACCGAGGAGCAGTTCGGGGATCTGGGCGGGGGTGACGGCAACGGCGGCCTGCACGAAAGCGGTTCCTCGGAGTCGGGGTACGTGGTGCGCCCAGTGTGATCGCACCACGTGTCCCGGAGCATCCGGTTTTCCGACCGGCGGACCGGCGGACCGGCGGACCGGCGGACCGGCGGGTCAGGCAGGTCGGCGGGTCACGCGACTCCCGGGGCACGCGGCTCCCGGGGGACGCGGCTCGGCGGGTCAGGCGGCCGTGTGTTCCAGCAGGTGCTTGAGCTTCTCCTCGCTGCGGGGCATCTCCCTGCGGACCATCGGTTTGACCGCGAGGGGGACGAGGGCCCGGCCCAGGCCGTGCCCCTCGAAGTCGACGGACAGGGTGACGCGGGACCGGGCTCCGCCGTCGAGGGGCTCGATGGTGCCCTGCACCTCGGGCCGCACCGGCCCGTCGATGCCGTGGAGGTGCCAGCTGCGCGGCCGGTCCAGCTCGGTGAACTCCATCTTCGTGGGAATCCGGCGCTTGCCGACCTTGCGGGTGACGATGACCTGGGAACCGACGTGGACGGGCAGATCGCCCATCGGGACGGCGGATACGGCGCTGTCCTGCCACTCCGGCAGGTGCGTGGGGTCCGTGACGTAGGTGAAGACCTCGTCCGGGCTGCGGGAAATCTCGATGGTGTTGCTGATCGCTGACATGGCGACCCCTCGGGTCCCCCCTGGCCGGCCTCTCATTCCAAACTACCCCCCAGGCCCAGGGGGATCTGGGGCCCGTCCCGTTCCGCGTCGCGGAGCCAGCCGCGCAGGACCCCGTGGACCGCTTCCGCGCCGACCAGGCCGGCAGGCGGGTCGGCCAGCTCCTTCGGCCACATCAGGAAGGGGTGCCCCTGCTCCCCGCCCAGGCCGCCGTGGGAGCCGATCTGCTCCTCGAACGCGTGCACCGCGCCCGTGACCGGGTCGTACGTCGAGTTCACCATGATGTCGGGCACGTGCGGGAAGGCGTCGGTCCGCCGGACGGCCTCGGCCGCGCCCGGGCCGAAGGCCGCCAGCAGTTCCTCCGCCTCACCGGGGACGTCCAGCCTGGCCTCGGCTCCGCCGGGCCCCAGGAGGACCCCGTCGACCAACAGGAAGCCCACCCCCGGATGGTTCGCGAGGGTGGCCAGCAGGGCCGGATGGGACCGCTCGACGAGCCGGCGCGTGGCGCGGCCCGGGACATCGGGGAAGGAGATCAGCCCGAGGTTCCCGGAGGCGAGCACCACCGGGTCGGAGCCCGGCTCGGGGAGGGTCTCCTCGCCCGTCTCCACCGGCCGGTGCAGGGCGGTGCGGACGGCGGCGCGGGCCTCCGCCCCGCTGCGGGTGCGGCCGGCCCGGCGGGAGACGGGCAGCCCGCAGCCGGCCCGGACGAGGTCCTTGAGGGTGAGCCCGTAGCGGCTCAGGAAGGTCTCCCCCGGACTCTGTCCGTGGTCGGAGAGGAGCACGATCCGGTACTCGCGCGGCGCGTGCTCGGCGACCCGGGCGATCAGCGCGATGCTCCGGTCCAGGCGTTCCAGGACCCGGTCGGTGTCCCGGCCGTGCGGGCCGGAGTGGTGGGCGACCTCGTCGTAGGCGACCAGGTCGGCGTAGACCGCGGCGCGGCCGGCGAGCATGTCGCCGATCACCGCCGCCACGACCACGTCCCGTTCGACCACGGTCGCGAAGGCCCGGATCAGCGGGTACAGGCCGCCGCGCGACACCCTGGGGGTCTCCCGGCGCAGCCGGGCCCGCGTGGACTGGACGACCTCGCGGACCACCTCGGCGACGAAGGACACGGCCGTGCGGACGGCGTTGGCCGGATCGGAGAAGTACGCGAAGTAGCCCGCGCGGGAGCGGTTCGCCCGGCCGCGCCGTGCCGACACGGACAGGACGAGCGCCAGTTGGTCGGCGCCGCCGCTGAACAGGTTGCCCCGGCTCGCCCCGTCGCGCGTGAGCAGTCCGGCGTCCCCGGTGCGCGCCGTGGCACGCCGCTGGAGTTCGGCGGCGCCCGCGGGCCGGTTGCAGACGACCACCTCGCCGGTGTCCTTCTCGTACCAGCGGAAGGCGGGCACGTCGAAGTTGGATCCGTGCAGGATGCCGAGCTGGCTGGCGCCGGTCTGGCTCGACCAGTCCGTACGCCAGGACGCGAGGCGGTGGCCGTGCTCCAGCCACCCCGCGACCGTGGGCATCAGCCCGCCGTCCGCCGCGCGGCGCAGCGCCTCGTACCCGAGGCCGTCGAGCTGGAGGAAGAGCAGTCCGGGCCCGGCCTCCTGCGCTCCGGGCGCGCCCGCCCCGCGGAGCCTGCGGTGGCGCCGGTCGGCGAGCCGGTAGAGCCGCCTGCGGTAGGCCTCGTCGTCGCGCACCGCGAGTGCGGTGGAGGTGGCCGAGGCGACCGCGGACATCACCGCGGCCACGACCACCGCGGTGTCGGGATCCACCTGGCCGCGCCCGGACGGGATCAGCCGGAGCGCCATCAGGAGCAGCGAGCCGTTGAGGGAGAAGACGAGCAGTCCGAGGACGAGGGCGGGCAGGATCAGCAGGGCCCGTACGAGGAGGGGCCAGACCAGTGCGCTCAGCAGGCCGAAGGCGCCGGCTCCCCAGGCGGCGGTCAGGGCTATCTCCGTGATGCTGTCGCCGTCTCCCGACTGGAGCCTGAAGTCCGGCAGGACTCCGGCCAGGGCGAGCATGGTCAGGGTGGACACCGCCCATACGAGGACCACCCGCACCAGGGCGCCGCCCGCGGCCCGCCATCGTCCTCGCACCACGCCGCAACCTCCCGCGAGCCCCGTCCCGCCTCCAGGCTCGCACAGGCGGGCTCACCCGGCCGGGTGACACGGGGTGCGGGGCGGGCGGGCGCGGTCAGGTGCCGTCGTAGCCCGCGGTCGGCATGGACAGCCGGCGGTGCACCTCGGCCTTCATCGCGGAGGTGTACTGCGGTTCGTCGTCGTGCCCGGCGGTCTCCAGCCGTACGCCGCGCCGCTCGCACTCGGCGGTGAACTCCTCCACGGAGCGCAGGGCGCGCGCGAGCACCCGGTGGTTGGCGGCGACGAACAGGTCGACCTGGCCGGCCTCGACGTCGGACCAGAGCCCGCAGTGGTCGGCGCGCAGCCCGTAGACGAGCAGTTGCCTCGTCACGACGTAGCCCCGGGCCGCGGCCCAGCGGGCGCACATGGCCTGCTGACTGCGGGTGTCCACGGCGAAGGGATCGGCGTCCAGGTCTTCGAGCGGGGCCAGGCTGGCGATAGCGGCCACGCGCAGCTCATCCATGTCGCCCGACCCTACTCCGATCCGCCGCCGGGGAGGAGGGGGCGGGCGGCTCCGGTTCCGGGCGGATCCGCCGGAGACCCCCTAAGCTCGTTGGGCGGGCGAGGGAGGGAGGCCGGGTGCCTGTGGAGATCACCTGGTGGGGGCATGCCACGTGCACCGTCGAGGACTCCGGGGTCCGGGTCCTGACGGATCCGCTGTTCGCCCGGCGTCTGGCCCATCTTCGGCGGCGGGCCGGGGCCCCGCCCCCGCCGGAGGCGGCGGTGGCCGACGTGGTGCTCGTCTCGCACCTGCACTCCGACCACCTGCACCTGCCCTCGCTGGCCCGGCTCGACCCCGGGACCCGGCTGCTCGTGCCGCGCGGGGCGCGCCGGGCGGTGCCGGGACTGGCTCGGACCGCGGGGCGGCGCGGGCTGCGGGTGACCGAGGTGGTGCCGGGCGAGGTGGTCGACGTACGGGACGGGGTACGGGTGCGGGCCGTGAGCGCGCGGCACGACGGGCGGCGGCTGCCGTTCGGGCCGCACCGCGCGCAGGCGCTCGGGTACGTGGTCCAGGGCGAGGCGCGGACGTACTTCGCCGGGGACACCGGGCTGTTCGACACGATGGCCGAGGAGGTCGGGCCGGTGGACGTGGCCCTGCTGCCGGTGGGCGGCTGGGGCCCGTACCTCGGTCCGGGGCACCTGGACGCGGGGCGGGCGGCGCGGGCGCTGGCCTCGCTCGCCCCCGCGGCGGCGGTGCCGGTGCACTACGGGACGTACTGGCCGATCGGGATGGACGCGGTGCGGCCGCACGAGTTCCACGCGCCGGGCGGGGAGTTCGTACGCCTGGCCGGTCGGCTCGCGCCGGAGGTGACGGTGCGGCTGCCCGGCCACGGGGAACGGGTGCGGCTGCCGTGACGTGGTACGAGATGGCGGCGGCGGCCGGGCAGGTCCCGCCGGAGAGCACCCAGCGGGCGGTCGGGTACCCGGCGTTGTTCGTGCTGGTGGCGCTGGGCGCGCTGGTGCCGGTGATCCCGACCGGGGTGCTGGTGAGTTCGGCGGCGGTGGTGGCCTTCCATCAGGAGTCGCTGCCCTTCGGGGTGTTGCTCGTTTTCGCGGTTGCGGCGTTGGCCGCCTTCACCGGGGACATGACGCTGTACTGGCTCGGGCATCGCGGGGTGCGTTCGCGGGGCGGCTCCCGGTGGCTGGAGCGGCTGCGCGGGCGGGTCGCCGCGGAGCGGTTGGAGCAGGCGCAGACGCGACTCGACGAGCACGGGGTGCTGGTCCTGGTGCTGTCCCGGCTGGTCCCGGCGGGCCGCGTTCCGGTGATGCTGGCCTGTCTGCTGGCCGAGCTCCCGCTGCGCCGCTTCGCCCGCGGCGACGCCCCGGCCTGCCTCGCCTGGGCGGCCACGTACGGGCTGATCGGCATCCTGGGCGGTTCCTTGTTCGCCGAGCCCTGGAAGGGCGTGGCCCTGGCGGTCGGCCTGGCCCTGCTGATCAGTGCGGGTCCGGCACTGTGGCGGCGGGTGCGCGGCGGGTCCGCCCGTTGAGGGTGGGGGTCACGGCACCGGCTCCCGCGCCTCACCGCCGAGGATGCGGGAGGCCCCGATCGGGAGGTCCCAGAGGTGTTCGCGGGGCAGGCCGGCGCGGGCCCAGGCGGTCCGGGCGCGGTGCACGGGCTCCATGACGGGTTCCGCGGAGAGGACGAAGGTGGCCCAGTGCATGGGGGCCATCCGGCGGGCTCCGAGGTCGATGCAGGCCTGGACGGCCTCCTCGGGGTCGGCGTGGACGTCGCTGAGCCACCAGCGCGGGGCGTAGGCCCCGATCGGCAGCAGGGCGAGGTCGATGCCGGGGTGGCGGCGACCGATCTCCTCGAACCAGTGCCCGTAGCCGGTGTCGCCCGCGAAGTAGAGCTTCGTCGGGTCGGGGCTCTGGGTGTCGGTGAGGATCCAGCCACCCCACAGGGAACGGCAGGTGTCGATCAGGGACCGCTTCGACCAGTGGTGGGCGGGGACGAACTCGAAGCGCACGCCGCCCAGTTCGGCCGACTCCCACCAGTCGAGCTCGGTGACCCGAGTGAACCCGCGGCGGCGGAACCAGCGGCCGAGGCCGGCCGGGACGAAGCAGGCGGTGTGCCGGGGCAGCCGCCTGATGGTGGGGGCGTCGAGGTGGTCGTAGTGGTTGTGGCTGATCACGACGGCGTCGACGGGCGGGAGGTCCTCCCAGCGCACGCCCACGGGGGTCATCCGGGACGGGGTGCCGAGGATGCGGCGCGACCAGACGGGGTCGGTCAGCACGGTCAGCCCGCCGGTCCGCAGCACCCAGCTGGCGTGCCCGGCCCAGGTGACGCAGACCGTGCCCGGTTCCGCCGCGGGCAGCGGGGCCGGTTCGAACGGGAGGTCGGGGATGCCGCGCAGCCCTTCGGGTCCGGGCCGGAAGGCGCCCTCCCGGGCGAGCCGGGCGAAGGCCCGCATGCCGGGGAGAGGGGTGGTCAGGCGGTCCGCGAAGGAGGCGGGCCACCGCCGGTGCTCCCCGACGGGCCGGGCGGGTGGTGCCGGGCGGGGCGTGGGGGGCTGCGCGGCGGTGGGGCGTACCGGGGCGGGGGCTGCGGCGGGGGCGTCCGTCCGGTCGCTCATCGAGAAGTCTCCGTTCACCGGGTCGCGTCGGTCGGGCTGAAGAGGGGGTCAGGCCAGTCCCGCCAGGACCGATCCGAGGAGGTCCAGGGAGCGGCGTACGTACGGCAGCGCGAGCGGATCGCGGGCGGTGAGCGCGGCCAGCCGTTCCTCGGGGGTGGCTCCGAGCAGCGGCCCGGTCGACAACCGCACGCGCAGCGCCCCGAGTTCGTCCGCGAACCGCTGTCCGCCCGGAGTGGGCGCGCCCAGCCGGGCGCCGAGCCAGTCCTCCAGTTCCATCGCGTCGCCCACCCCGTGGCGGGCGAGTCCGGCGCGCAGCGGCGAGAGGTCGGCGTACAGGTGCCGGCCCGCCTCCGGCGGCCGGGCCAGCGCGCCCGCCTCCAGCAGCGTGCGGTGCGCGGCCGCGGCCACCGTGCCGTGCAGAGTGGCCGCCTTGTGGGCCCGTCCGGCCACGGCGTCGGGTTCGTCGAGGGCGTGCGCGGCCGCCCCGGCGACGGGGCCCGCGACGAGCGCGCCGGTGGCGGTGAGCACGTCGAGGGTGCGGGCGCGCAGCCAGGTGCCGCGTCCGGTGTCGGGGAAGCGGAGTACGGCCGCGGGCCAGCCGGCGGGGAGCAGTGCCCCGGACAGGTCGAGGAGCACGGCCGCCTGTTCGGGGAGCATCTCGGCGGGGCTGAGCACCAGCGTGTCGTACGGCCGGTGCACGGTGTCGCGCCAGCTCTCGTCGCTGACGACGAACAGCCCGGCCGCGTCGGCGGCCTCGCAGGCCTCGCGCAGCATCTCGGGCGGGGGAACGGTGGCGGTCGGGTCGTCGGCGACCGAGACCAGCAGCACCCGGGGGTCACCGCCCTCGGCGCGCACCCGGCGTACGGTCTCCAGCAGGGCGTACGGGTCGGGGACGCCGCCGCATTCGGCCGGGGTCGGCACGTGGTAGGCCCGCCGTCCCAGCAGCCGGACCTGTGGGGTCCACCAGGCGGGACAGGGCCTCGGCAGCATCACGTCGCCGCCGAAGGCTCCGAGCAGGGCGAGCAGCAGCGCGGGGGCGCCGGGCCCGGCGGCCACGTTCTCCGGGTCGGTGGCGAGTCCGCGGCGCCCCCAGTGGCGGCACGCGGCCTCGCGCAGGGGCAGGCCGCCGCCGGGGGCTTCGGGGGCGGCGCGTCCGGCGGCCGAGGCGAGCACGGAGAGGAGCTCGGGCAGCACGGGGAGGCCCGGCTGGGGCGCGGGCGGGCCGTACCGGACCGGGCCACGGCCCTCCGCCACCGTGCGCTGCATCCCCGCCACCGTTTCCCGCCTTCCGCGCTGGAACCGCCCGTCTCACCCGACGCTGCCCTTTATACGATTATTCAAGCGAACATGCCCGTTATGACGCTTCTCCGCCGCGACCCAACCCGCCCCGGACCGGACCCGGTCGGGGCCGGGTCGGCCCGGGTCAGCCCTTCCGCCCGAGCAGCGCGAGCAGCCTGGTCTGCGCGTTCGCCCCGGCCGGAACCTCCAGGGGCTCGGCGTACATGCCGCTGGCCGCGAGCCCGTCCGCGTACGGCATGACCTCCTTGATGGAGAACTCGACGAGGTCGTCCGGGAGCCGGTCGTCGGCGCCGATGCCCCGGGAGAGGTCCCAGGTGTGCACGATGCAGTCGGCGGTCAGTTCGGAGCAGTAGGCCATGGCGAGGGAGGGCCCGTACGAGAGGTGCACGGTCCGCTCCAGCGCGCCCGGCGCGGCGAAGGCCGCGTGCGCGGCGGCGGAGGCCGTCTCCCAGGCCGCGAGGGGGTCCTCGCCGAGCACGTCCCCCGGGAAGGCGTCGCCGAGCTCCTCGACGGTACGGCCCTCGGTGACCAGCGGCGGGATCCAGAGCTGCTCCCCCACGACGTGGTTGACCAGCGCCCGCACGTCCCAGTCGGTGCACGGGGTCGGCGCGCCCCACTGGCCGTCCCCGACCGCGCGCAGCCGCTCGCCGAAGAGCCGGAGCGCCTGGGCGTGGAGTCGGAGCAGCGTCTCCGGCATGCCCCTCACCGCCTTCCGCCGCGGGGATTCCCGTGATTCCCGTATGCGGCCCACTCTCCTCGCACCCGCATTTCCCTGCCACCGGCCGGACCGATCCCCTTGTGGGACAAGACTCGTGTCCACATGTCAAAACACATATCTCAGATAACGACATGATCCTTTACGGTGGAAACACAGCAGGGACACAGCAACGCTTCGACGACGAGGAGTACGCGATGAACGCCCACGAGACGGCCGTCTACACCCACGGACACCACGAGTCGGTCCTGCGCTCGCACCGCTGGCGTACCGCCGAGAACTCGGCGGCGTACCTGATCGGGGAGCTGCGTCCGGGCATGTCCGTGCTGGACGTGGGCTGCGGGCCGGGCACGATCACGGCGGACCTGGCCGAGCTGGTCGCCCCCGGCGGCAGCGTGACGGCCGTCGACGCGTCCGAGGACGTCATCGGGCAGGCCCGCGCGTACGCGGCGGAACGCGGGGTGACGGGCGTGCGGTTCGCCACGGCGGACGTGCACGCGCTGGAATTCCCGGACGACTCCTTCGACGTGGTCCACGCCCACCAGGTCCTGCAGCACGTGGGCGACCCGGTGCAGGCGCTGCGCGAGATGCGCCGGGTGTGCCGGCCGGGCGGGATCGTGGCGGCGCGGGACGCGGACTACGCGGCGATGACCTGGTACCCGCAGGCGCCGGGCCTGGACGCCTGGCAGAGCCTGTACCAACGGGTGGCCCGGGCCAATGGCGGCGAACCGAACGCCGGGCGCATGCTGCGGGCGTGGGCGCGGGCGGCGGGCTTCACGGAGGTGGCCTCCAGTGCGACGAACTGGGTCTACGCCACCCCGGAGGAGGCGGCCTGGTGGTCCTCCCTGTGGGCGGACCGCACGACGGCCTCCTCGTACGCGGACATCGCCACCGGGGGCGGCCAGGCCACTGCCGGAGACCTGGAGTCGATCGCCTCGGCGTGGCACGAGTGGGGGGCGGACCCCGACGCCTGGTTCATGGTCCCCAACGGCGAGATCCTGTGCCGGGTCTGACCCCTGTCCGGGGACTCGGTTCGAGGTGGGCGGACCGATTGATATAGCGTGCCCACGTCAAGAACGCGAGCATGCCACTGGGGGACTCCCACATGACCTACCCGCCGCAGCAGGGCCCCGGCCCGTACCCCGGCCAGCCCGGCCCGTACGGACAGCAGCCGCCGCAGGGATACCCGCCCCAGCCCGGGCAGGGCTTCCCCCAGCAGCAGGGTCAGCCTCCGTACGGCGGCGCACCGCAGCAGCAGATGTACCCGCCTCAGCAGCAGTGGTCCGCTCCTCCGCCGCCGCCGGCCCGAAGCGGCATGGGCATCATGAAGAAGCTGAAGATCGTCGGCGGTGTGATCGCCCTCATCGTCATCGCGGTCGGCTACTTCCTGAGCCAGGACGACGCCGACCACGCGAAGGCCGGGGACTGCCTGAAGAACAACGGGACCCAGATCAGCCCCGACCTCCAGGTGGTGGCGTGCGGTGACGCCAAGGCGTCGTACAAGGTGGTCGAGGTGATCCCCGACACGCTGGACAGCGGCAAGTGCGAAGGCAAGTCGGACACCGGCTACTACGAGCAGACCCGAGGCTCCCGACGCAGCTCGGGCAAGCAGTTCGTGCTCTGCATCAACGAGATCAAGAAGTAGCCGGCTCCGCGCCGCGCCCCCCGGGGCCTGCCCAAGAGGCGGGCCCTACACCGGGGGGCGCATGCGGAAGTCGTAGCTCGGCGGCAGGGGACGGTCGGTGACGGTCGACCAGACCTCGGCGAGGGTCTCCTCGCCCTCGCGGAGATCGGCGAGGGCGAAGCCCTCGTCGAAGACCCGCCGGGCCGCGGCCGTGTGCCCCTCCGCCGCCAGCAGCCGCGCGGCGAGCAGCCGGAAGCGGCCCTGTTCCCGCAGGGCCGGCCGGAGCCGGTCCCAGACCGACCGCGCCCCCGCGAGACGGCCCGCCGCGAGCAGCGCCATCATCGTCTCCCGCCCCAGCGCGGACTCCGCCGCCGTCCACGCCTCGCCGCCGCGGCTCTCCGCCACCAGGTCCTCGAAGGCCGCCGCGTACCCGTCGGCGGCCCGTTCCGTCGCCCCGGTCAACGCGTCGGCCGCCGCCAGGCACCGCAGCAGCGGCCACCTCGACGGCGCCAGGGCCAGCCCGCGCTCCCAGCTCCGTACCGCCTGCGCCACATCGCCCGCGTGCCACTGTGCCACGCCCAGGTGGTACTCGGTCAGCGGATCCGCCGGGGCGGTCTCCAGCATGTCCCGCCAGTGCGTGCCCACCAGGCTCGGCCCCGGCGGCACCACACGCCTCGGCGCGGGGAAGACGCCGGTGCGCCACAGCTCCGCCCACGGGGCCTGCGCCTCGCCGAGCGCGGCTTCCTCGAAGGGGGTGCCCGGCAGCTTGAAGCCCCCGCACATCACCTCCAGCGCGCCCCAGCCCGAACCGGCCGCCAGCCGCTCCCCCGGTTCGGTGTCCGCGCACTCCCGCCACGCCTTGTACGCCGCCTCCACGCGCTCGCCCGGCAGCGCCCGGGACAGCGCCCGCTCTGCCGCGCCCCGCGCCGCCGCCCAGTCCGCCCCGTGCACGGCGGCGGGCTCCGCCGACAGCGGTCCGTACGCCTCCAGCCAGCTGAACTCCGCGCCGCCCTCCAGCCGTACGTGCTCCAGCTGGGTCCGGGCCAGCCCCGCCTGGATCTCCGCGTACCCGCCGGTGCCCGGCTCGGTCAGCCACTCCTGCCAGCGCCGGCCCCCGCCGCCCGCGCCCCACACGAAGAGCTTGCGCCCGCGCAGCCGCCCGGTGGAGGTCTGCACCAGGCCGTGCCCGTCCGCGTCGAGCGAGGCGATCCAGGGCCGGGCGCCTTCCTCGACCTCGTAGAAGAAATCGGCCGGGTACTCGCTGCGCAGCGGGTACGTGCGGTCCGCGCCCTCCCAGTGCGGTACGGGGATCCGCCGCAGCGCGCGCTCGTAGCCGAAGTACCAGGCCTCGTCCGCGGGGGCGAGGACCCGGGTGCCCGTGTCCTCGGGGACGGCGATGTTCGACCACCAGTACACCGGCGCGGGCCGTTCGTGCGGGTTGCGCACGCGGACACCCACGTACAGGAACTCCGATTCCCCGGGCAGCCACAGGTCCACCTGGAAGGGCAGGTCGCGCAGCCGCTCCCATTCCCACAGCCTGACCATCACGCCCCCGTCAGGGGCGGGTACGAGCGCGGCGTGCAGCGGTTCGCAGGACAGGGTGGTGTGGCCGGTGGCACCGATGTTCCACTCGATGCCGCCGGAGAACCAGGCGCCGTTGAGGGCGAAGTTCGCGGGCTGGAACACCGGGTTGCGGTAGAGCAGTTCACGCCCGGTCGGCAGGTGGAGCAGCGAGTGGATCCGCCCGCCGAGCCCCGGGAGCACGGTCACCCGCAGGTGCTCGTTCTCGATGACGACCGACTCGAACTCCGTCTCGGTGCGGTCCCGCCCGTATCCGTCGCGGATCCGGGCGGGCAGCAGTGAACGCAGCGGCTCGTACCGGAGCTGGCGCGCCATGTCGCGGGGCATCCCCTCGCGCCCGGGGGCACCTCCCGGCAGTAGCCGGGGGAGGTCGTCCAGTGCGTGCACCTCGTCGGCGGTGCGCAGCGGGGGCAGTGGGTTGTCCGGGCCCAACGGGGCGGCGGGGAGGGTCAGTACGGCGCGTCGGACGGTGGTGGCCATGGGGAAATGGAACACGCCACGGCGGCCGGTGCACAGGGGTTCAGCGGATCACCACCGGTCAGGATTACGCAAAGGAGTTCGTCATCTCGGCGGTGACGGCCCAGCGTTCGTGGTCCCGCCAGGCTCCGTCCACGTACAGGAAGTCCGGGGAGAGCCCCTCCAACCGGAAGCCCGCGCCCCGGACCAGGGCGATCGAGGCGGCGTTGCCGGGCTGGACGTTGGCCTCCAGGCGATGCAGTCCCAGGCCGTTCGCGGTCTCCGGGGCGAAGGCGTGTACGAGGACCAGGCCGAGGGCCTCGCGCATGAGCCCGCGTCCGGCGGCGTGCGCGAACGCCCCGTAGCCGAGGGCCCCGCACCGGAATGCCCCGCGGACGATGTTGTTGACGTTGACGAAGCCCGCGATGGCCCCCGTCTCCCGCTCGCACACGAGGAACCCGGCGTGGCTCCCGCCCTCGGTCAGCCGGGCCGCGTAGGGCTCGTACGCCTCGATCGTGGCGGGCGGGAACAGCCACGGGCGGTGGAGCTCCCGGCTCTCGTGCGCCCGCGCGGTGAACTCGGGCCCGTCGGCCGTCCGGAAGGGCCGAAGGCCCACGTGGGCGCCCTCGCGGAGGTAGTGGGAAAAGGTCACGACCTCAGGCTACGTGTATGGCACCATCACCCGCGTGACCACGGATGATCTCGACACGCCGCTCCGCCCGGCAGTGCTGAACAACGCCCTCTTCTGCCACGCGGTCTGCCGCGCGCACGGCCTGCCCGCCGACTTCGACGACGAGTCCCTCTGGCTCAGCACCAGCCGGACCCCTCCCCTGTACCCGGACGCCGTGACCCTGGGCCCGGGTGCTCCGGAGGAGGGCCTGCTGCGGCGGATGGACACGGACAGCCCCGGCTGCTCGGTGAAGGACAGCTTCGCCGATCTGGACCTGGAGGGGGACGGCTTCGAGGTCCTCTTCGACGCCCAGTGGATACACCGCCCGGCGGGTGCACCCACGGCGGGCGCCCCCTCCTCCGGCCTGGAGTGGAGCGAGGTCGCGGGCGGAGGGGAACTGGCGCTCTGGGAGGCCGCCTGGGACGGCGAGGAGAGCACCGGGCTGTTCCGCCCGGTCCTGCTCGGCGAGGAGATCGCCTTCCTGGCGGGCCGCCGCGACGGCCGCATCGTCGCCGGGGCGGCTCTGAACCTGGCCGCGGGGGTCGTCGGCGTGTCCAACCTGTTCGCCCACGACGATGCCGACACCGACGCCGCCTGGACGGGCGCCCTCGCCGCGGCCGCCGCCCGCTGGCCGGGGCGCGACGTGGTCGGCTACGAGTCCGGGGACGACCTCGCCACCGCCGTCCGGCACGGCTTCACCCCGATCGGCCCACTGCGGGTCTGGCTGCGCACGAGCGAGCGGACCCGCCGGCTCGACGTTCAACCTGCCGCACGAGTCGACCGGATGAATTCCGCCCGTTGAGTGCCTGCCACGAGGAGACGTCGTCGCGGCGCCGGTCGGCGCACCGCTGGCCGGCAGAACCGACACTGGAGGTGCTGGGCCGTGTTGTCCGATGACACGGACTTGCGATGATCGTCCTCACGAATCCCGGAACAGGCCCTCCCAGGCACCCTCGACATCCGATGCCGGGTCTGTGCTCTGGTAGATCGTGATGCCGTCCGACGGCAGCCCTTGACTGTTGATCGTGTAAAGGAAGTACATCCCGCTGGGTGCGATGTTCCCGTTGGGGGCTGCCGTAACGTTCAAGATGTCGCCGCCTTCGTACTCGAATTTTAGCGACACATAGCGTTGATCCGAGTTGAATGCGTGTGTGCACGAACCCGTGCGCACCATGGCGACCCGTCGAATTTCGCTAGCCTGAGTCGTGCGAAGCACGAACCGCCCGCCAGTCACCCAACGGTCGGGAGCGGCGAGAATCTCCGGGCGGTTGGGGTTGCCGTAATACCACGGCTCGTAGATTTCGATTTTCTTTTCGGCGGTGCCGACCCCGGGATTCCCATCATGGTTCGACCCTGCGGTCCAAACGCGCCCGTCACGCATCAGAAGTGCGACGGAGTGGTAGTTTCGGACGATTTGAGCCTGTTCGTTGTGCGCTGTCAGCGCAGACCATTTACCGGTGTGCGGGTTGTAAATTTCTGGGGTCAGGACTCCGGTTGAGTCCTTGCTTTCCCCTGCATCGGTTCCGGCCACACCACCGACGACAAGGACATGGCCGGTCGGTAGCAGCACTGCGTTGCAGTGCATGCGCCGAGGATGTCCGGCCAACACACGCTCACTTGGCTCCCAGAACAGTTGGTCAGGCGGGGTGGCTCCAGGATCCCAGTGGCTGAGGTCCAAGATCCACGCTTCTCTTCCGCCCGCGATGAGCACTCGGCGCCGGGCGTAGTTCTCCCCGGCCAGGAGCGGCAAGAGCACTGCCGTCTCCTCGTAGCCGCTGTAATCTGCGCCGACGTGTGGCGTGAATTCGCATACGTCTTGGAATGTCGCCGACCACGGGTTCTCCTTCACAGCCATCGTGACCGTCCGCCCGCGCGCGCCTGCCACCGGCAAGAAGACGTCGCCCGTTGGAAGAAGAAGCGCACGAGGGTAGAGGGGCGTCTCGTGATGTGCGAACAGATTACGATCAACCAGGTTCCGGTAATCGCCCAGCCAGTGCCATGCTCCATGCGACAAGGGATGAGGCGTGAAGACTTCCGGGATGATGTTGCGCGACTCCGTGTCACGCGTCCCCGGGATGCCGCTCAGCGCCAGAATGTTTCCGTTGGCCAGAGTAAGCAGGGTTGGATACCAGCGACCGCCCGACTCTCTGTCATCTGCGTTAGGGTTCTCGTTGAACGAGGCAACGGTTTTCCATTCACTCCCGGCCGGGACGTATCGGATGACCGCAGAATCTCGCACGCCTCGATAGCCGGCATATGTCGCGGTCCCGCCGGCCGCCAGGAGCGTGCCGTTCGCACTGAGAGCATGCCCGGAGCAGAAGAGGTCGAAGCCCGGCCCGCCGGAAACTCTCGCGATACCACCCGTGTCACAGTTGTAGAGCCGAGTATTATCAATACCCGTTGGCATTCGAGGGTCGTACTGACTGCCTGCGAAATAAGCAATTCTGTCGTAGTTCAAGAAGGCTGCATGAACAGCAAGGATCTCCGCGTCGATCAGTGTGGGGTTCCACGGCATATCTCAACTTCACCACCCCTTTGACCCATCGACTCCTCGACACGGCCCGCTTGCCGGGATTCATCCGATCGTGCGGTGCATTCACCTTGACGCTTGACGCCCGAGGGTAAAGCCTGCTTTCGGGCGCAGGCGCACGCATCGGACGGTGCGGTTCAGGGCGACCCAGGCGGTGGTGGGCGCCGGCTGAGCCGGGCCGTGGCCCGGCACAAGCGCTCCACTGAAGACAGCCCTGGGCCCGGACCCTTTCGAAGGCCGCTCATTCACCGACCGGTACTGCTCCGTCACCCTGGTCACCGCCGCCCACCTGTGCCTGACCGAAGGGCGGAGCAGCTCCAGGGCCTGGCAGGGCCTGACCCCCTACCAGGCCCTGGACCTCCTCCGACACCTGCCAGTGCTCTGACCGCATATTTTCACCGGGTTGGGCGTCGACGACGACCTCCTCGCCGCCCCCACCCGGTTCCTCTCGATCCCAGGCAGCGAGCACCTTACGACACCACATGACGAAGCCTTACTGGACCCGTCCGGCGGACCCTGACACGCCGGACAGGCCCTACCTGCGCCGCCGGGAGAAGTAGAGCCCGCACAGGAAGCCCAGCACCACCGCGATCAGCAGGGCCACGTACAGGGGCAGCGTCACCTGCGGGATCCACAGCCGGATCTTCGTCGGCCTGGTGTTCTCGAAGACGAACACCAGGGTGACCACCGCGAGCGCCGAGAACAGGACGATGCGGGTGCGGGTGCGGCGGAGCGGCCCGTGGTGACGGGAGCCGCCCTCGGAGGTGTGCGCGGTCATGGCCCCATGATCGGCCCGCGGCGGCGGCAGGGCTCAGTCGTGCAGGGCCAGACGGGGGACGTCCGCGCGGTCGATTCCGAACACCTGGGCGTACAGGGACAGTTCCGCCTCCAATGCCCGGACCATCGTCTCCGCCCGCCGGAAGCCGTGCCCCTCGCCCTCGAAGGCCACGTAGGCGTGCGGCACCGATCGGCCGCGCAGGGCGGCGAGCAGGCGCTCCGCCTGGCTGGGCGGGCAGACCGGGTCGTCCAGCCCCTGGAGCAGCACGAACGGGGAGGTGATCCGGTCGGCGCGGGCCACCGGTGAGCGTTCGCGGCAGATCACGGGAAGGGTCTGCGGGGGACCTGCGAGGCCGTCGACGTACCGGGACTCCAGGTCGTGGGTCTCCTCCGCGAAACCGAGCAGGTCCAGCACGGGGTAGATGATCGCGGCGCAGGCGTACAGGTCGGTGGAGGCCAGCGAGGCGGCCGCGGTCCAGCCGCCCGCGCTGCCGCCGCGGATCGCGAGCCGCGCCGGGTCCGCGGTGCCCTCGGCGGCCAGCGCCCGGGCCACCGCCGCGCAGTCCTCCACGTCGACGACGCCCCACTGCTCGCGCAGCCGCTCCCGGTAGGCGCGGCCGTAGCCGGTGGAGCCGCCGTAGTTCACCTCGACGACTCCGATGCCCCGTGAGGTGAAGTACGCGATGTGCAGGTCGAGCACGGGCGGCACGTGGTCGGTGGGCCCGCCGTGCGCCCACACCACGTACGGGGGCAGTTCGTCGGCGGCGGCCCGGCAGGCGGGGTGGTGCGGCGGGTAGACGTGGGCGTGGATCTCCCGGTTGTCGGGGCCGGGGAAGGTGCGGCTCTGCGGCTCCGGGTAGTACGACGGGTCCACCGGGTCGGCCGCCCGTGCCCCCACCACCCGGGCGTGCCCGGTGGCGGTGTCCAGTTCCACCACCTCGTACCCGCTGCGCGGGCTGGCGGCGACCCCGTAGACCCGGGTGCCGCTCACGGCGAGCGCGGGCTGCCAGGCCGTCCAGGGGCCGGACGCGTCCACGAGGTCGCCGCTGTCCGGGTCGAGGACGCCGAGCACCGAGGAGCCCTGCCCGTGCAGGACGGCGACGAGTCCGTCCTCCAGCGGGGCGAGCCAGCGCAGTCCCGGCTTCCACAGCGCTCCGCCGAACTCCTCTTCGCGCGGGCACAGGTTGACGGCCTCGCCGGTCTCGCGGTCGACCCGGTAGGGGTTCCACCAGCCGCCGCGGTCGCTCACCGCGAGGAGGCTCCCGCCGGCCGTCCAGTCGGCCTGCGCGACGGCTTCCTCCGGGCCGCCGAGCACGGTCCGGGCTCCGGTCAGCCGTCCGTCCTCGGTGATCCCGGCCAGCTTCAGCTCCGTACCGTCCCAGGGCATCCGGGGGTGGTCCCACGCCAGCCAGGCCGCGTACCGGCCGTCGGGGGAGATCCGCGGCCCGGTGCCGAACCGGTGCCGGTCGTCCGTCAGTTCCCGTACGGCGGACCGGTCTTCGCCCGCCGATCCGTCGAGCGGGACGGCGGCCAGGACGCGGCGTACGTCGGTGGGGGCGGGCCCGGTGAACTCCTCCAGCACGCACCAGACCTCGCCGCCGCGCAGCACCGGGTCGGCCCAGCGCAGCCCGCCGCCCACGCGCGAGACCGGGGTGAGCGGGCGGGCCCGAGGACCACCGGGCGCGTCGGGCTCGTACGCGTACAGCCGCTGGTCGGTGAAGTGGACGAAGACCAGCAGGGGCCCGCCCGACTCCCGTTCGGCTCCGGCCCAGGGCAGCCCGCCGTACTCGGTGAACCTGCTGCGCACGTTCCACGGCGCGGGCAGCTCGGTGGTCTCGGGGCGCCCGTCGACGGTGCGGCGGCGCACCAGGGTCCGGCGGCCGGCCTCCCGCGGCCGGGGCTCGGTCCACCACACCTCGGACCCGACCGTGCCGACGTACTCGGGCCGCCCGTCGAGCGAGGCGGCGAGACCGGCGTCGATGGGCGAGGGCCAACTGCCGTAGGGCTGGGTCGGCACGGCCATCACCGGGCCCTGTTCACAGGGCGCGCAGTGCGCGGTCGAGGACGCGGACGCCGAAGTGCAGGGCGTCGACGGGGACCCGCTCGTCCACGCCGTGGAAGAGGGCCCAGTAGTCGAAGCCGGGCGGCAGCTTCAGCGGGGAGAAGCCGTAGCCGGTGACGCCGAGCCGGGAGAACTGCTTGGCGTCGGTGCCGCCCGCCATGCAGAAGGGCACCACGTGCCCGTCCGGGTCGAACCGCTCGACCGACTCGCGCAGGATCGCGAACGTCCGCCCGTCCACGGGGGCCTGGAGGGCGACCTCCCGGTGGTGGAACTCCCAGTGCACGTCGGGCCCGGTCAGCTCGTTCAGGGTGGCGATGAACTCGGCCTCACCGCCGGGCACCATCCGGCCGTCCACGTAGGCGGTGGCCTCCCCGGGGATCACGTTGAGCTTGTAACCGGCGCTGAGCATCGTCGGGTTGGCGCTGTTGCGGACGGTCGCGTCGACCAGGAGGGCGGCCGGGCCGAGCTTGCCGAGGACCTCGTCGAGATCGAAGCCGGGCCGGCGCGGGTCGACCGACAGCCCCTGGAGGGCGGCGAGCTGGGTGATGCAGGCGGTGACGGTGTCCGTGAGCCGGACCGGCCACTCGTACTCGCCGATCCGCGCGACGGCGGCCGCCAGTCTGCTGACGGCATTGGCCCGGTTGGGCTTGGAGCCGTGCCCGGCGGTGCCGGTCGCGGTCAACTTGAGCCAGGCCGTGCCCCGTTCACCGGCCGCGATGGGATAGATCGCCTGGCCCGGGTTCGGGTGCACGGTGAAGGCCCCGGATTCGCCGATGCCCTCCGTGCAGCCCTCGAAGAGGTGCGGGTGCTCGTCGGCGAGGAATCCCGAGCCGTCGACGGCGCTGTCCTCCTCGTCGGCGGTGTAGGCGATCACGATGTCCCGGCGCGGCTTGACTCCCGCACGCGCCCAGGCCCGTACGACGGCGAGCACCATCGCGTCCATGTTCTTCATGTCGACGGCGCCGCGCCCCCACACCACTCCGTCGCGGACCTCACCGGAGAAGGGGTCGACGCTCCAGTCGGCGGCCTCGGCCGGGACCACGTCGAGGTGCCCGTGGACGAGAAGGGCCTCGGCGGAGGGGTCGGCGCCCTCGATCCGCGCGACGACGTTGGTCCGGCCCGCGGTGCGTTCCAGCAGTACGGGCTCCAGCCCGGCGGCGGCGAGCCGCTCGGCGACGTACTCGGCGGCGGGACGCTCGCGGCAGTCGCCACCGCCCCGGTTGGTGGTGTCGATGCGGATGAGGTCGGAGGTGAACTCGACGACCTCGTCGAGGGCCACCCGGTCGACGGAGGTGTCCTCGCTGTTGATTGCGCGCATGTCAGCCATACTGCTCCTCCACCGCCGCCGAGACGACCGTCGTGACCGCCTTGAAGGTGCGGATCCCCTCGTACATCGTCCCGCTGGTGTACGCGACCCTGCGCTCCCCGGACCGCTCGACGCCCGGGACCACGGTGGCGGCCATGGCCAGGTGCTCGGCGTCGAACTCCAACTCCACGGTGTACGGCCCGCCGCCGGGCGCGGGTTCGCGGCGGCCGGCCAGGGCGGTGGCTTCCTTGGCGGCGGCCCGGATGTCGGCGGCGGTGCGGGCGGGGGTCCGGCAGACGGCGGCGTAGCGCGAGACGTGGTCCTTGACGGCGACGGTCAGCGCGTCGGGGGCGTAACCGGCGGCGTCCCGGCAGGTCAGGTCGTCGCCGGTGACCAGGATGACGGGGACTCCGAACTCGGTGACGACGTGGGCGTTCAGCAGCCCCTCGCTCGCGCGGGTCCCGTTCAGCCAGACGCCGGTGATGGAGTTGGCGAGGTAGGTGTGGGCGAGCACGCCCTCGGAACCGGCGCCGGTGTGGTAGCCGACGAAGGCGATGCCGTCGATGTCGCCGTGCTGGACGCCTTCGACCATGGAGAGGGACTTGTGGCGGCCGGTGAGCATCTCGGCGCGGGCGTCGAGGCGCTCCAGCAGCAGGTTGCGCATGGTCCAGTGCGCCTCGTTGATGACGACCTGTTCGGCGCCGCCGTCGTAGAAGCCGAGGACGGCGGCGTTCACGTCGGAGGTGAACATCCCCCGGCAGCGCTCCCACTGGGGCGTACCCGGCAGCACGTCGGCGGGCCAGGTGACGCCGGTGGCGCCTTCCATGTCGGCGGAGATGAGGATCTTCATCGGGCCCCCGGGCGGTCGGTAGCGCGGTCGCGCGCGGCACGCGAGGGACCCAGCCTAGGCCGTCTACTCCGGATCGCGCCCGCCCCGCGCCGGAGCACCCGGCTTTCCGGCACCGGCCGTGCGAACTCGCCCCCGCCGGCGTCCGAGGCGCGGGGGTTCCTCCAACCTCGCCGGCGTTCGAGGCGCGGGCACATCCAGCCTCGCCGGCGTTCGAGGCCCGGGCATATCCAGCCTCGCCGGCGTTTGAGGCGCGGGGGTCCGGGGGCGGAGCCCCCGGGTCTTTTCAGCCCGTCCGGCGGTTGAGGACCGGGGTCCGGGGCGGAGCCCCGGGGAACGGTGGAAGGGCGGGTAGGGGACTGCTCCGCGCAGCGGCACCCCCCGG